>JAURCQ010000100.1 GCA_030828335.1 Gammaproteobacteria bacterium
CGAAGTCTTCCCGAAGATCTTCGATGTAGATCTCCTTAGCGCCCAGGTTCTGCGCCTTAGCCCGCGCCGGCTCTACTTCTTCCCCCTGACCGTAGTCCGCGGTGAAGGTGACCACCTCGCAGCCGTATTCCGTTTGCAGCCACTTCAAGATGACCGAGGTATCTAGGCCCCCGGAATAGGCCAGCACGACTTTCTTAACCACTTTGTGCTCCTTGCTAGGGGGCGTTTGCCCCAACCCTGGCGGTGCCTTGCGGCGATGCGCCTATGGTACCGAAAAGCCGCGAGGAAGGCGCCGCCCCAATCCGGCGCCGCGCCTGTGCTAAGGTGCGAGCATTCTTTACGTCGGAATCGCGGCCCCCATGGACGCACCTTCGCAGGACGAGCCCCTTATCCCTCCAGGGCCCCGCATCGTTGATCGCTTCCGGGGCTTTCTCCCGGTGGTGATCGATGTAGAGACCGGCGGCTTCAACAAAGACACCGATGCGCTCCTCGAGATCGCCGCGGTTTTTTTACGGGTGGAAGAGGACGGCACGCTGGTCCAGGACGACGCCCTCACCCTGCACGTGGAACCCTTCGAGGGCGCCAACATTGAGCAGGCGGCCCTGGATTTCACCGGGATCCAGCCCTTCAGCCCCCTCCGGGGCGCGGTCCCGGAGCGGGAGGCCCTCACCACCCTATTTCGCGCGGTCCGCCAGGCCCTACGCCAAAGTGATTGCAACCGCGCCGTGCTCGTCGGCCACAACGCCCACTTCGATCACGGGTTTATGCAGGCCGCGGCGCAGCGCCAAGATCTCAAGCGCAATCCCTTCCACCCCTTCTCAAGCTTTGACACTGTCACCCTTGCGGGTCTGGCCTACGGCCAAACGGTGCTCGCCCGCGCCTGCCAAGCCGCGGACATCGCCTTCGACAGCCGAGCGGCCCATTCCGCCCTTTACGATGCGCAAAAAACCGCGGAGCTGTTCTGCGCCATCGTCAATCGCTGGCACGGCGCCCTGGGCTGGCCCCGGGAACAAATTCGCGATTGACAATCGTTCTCATTCCGGCATGCTTGTTCTCGTCAGCGACGGGAGCTTTGCATGTTGGTGTGTATCTGCAATGCCGTAAGCGAAGGCCGTATCCGGGAAGCGATCCGGGAGGGCGCAGCCACCTTTGACGCCCTGCAGGCGCGCTTGGCCGTCGCCACCTGCTGCGGTAAGTGTGCCGACGACACCTGTGCGCTCCTCGCGGAAGAGACCCTCGCCCATCGGGGCGCCGCCCTCGCCTACGACGCTGCGCCGCTCCGATCCTGAGCCCCTCCGAGCACGCAAATACGAAGCCTTATCATTGCCTCTAGCATTATCATTTCCTTTTAAAACAATCACTTGCGGATAATTTCGGCCTAAGGCAGACTGGCGTCCTTGGTTATTTCTGCCCCGGCTTTTCCGGGTGCCTAACGCTAGGGAGCTGCCCATGAAAGGCGACGCTGAGGTCCTCCGTTTTCTAAACAAAGCGCTCTACAACGAGCTCGTAGCCATCAACCAGTATTTCCTTCATTCCCGCATGCTGAAGGATTGGGGCTTTGAACAGCTGGCGGCAAAGGAATACGAGGAATCCATCGATGAGATGAAGCACGCCGATCAGCTCACGCAACGCATCTTGTTCCTCGAAGGGATTCCCAACCTCCAGGACCTGGGGCGGCTGCGTATCGGCGAAACCGTCAAGGAGATGCTTGAGGCCGATCTGGCCCTCGAGCACCAGGCCATTCCCGACCTTCGGGACGGGATCGCCCATTGCGAAGCCGTACGGGATTACGTCTCCCGAGACCTTCTCGCCAGCATCTTGGATGCGGAGGAAGAGCACGTCGATTGGCTGGAAACCCAGATGAAGCTGCTGAACAGCCTCGGGGAAGCAAACTTCCTCCAGTCTGCTCGCTAGGGGAAGGCCCTCCAAGGGCCGGTCCCCAGGCACAAAAAACCCGGCCGCGGCCGGGTTTTGTCATTCTGGGCCTGGGGCTAGGCCGCCCCGTCCTCCCCTTCGGGGGCCGCCGCCTGCGCCGCCGCTTCCACCAGCGGCTTTAGCTCCCCGGTGCTATACATTTCCGTGATGATATCGCAGCCGCCCACGAGCTCCCCTTGCACCCAAAGCTGGGGGAAGGTGGGCCAATCGCCAAGCTTGGGCAGGTTTGCCCGAACATCGGGGTGGGACAGCACGTCCACGTAAGCGAAGGGCTGGCCACAGGCCATAAGGGCCTGCACCGTTTGGGCGCTGAAGCCGCACTGAGGCGCCTGAGGCGACCCCTTCATGTAAAGAATGATGGGATTACTGGCGACCTGTTCGCGCAGCGTGTCCATAATATCCATGGCGAGGATCTCCGGTCGAGACGGGGCCAACCCCCCGAACAGCGCCAGTGTAGCGCGCCTTGGGGCCTGCGCTAAAGACCAACTGCATTTGTCGGAAAACTGAAGGGGCAGGCCATGGATTTCACTACTCGGCGGGAACGACGCGGCACCGCCGCCACCAAATGGGAAAAATACGCGGGGTCAGACATCCTGCCCTTTTGGGTCGCGGATATGGAATTTGAAACTGCCGAGCCGATCCTCGAAGCCCTTCACCGCCGTGTCGACCACGGCATTCTTGGCTATACCACCGTTCCGGAGACGCTCACGGAGGCCACCCTAGCCTTCCTCCAGACGCGCTATGGCTGGGCCGTGGACCCCAGCTGGATCGTCTGGCTTCCAGGCGTGGTGCCGGGCTTCAACCTGGCCTGCCGCTGCGCCGGCGCCCCCGGGGATCAGATCATGATGACGACCCCGGTCTACTACCCTTTCTTTGCCGCGCCGGAGAACGGCGGTCGGCAGCGCATCGAAGTGCCCCTGGTCCGCGATGGAAAGGAATGGGTCATGGACTTCGATACGCTAGAAGCAGCGGTCACCCCAACCACGCGCCTCTTCATGCTGTGCAACCCCCAGAACCCCACGGGGCGGGTGTACCGCACCGAGGAGCTCGAAGCGCTGGGGGCCTTTGCCGAGCGCCATGATCTCTTGATCTGTAGCGATGAAATCCACGCTGAACTGCTGTTGACGGAGGAACGCCCTCACCAGCCCATCGCCCAGCTGAGCGACGCCCTGGCGGCGCGCACCATTACCCTCATGGCGCCGACGAAGACCTTCAATATTCCGGGCCTTCCCTGCGCCTTCGCCATCATTCCCGATTCCACCCTTCGGCGCCGCTTCCGGGAAGCCCAGAGCGGCCTCGTCCCCAGCGTGGGTCCCCTGGCCTACGCCGCGGCCGAGGCGGCCTATCGCCACGGCGAACCCTGGCGCCAGGGGCTTCTTGCCCAGCTTCGGGAGAATCACGCGCAGGTGCAGAGCGCCGTGGCCGCCCTTCCCGGGATCGAGACCACCCCGGTGGAAGCCACCTGCCTTGCCTGGCTCGATGTGCGCGCGCTGGAACTCACCGATCCCCCGGCGCACTTTGAGGGGCACGGCCTGGGCCTCTCCCCCGGGGAGCCCTTTGGGGATGGGAACTTCCTTCGCCTGAACTTCGGGTGTAGCCCCGCCCTCCTCGCGGAGGGGCTGGAGCGCCTCGCCGCGGGGGTGGCCGCCGCGGGCAATGGCCGGGGGCCTAGCGCCTAGCTGCCGCGGCCGCTTCCACGGCGGCGCGAAGGGTTTCGTCCTCCGCCAGCACGGCGGTGAAGGGTTCCGCGTCGAGCTCGAGAAGATCCGCGAAGCCCGCCGCTACCACGGTGGCGTTACGGGGCTGACCATCGAGTAGGGCCAGCTCCCCGAAGAAATCGCCGGAACCCAAGAGCACGGGGCCCGCCTTCGTGAGAACCTTAAGCGCACCGCTCGAGATGAAGAACATGCTGTGCCCCGCCTCCCCGGCCGTCACCACCGCCTCCTCGGGCAGCACGAGGCGAGGCCGTAGGGCCTCCGCAAGGCGCGCCAGCTGAGCCTCGGAAAGATGGGAGAACACGCTGGCCTTCGCGAGCAAGCGCTTGGGATCCAGCCCCAAATCCAGGGGCAGCTGATCCAGCGCAGCCTCCTCCGCCTGGAGCGTCCCGCACAAGTCCCGGTGCGCCTCCGGCGTGAGCACCCCGTCCCGGAGCATGGCCTGATAGCGCTGCCCCTCGAGGCGTAGCGCCCCGCGCTCCAGGAAGCGCTGCGCCAGGTGCGCCGCGTAGTCCGG
Organism: Gammaproteobacteria bacterium; assembly: GCA_030828335.1. Taxonomy (GTDB): domain Bacteria; phylum Pseudomonadota; class Gammaproteobacteria; order Pseudomonadales; family Azotimanducaceae; genus Salivita. The sequence continues at coordinate 4,168 of JAURCQ010000100.1, forward strand.
GTACTGACTACGCAGCCCTGCCAAGGCCTCCCCCACCGCCTGGGCCCGGGCCTCAAACGCCACTTCCAGCGCTCCCGCGGCGGCAGCCGGCATAAGCGCTTGAAGCCGCGGCAGACTGCTACCCCGCACATCCGTTAGCGCAAGCTCCGTCGCCGCCAAGCGCTCGAAGCGATCCCGCACCTGGGCACTCAAGGGTCCTAGCCAGCCCAGGCGCCGCTGAAGCGTCAGGGCCAGGCGAAAGCGCCAGTCAAAGGATAGGTTCCGCGCGAGGGATCGCTCCCAGCCCAACAGTCCCTGGCCCCGGAGCCCATCTTGAAGATCCTCAAGCTTCTGCGTCACGGCCCGGTATACGGGGGAGGCCAGGAACCCCTCCTCAAACTGCTGGGCATAGGCCCGCTGCTCCCGCGCGGCGAGATTGGCGAGGCCCAGGCGCACCCAAGCGTCCTCCGACAATGCTTCCTCAGTGCTCAGGCGCTGGGCCGCAGCTAGGCTGCGCTGGTGATAGGCCCCGCTGACGGTGGATACGATTTCCGGCGCCGTCGCCTGCCGAACAGCAATGGCCTCCACGGACTGGGAGATCTCCTCCAGGGCGCCAGCGAGCGCCCGATCGCGCAGGGCTCGATCCTCCGGGCCAAGGGCGTCGAGGCGAAAAAAGCGAATCAGAAGCCCAACGGTAGGCGCATTCACAAAGAGGGTGAAAAGGACGAAACCGGTGACCAGCACGCCGATGAATTGCTGCACCTCCGGCGGGAAGCGGCTGTCCTCCAGAACGATCAGCGCAAGGGCGAGGGACACGGCCCCGCGAAGCCCACCCCAGAAAATCACCGCCTTAAAAGCCGTGGACACCTGCTGCGCGAGGCGAAGCTTGCTGAGCAGCGGCAACAGACCAAAGATGATAAGCACCCGCCCTCCGAGGGCGGCCCCCACCAGCACGGCCAACCAGAGCCCCTGCTCCGCCGTAAAATTCGCCAGAAGCCCGGGTACGGCCAGGCCCACCAAAAGGAAGATCAGGGAGTTGGCCCAGAAGCCAAGCTGCTCCCAGGTTTCGTGGAGCCCATGCCAGTGCTCCGGCGATAGCACGCTGGGGCCTCGGGCACTTACGACCAAAGCCGCCGTCACCACGGCCATGACCCCGGAGACGTGGAGGTAGTGTTCCCCCAGCAGGAAGGCGAGATAGGCCAGAGCCACGGTCAGGCTGCGCTCCGCCAGGGCCTCCCCACCGAGACGCGCCAGTAGTGCGACGAAGGCCCGTCCCAAGACCAGGCCCACCGCAATGCCCCCAAGGAACACCCGGAGGAAATCGAGAACGCCCGCGGCGACGGTTGGCGCCGACCCTTCCGTGAGGATCGCAGCCAGGAGGGTGAACAGCACGATCGCCGTTGCATCGTTAAAGAGGCTTTCCCCTTCCACGAGGATCGCGAGACGCTTGGGCGCGCCCACTTCCTTAAAGATGGCCACCACCGCGACGGGGTCCGTGGCGGAGCAAATGGCCCCCAGCATAAGGCAGGCCACGAGCCCCACCCCGGAAACGGCAGCAAGGCTCACTCCAATGAGCAGGGTGGACAGCAAGAGACCAAACACGGCCAGGAACACAATCGGCGCGAGATCTTCCAGAAGACGGCGCACGTTCATGGCAAGGGCGGCCTCAAAAACCAGGGCCGGCAGAAAAACAAAGAGCACCGCATCGGCGGTGATTTCTAAGCGATGGAGCGCCTGGAAGAAATCGCTGACCCCGGGCAGGTGCAGCGTCTCAAGGCCGTGGGCGCCCACCCCAAGCCCGATCCCCACCAAGGCGAGGAGCACGGTAAAGGGAAAGGCCAGGCGCCGAGCCACGGGGACCATGAGCACCGCGAGGGCAAGGAGACTTGCCAAGCCAAGAACCGTCGACCATACGCCAGCTTCGTGCATCTAAAACCCCTCCCAAGCTTCCTTCCGCACGACCCCAGGGAACCACACCGGCGGTAAAACCCCAAGCATCGCGCAGAACAAGGGCTTATCATGCCCCCGGAGAAAGTTGTCAGAGGGCGGCAATGATGGAGCGAAAGGACGACGGGAAATCGGGAAGCGTACTGCTCGAAATGCTTCTCGTGATTATCTTGGGGTCTACCCTTGGGGTGGTGATGGCCCTTGCTTCCAGCGTTTTTGTTCTCGGGGTCGGCTTTCTCAGCGATCTTCGCAAGGATGCCCCTGCCACCCTGCCCCCGGGGCTAGAAGCCCTCAGCCCCTTCACCCCCTTGCTCACCCTGCTCCTTGCCGCAGGGGCCGTACTTCTTGTACGCCGTCTGTTTTCCATAACCCGGTGGCATGGTCCAGCAGATTCAATTCTGGCGGCGCACCAAAGC
>JAURCQ010000101.1 GCA_030828335.1 Gammaproteobacteria bacterium
CCTTGGGCGACATTGCCAGCGCTGTCCTTCTCTCCCAGGCTCCAGAGGGCGTCCCAGGCGCCGACGTCGCTCCAGCCGGCGTCGAGGGGCACCATAACGGCCCGCTCAAGCTTTTCCATGACGGCGTAGTCGATGGATTCGGAGGGTGCGCTCGCGAAGGCCGCTGCTTCTAGCCGTAGAAAGTCCAGATCTTCCGTCGCATTAGCGACTGCCAGGCGGGCAGCGCTAAGGGCTGCGGGGGCGTGGCGCTCGAGGGTTTCAAGCAGTACGCCTACGGGGAAAAGAAACATCCCCGAATTCCAGAAGTAGCCGCCCTCGGCCAGGAACGCGTCGGCGCGGTCCTGATTGGGTTTCTCAATGAAGGCTTCAACGATGCGGCCGCCGCCCTGCGCTGTGCCCGCCTTCAGGTATCCGTAGCCGGTCTCCGCGTGGGTCGGCACGATGCCAAAGGTGACGATTTCGCCCGCCTGAGCCAGACCGTCTGCGACAGCGACGGCCTCCGCAAAGGCCCCTTCGTTGGGGATGGCATGGTCGGCAGCCAAGACGAGCAGGCGGGCGTCGGGGCCCTCCGTCGCTTCCACAAGGCAGGCTGCGGCGGCGATGGCGGGGGCCGTATTCCGTGCCACGGGTTCAAGCACGATGGCCCGGGGGCTCGCGCCTAGGTCGGCGAATTGCTGCGCAACGAGAAAGCGGTGCGCCTGATTGCAGACGATCAAGGGCGCCCCGGCGCCGGCCTCGCTCGCTCGGAGTGCGGTGCGCTGCAGCAGGCTTTGCTGCTCCAAAAGGGGAAGAAACTGCTTGGGGGCTTCCTCTCGGGAAAGGGGCCAAAGGCGGGATCCGGACCCTCCGGAAAGGATGACGGGCACCAGCATTAGGGCGCTTCCTGGAGTTCGGCGCTTCGCGCCTCCACGGCGGCAATCTTGCCCTTCACCGTGTCCACCATGGCCGCCTGATGGGCTTCCAGGCGCCCGGCAAGGGCGCTATCTGCGATCGCCAGCATGCGGGCGGCGAGCAGGGCCGCGTTGGTCGCGTTGTCGATGGCGACGGTGGCCACGGGGATTCCCGCAGGCATCTGCACGATGCTCAGGAGCGCGTCCTGACCTGCGAGGGCGGTGATATTCACGGGAACGCCAATGACCGGCAGCGTGGTCATGGAGGCCACCATGCCCGGCAGATGGGCGGCGCCCCCGGCCCCAGCAATCAGAACCTTGAGGCCTCGAGCCTTGGCTTCCCGCGCATAGTGCACCATGCGGTCGGGGGTGCGGTGCGCCGACACCACGGTCATCTCGAAGGGGATGCCTAGCGCAACGAGCTGAGCGCCTGCCTTTTCCATAACGGGCAGGTCCGAGTCGCTGCCCATGATGATGCCCACCGCTGGGGATGCGCTCATTTCGACTCTCCAAAGTGCAGGGCCGCGCGAAGGCTTTGCGCGGCCTCAAGGGCTGCCGCAGGGGACGGCGCGAGGACGGTGGCATGGCCCATTTTCCGAAAGGGGCGGGCCTCAGCCTTTCCGTAAAGATGCACGGTGCAGCCCGGAACGGCGAGGGCCGCCTCTAGGCCCGTAACGGTGGCCGGGCCTCCTGCATCCGCCCCGGCGACCAGATTGAGCATCGCGGCGGGCCGGAGTTGCTCCGGGCTGCCGAGGGGCAGATCGAGAATGGCACGGAGATGCTGTTCGAACTGGCTCGTGAGGCAGGCCTCGGCGGTCCAGTGGCCGGAGTTATGGCTTCGCGGGGCCACCTCATTGAGGAGCAGCGATCCCTCCCGGGTAAGGAAGAGCTCAACCCCAAAGAGTCCGACCCCTCCGAGGGCCTCCACGGCGGCGATAGCCAGCGCTTGCGCGGCCTCGGCGGTGGCTTCGGGAATGCGCGCCGGCGCAAGAAGCGTATCCAGCAGATTGGCTGCGGGGTCAAAGACCATTTCCACCACCGGATAGCACACGGTTTCCCCCCGCGGCGTGCGCGCCACCATGACAGCAAGCTCGTGGGAGAAATCGACGTGGGCCTCCAGGAGGGAGGGAACGGGCAGGATGGCCTCCTCGCGAATAAGGTCCGTGAATACGCTGACGCCCTTGCCGTCGTAGCCGCCCCGCCGCGCCTTCTGCACGAGGGGCGCCCCAAAGGCGAGGAGGGCATCGACACTCGGCTCATCACAGGCGACAAAGGGAGCGGTAGCCAAGCCCGCCGCGGCGAAGGCTTCCTTTTGCTTTAGCTTGTCTTGGATGGTCGCCACGGTGCGGGGGGACGGCAAAATGCGATGGCCCTCCGCTTCAAGGTCGAGGAGCGTGGTGGTGTCCACCGCTTCAATCTCATAGGTGGTGACATCATTCGCCTCCACCAGCGCTCGGAGCGCAGCGGGATCATCCAGGGCGCCGCAGCTAAAGCGGTGGGCGAGCGCACTGGCAGGGCACTGGGGGTCCGGATCGAGCACATGGATTTCACAGCCGAGCCGAGCCGCCGCCGGAAGGGTCATGCGGACCAGCTGGCCGCCGCCGAGGAAGCCGATCTTTGCCGTAGGAAAGGGCCGTGTCATGGGGCACTTTGAGGTCGCTGATAAACGCCGAGTATAACCCGAGCCAGGCGCCGGGGCTGCTATGATCGCGCCCCCTAACGGGTAAAGATGGAGCGGCCATGGCGCCGGAGCAGCTGATTGCGATCGCTGAGATCCTCGCGGTGTCGGGCGCTGCTAGTGCCGCGGCCCTTGAGGCTCGCTTAAGCCTTCCCGCCGATGCCCTTCAGGGGCGTCGGGAGGCGCTCCAGGCCCTCGGACTGCGCTACCGCGCGGTGGACGACCACTGGTGCTGGCCGCGCGCGCCTCGATGGCTGTCCCTCGAGCACCTAAAAGCGCAGGCGCGGCAGCGTGCGCCTCGCCTTGAAATCCACTATGCACGCCTTCTAGGGTCGACCAATGATGTTGCCTGGGCGCAGGCCCGCCGTAGCGGTGCACCCCAGCTGGTGCTTGCGGAAGGGCAGACGACAGGGCGCGGGCGGCGAGGTCGGCACTGGCGCTCCCCGCTGGGTTCCGGGCTCTATCTGTCCCTGGCTTGGCCCTTGGCGCCCGATGCGGTCCTAGCGGGGGCCTCTCTGGCGGTGGGTGTGGCCATCGTAGAGACCCTGCAGCGCCTGGGGGCGCCGGGGCTCGCGCTCAAATGGCCCAACGATATCGTTCATGCACAGGGCAAGGTGGGCGGCATTTTACTCGAGCTTCAGCAGCAGGGCTCGGCGCGCTGGCTGATCCTCGGGCTGGGGCTCAATGTGATGCCTTTGCCGGCGGCGGAGGACCAGGCCCTAGGGCTGCGCGCCCTGGGGCTTCAGGCGTCCCGGGAAGCTATGCTCGAGGCCCTCTTTCCGGCGCTGCTCGCGGAGCTCAGAGCCTTCCTGCAGCAGGGTCTCGTTCCCGCCCTGCAGAAGCGCTACCGGGCACTGGACGCCTACCAGGGGGCCTTCGTGCAGGCTCAAATGGCCGGCGAGACGGTGGAAGGGCATTACCAAGGCATCAATGAGGAGGGACTCTTGGTGCTCAAAACCCCTACGGGCTCGAAGGTCCTTGGTCACGGGGAGGTCTCCCTGCGCCGCCTCGAGGGCGGGCGGGCACGCTATGTCTGAGCGACAACTGCTCATCGACGCGGGAAACACTCGGGTCAAATGGCAGCTTTGGGACGGAAGCGCTCTCCTCGGGGAAGGGGCCGAGGTACGCGAGGCGGTTTCGATCCTGCCCCCGGGCCCCGGTGCGCTGTTTCTGTCCTCCGTGCTTCACCCCGATCGCGAATCAGGGCTGATTACCGTGCTCGTGGCCCTCGGTTGGACCTTGACGTACCGAGCGGCCAGTGCCCATCCCTTTCCTGGGCTGGCCCCGGGCTACCGTGAGCCCGAGCGCCTTGGGGTGGATCGGTGGTTAGCGCTCGTTGCGTTGAAGGCCCGGGGGGCGCCCCCGGCGCTGGTTATCGATGCCGGGAGTGCCCTTACGATCGATTGCCTGAATGCCCAAGGGGCCCACGAGGGCGGCTGGATTGTGCCGGGATTGAGGCTCGGGCAGCGCGCGCTTTTCCAGGGCACGGACGGGGTTCGGGGGGAGGCGGCCTGGCATTGGGACGCAAGCCAGGCGCCACCGCGGCACACGGCGGCAGCGGTGGCCCAGGGATTGTTGCAGCAGGCGATGGCCTTCATCGCCGACGTCACCCAGCAAGGGGCCTTGCGCTGGGGGCAAGCGCCCACCGTTTATATCACCGGGGGGGACGGGGAAGCCCTGCTCCCAGGGCTTCGGCTTCGCCTCCCGGAGCCTACGCTCGTGCTGGCGCCGAGCTTGGTGCTTGAAGGGCTTCGCGCCCTGGGAAAGATTCATTGCGAGCGCCCTCTGGACTCCCTAAACTCCCCGTCCTCGCCGCCTTAGCTCAGGGGTAGAGCAGCTCACTTGTAATGAGAAGGTCCAGCGTTCGAATCGTTGAGGCGGCACCAGCTTTTCGAGCCTTCGGCACCCCCGGGGGCGGAAAAACGCCATAGCGTCTAAAGAAATGCTTAGGGCGCATTGACACCCTGCCCCTTTCTCGGCAGAATCTGGCGCCCTTTCTGGAGGGGTACCCAAGCGGTCAAAGGGACCAGACTGTAAATCTGGCGGCTCAGCCTTCGAAGGTTCGAATCCTTCCCCCTCCACCATATTAAGAGTGAGACGGTAAGCCCGTAGCGCGACGAAGGAAGCACCACGCTAAGCGGGTATAGTTCAATGGTAGAACCTCAGCCTTCCAAGCTGATGATGCGGGTTCGATTCCCGCTACCCGCTCCAAGTGCATGATTTGGAAAAGGTTCTGCTCACATAGCTCAGTCGGTAGAGCACTCCCTTGGTAAGGGAGAGGTCGGCGGTTCGAATCCGCCTGTGAGCACCAGTTGACCGTGTCGATGGCCCCAGTGGCGTCGGCGGTCTCGGCACCGTAGGCCTTCGGGTCGTCGGTGTAGGGTGTGGGTACGCATGGGGCGTACCCACTATTTTTATGGTTAAGGCCCGACAGCCGTGGCCGGTCAAAGAAATCACAGGAGACGCTCTCCATGTCCAAGGCGAAATTTGAGCGCACTAAGCCGCACTTAAACGTGGGAACGATTGGTCACGTGGACCATGGTAAGACGACGCTGACGGCGGCGCTCACGAAGGTGTGCCACGAGACCTACCAGACTGGTGAGGCCCGCGCCTTTGACCAGATTGACAATGCGCCGGAAGAGCGTGCGCGGGGGATCACGATCGCGACGTCGCACGTGGAGTATGAGTCCCCGTCGCGTCACTACGCGCACGTGGACTGCCCTGGGCACGCGGATTATGTGAAGAACATGATCACCGGTGCGGCGCAGATGGACGGTGCGATTCTGGTGTGTTCGGCGGCGGACGGCCCGATGCCGCAGACCCGGGAGCACATTCTGCTTTCTCGTCAGGTGGGTGTGCCGCGGATTGTGGTGTTTTTGAACAAAGCGGACATGGTGGACGACGAAGAGCTTCTCGAGCTGGTGGAGATGGAAGTTCGTGAGCTTCTGGACACCTATGAGTTCCCTGGGGACGACACGCCGATCGTGATTGGCAGTGCGCTGAAGGCCCTGGAAGGGGATCAGTCTGACATTGGCGTGCCGGCGGTGGTGAAGCTGGTTGAGGCGCTGGACGAGTACATTCCGGAGCCGGAGCGTGCGATTGACCAGGCGTTCCTGATGCCGATCGAGGACGTGTTCTCGATTTCTGGCCGGGGCACGGTGGTGACGGGCCGGGTTGAGCGCGGGATTGTGAAGGTCGGTGACGAAGTGGCGATTGTGGGTATCAAGGACACCACGAAGACCACGGTGACTGGCGTTGAGATGTTCCGGAAGCTTCTGGACGAAGGCCGTGCGGGGGAGAACGTGGGTGTTCTTCTGCGGGGCACGAAGCGCGATGAGGTGGAGCGTGGTCAGGTGCTGGCGAAGCCCGGTTCGATCACGCCGCACACGAAGTTTGAGGCTGAGGTGTACGTGCTGTCGAAGGACGAGGGTGGTCGTCACACGCCGTTCTTTAAGGGGTATCGTCCTCAGTTTTACTTCCGGACGACGGACGTGACGGGTTCCTGCGAGCTTCCCGAGGGTGTTGAGATGGTGATGCCTGGGGATAACGTGAAGCTGGCGGTGGATCTGATTGCGCCGATCGCCATGGACGAAGGTCTGCGCTTTGCTATTCGCGAAGGTGGGCGGACCGTGGGCGCCGGGGTGGTCGCGAAGATCATCGAGTAAGCCTCGCCCCAGGGCGAAGCGCAGGGCTCCGAGCGCCGCGGGAAAAAAGAAGGGTCTCGCGGCGTTTTGGAGCAATCTTTTAGTTGACGGCGTGGGGCGGCATCCCTAGAATTCCGCCTCCCTAATTCGGGATCCCAATCCCGGTTAGCTTGCTAAGCATTGTGCCCCGCTTGAGCTAGGCTCGCAGGGCTGGAGTTGTGAACCCGTGCAAAATCAGCGCATCCGAATTCGTCTGAA
>JAURCQ010000102.1 GCA_030828335.1 Gammaproteobacteria bacterium
GGCTACGAGGTCATCATTGTGATGCCCCGGACCCAATCCCAGGAAAAGAAGGACACGGTGCGGGCCTTCGGGGCGACGCTCATTGAAGTCGATGCGGCGCCCTTCTCGAGCCCAAACCATTTCGTGCACTACTCCCGAAGCCTTGCGGAGCGTCTCGCGGAGGAACGCCCCGCCGGCGCCATGTGGGCCAACCAGTTCGACAATCTTGCGAATCGCCGGGCTCACGAACGCACCACGGCGCCCGAAATTTGGGCGCAAACGGAAGGAAAGGTCGACGCCTTTATTTGCGCCGCAGGCACGGGGGGTACCCTCGCCGGCACCGCTGCGGGGCTTCGAGCCTTCAACCCCACCCTCAAGATCGGCGTTGCCGATCCCGCGGGGGCGTCCCTCTACAGCTACTACACCACCGGGGAGCTCGCGAGCGAGGGCAGCTCCATCACGGAGGGCATTGGGGTGGGCCGCATCACGGGGAACCTCGAGGGCCTTAGCGTGGATCACGCCTATCGCATCGAAGACGCCGAGGCCCTACCACTCCTCTTCGAGCTGGTGAACAGCGAGGGGCTCTCCCTCGGTGGCTCCGCCGCCGTAAACCTCGCCGGAGCCGTGCGCCTCGCCAAGGACCTTGGCCCTGGGCACACCATCGTCACCGTGCTCTGCGACCTTGGTACGCGCTACGCTTCCCGGCTCTTCAACGCTGAGTTCCTTGCCAGCAAGGGGCTGCCGACCCCGCCCTGGTTCGACCGCGCCTAGCGGCCAAGGCCTCTGGGGCCGCCGCGCCTAGGCGGGGCGTAGGCGGGGAGTTGCCATGCGAAGGGGGCTCGGCGCCGGCGCCGGCGCGCTCGGGTCGAAGAAGGGCACATCTCCGCCCACCGTTACCCGGTGGCCGAGCCGCTCTTCGGGCCAGTAATCCCAGAGGGCATAGTGCTGGAGGCAGCGGTTATCCCAGAAGGCCGTATCAAAGCGCTCCCAGCGATAGCGGATCTGGAACTCCGGACGCTCCACATGGCGCAGTAAACGCTTAAGCAGCGCATCGCCCTCCCCGTTCTCCATACCCACGATCGCCGTGGTGAAGGCCCGGTTGATATAAAGCGAGGGCCGTCCCGTCTCCGGGTGGGTCCGAACCACGGGGTGCGCGGCCTTGGGATAGACCTTACCCGCGTCCTCCACCCCACGATCTTCGTAACGCCCCCGATAAATGTGCTCCGAGGTGTGCCAGGCGGAAAGCCCTTGAAGGAAGGCCTGCTCCTCTTCCGAGAGCACGGCGTAGGCCGCCTCCATGGAGGCAAACATCGTGTCGCCGCCGCAGGAGGGGAGCTGACGGAGCTGCAGCATGGTGCCCATGGGGGGCTCGGCCTCGCAGGAGACGTCGCTGTGCCAGCCGTTGCCATTGGCCACCTTTGAATCGCGATGGCAATGAATCACAAAAATCGCGTCCCCCTCCCCAGACCCCGGCGCCGCTGGATGAACGTGGAGGTCGCCAAAGCGGCGGGCGAAGGCCGTTTGCACGGCCTCGCTCATGGGCGCGGGCTGATCCTTGAAAAAGAGCACGCCGTGCCGAAGCCAGGCCTCGTGGATTTCGGCGAAGGTCGCATCGTCGACGCCCTCCGCCAGGTTAACTCCCCGCACTTCGGCACCGAGCACCGGTGACAGAGGCGTTAGCTGAAGCCGTGCCATGGTCGATCCTCCCCAGGAGACCCATCCCTCAAGACCTTGAGCCTACGCCGAGCCCGCTCGGGCGCCAAGGGCAGACGACGCGCTCGCGCTGCGGCATGCTGGAGGCCATGGAAAGCACGCGTCTGGAAGTAAAGGTGAAGCCCAACGCCCGGCGAAACGCCCTTACGCTTCAGGAGGACGGGAGCTGGCTCGCGGAGATCACCGCGCCTCCGGTGGATGGGAAGGCCAATGCGGCGCTCATCGCCCTGGTGGCGAAGCACTTCGGCTGTCCCAAGCGTGCGGTCACGGTCAAAAGCGGCGCCGTGAGCCGGCGAAAGGTACTCCTGGTGGCGCCTCACAGTTAACATTGGGCGGGGCCTAGGGGAGCACAGCACATGCGCATTGCCATCGGCGGGATCGTTCACGAAACCAACACTTACTGCAGCGCACCGACCACGCTGAAGGACTTCAGCGTACTCGAAGGGGAGCGTCTGTATCGCCTCGCCGGGACGGAGACGCAAAGCGGCGCTGCCCTCGATCTCTGCGCCGAGCGCGGCTGGACCGCCCTCCCCCTCCTTTACGCCTGGACCCAACCGTCGGGAACCATTGATCGGGAAAGCTACGAGGAGATGAAAGCTCGGCTCCTCAGCCGCCTTAGCGAAGCCTTGCCCGTGGACGGAGTCTTTCTTGATCTCCATGGTGCCGGAGTGGTCGATGGCATCGATGACCTGGAGGGCGAACTCGCCAGGGCCGTGCGCGCGCTCGTAGGACCTGGAGTCCCCATCACCGCGGCCTTCGATCTTCACGGCAATATCACGCAAGCCATGGCCGACGCCCTAGACGGCGTCTTCGCCTGCCACGAATACCCCCACATCGATCAGCACTTAAGGGCTCGGGAAGCGGTGGCCTTTCTTGAAACCCTGGCCGAGGCCCCCGGGGCCACCACGGTGCAGGTGGCGAGCCTTCCCCTGCTCATGCCCACCACGACGACCTTTCACGGCATCGGCGCTGAACTTAGAGACTTTCTGAAGGCCGCGGAAGACGAGGACCCCGCCGTGGCCAACGTCAGCTTCTTTCACGGCTTCCCCTACTGCGATGTTCCCCAAGTGGGCAGCCATGTGGTGGTCACCCACTGGGGTGACGCGGCGACGGCTAAGGCCCTGGCCCGGCGCCTCGCAGGCGCCATCTGGGAACGGCGAGAGGCCTTGAGGGCCCAAAGCCTTTCCGCCGAAGAGGCGGTTGCCCTCGCCCAGGCCGCCGCCGAGGCGGAGGGCGATGGGCCCGTGGTGATCAATGAAACCTCGGACAACTGCGGTGGCGGCAGCCCAGGGGATGGCACCCATCTTCTCCGCGCCCTTCTGGAGGCCAAGGTCCAGAACGCCTGCTTTGGCTTTATCGTCGATCCCGAAGTTGCCGAGGCGGCGCACCGCGCGGGCGTGGGCGCGCAGATCGACATCACCCTCGGGGGCAAAACGGACGAACTCCACGGCGCTCCCCTGGCCCTCTCCGCCTATGTCAAAGCGCTCCACGACGGTCGCCTGACGCTCCAGGCCATGGCCAAGGGGGCGCGCATCAACTACGGACCCCTGGCCAGGCTCCAGGTAGATGGCTTTGAGATCATCGTGGCCAGCCGCCGATCCCAAACCTTCGATACGGAACCCTTCCTGGCCCTGGGCATCGACGTCATGCGCCTGGCCCTCGTGGCGCTTAAATCAAGCAATCATTTCCGTGCGGGGTTTGAGCCCCTGGCCCGCGCCGTGATCACCGCGGACCCCCCGGGCCTAACCACCCACCAGGTGGCCGTGTTCCCGCGGCAGAAGGCCGCCGTGCCCCTTTGGCCCCTGGATCCGAAAGCTAGCTATACCCCTTAATTTCGCTCTCGGATTACACTTCGCCATTCATCGCTTGCTGGCACCGCTCCATGGCGCGCCCCTCCCCGCCCCTGGCCAAGGATCCGATGGTCGATCGGTCCCTGCGCCATTCCCTGCGCGACGGAATTTTCTTCTCCGCCATGATCGGCACAGCGGAAAATTACTTCTCCGCCTTCGCGGTTTTTCTGAGGGCCAGCACGGCCCAGGTGGCCTGGCTCGCTGCCCTGCCTCCCGTGCTCGCGGCTTTCTCTCAACTGGGCTCGGCTTGGCTGGGGCATCGCTTAGAAGCCGCGAGGCCCGAGCAGCCTCAGCGCCGCCGGCTGATCGTAATCGGCGCCCTACTCCAGGCCTTTGTCCTCATCCCCCTTGCCCTGCTGCCCCTGGCCCTGCCCACGCTGGCCCTCCCCGTGCTCAATACCTGTGCCGTGGTGTACTACATCGGGCCAAACCTAGGCTCCCCACATTGGGGGAGCCTGATGGGAGATCTCGTTCCGGAAAGTCGCCGCGGCCGCTACTTTGCGCTCCGCACACGCCTCTCAAGCCTCGCGAACTTCTCAGCCCTTCTGGGCGCGGGCCTCACCCTTCACGCCTTTGATACCCTCGGGAAAACCTACGGCGGCTTTCTGGTGATCTTTCGCGTGACCCGAATACAGCTGCTCTCCGGCATGGTCTTCGAGGTCGTCGGACGCTTTCGGCGAAAGCCCTAGGCGGCGACTAAACGCTAAACCTTGAGGCGACGGCCAAGCGTTTCCGCGCACCGGAGTTCCTACTAGCTCGGCTTTCCTATGCTCGAGCCTAGGGCGCCGGCTGAATGAGCAAGGTTGGCACTTCGAGGCAGTGGGACTTAACGGTGGCCACCCGCGTACCGGGCTTTCGGCCCGCCCGAAGCTCCGAAACGATCACACCGGCATCCCTCAGGCGAGCGCAGGTCCCTTCAAGATCCGGGGTTTCTAAGGCGATGCCCCATAACCGATCCGTCTCCGACGACTTGGGAGACGCGATAACCTCGACGGTCAGTGCTCCGCCTCGAAAGAACAGAAAGGATCCGCCCCAATCGGGCGCTTCCCTTTCAAGGGCTAGACGAAGACCGACTTGATCTCCATAAAACCGCTTGGCGGCCATCCCATCCTGGGTCTGTACCACCACATGATCAACAGCGGTAATAGGATGAGCCCCCCGGGGCGCCCCGAACTCGAGCCGGCCTCCCTCATCATGCTGAATAGCAAAGGAAAAAATGCCCCTCGCGCTGCTCGCGGGCCAGAAAAGGCTTTGCCAACTCCGGCGGCGGCCGGTGCGCTCATCAATGCCTTCTCCCGGGGCCGGATCGGCAACAGGAAGCCCCGCTGCCCTAGCCTGCTCGAGAAAAGCCCCCGTATCCTCCACCCCGAATACCAATCCTGCCAGCGCGCCTTCCCGATCCCCTAGGGCCCGTTGAACCTGCAGAGCTCCAGCCCCCTCGCCGTCGACCGCAAGCAACTCAAGATAGGTGTTATTGAGCAAAAATAGACTGTTAGCTGTCCCGTAGCTGGGATGCCTGCCCTGCCAACTTGGCGCCCTGCCGAGGAGACACGCGTAGTTTTCCGTAGCACTTTCGAGATCCGCCACGGCAATGATGATGTGATCAATGCAAGTCATGGGGTCGCTCCCTCACCTTCTACGAACGGACGGGTCAGGCAAGAAGTCGCTTCCCGATGTTGAGGAGATGAATCTGGCTCGTGCCCTCGTAGATGCGGGCGGCTCGTACGTCGCGGAAGAAGCGCTCGATACCCCGATACTTGGTGTAGCCCCGGCCGCCGAAGATTTGGACCACGCGATCGGCGACGCGGAAGCACATTTCAGTTGAGAGGTATTTGCATAGGGACACGTCCATGGTGACGTCTTCCCCTCGATCCCGCTTCCGGGCCGTTTCAAGGATGAGCGCCCGGGCGCTTTCAATCTCCACCTTGCACTCCGCCAGCATGGCCTGAACCAGCTGATAGTCGCCGATGGGCTTACCGCCTTGCTGCCGCTCCCGGGCGTAGCGAATCCCTTCGTCTAGAAGACGAATCGCTGGACCGGTGGAAAGGGCGGACAGATTAATGCGCTGCTTGTTGAGCGCCTTCATGACCGTGCCGAAGCCCTGGCCGGGGACGCCTCCGATGATGGCCTCTTCCGAGACCTTGCAGTCCTTCAGGAACACCTCACCGATGGGCGCCCCCTCCTGCCCCATCTTAGGGGTAGAGCCGCTGGTGGTCAGTCCGGGATGGCCCCGCTCAATCAGAAAGGCCGTAATGCCGCTGCCGCCCCGGTCCCGGTCGTCCGTGCGGGCGAGCACGGTGAAGAGATCGGCCATGGGCGCGAGGGTGATGTAGTGCTTATGGCCGTTGAGTACGTAGTGTCCGTCCCCCGTGGCCACGGCGCGGGTTTTCAAGGCCGTAGCATCTGATCCCGCGTCCGGTTCCGTAAGGGCCAGGCAGCCGATCAGCTCGCCGGACGCGAGGCCCGGCAGATAGCGTTCCTTCTGCGCCTCCGTGCCGTCGCGTACCAAACACTCAGAGCCGATGCCCGCGTTCTGCGCCCCCACCACCCGGTAGGCCACGGAGCACTGGGTGAGCTCGATAAAGGCAAGCGCCAGCTCTTCACTCGTCAGGCCGCTACCGCCGTAGGCTTCAGGAATACTCCAGCCGAAGGTGCCAAGGTCCCGCATGGCGGCGATGGCCTCCTCGGGCACCGCATCTTCCGCCTCCACCCGGTCCTCATTCGGAATCGCCACGGTGCGCACGAAGTGGCGCGTGGCGTCGAGTAGCTGGTCTAGCGCTTGCTGATCGCGAATCATGGTAGCTTCCCTCCCCAAGAGCCGCCGAGTGTAGCGCGCGGCGAGGGCGACGGCGCTCTTACCAGCGTCACGCCGTGAACGCAGCGTCATCACCTGCT
>JAURCQ010000103.1 GCA_030828335.1 Gammaproteobacteria bacterium
CACGTCCACGTTCCAATCTTCATAGGCGAGCATCCACCGCGCCCCTTTGATTTCGGGCTTGGGGATCATGGCGCCGGCGCGCATGTGGGTGTGGATTTCATCGCCGGTGCGGTCGAGGAAGCCCGTGTTGATGAAGATCACCCGCTCCTGGGCGGCCTCGATGCAGGCCTTCAGGTTCACGGTGGTGCGGCGCTCTTCGTCCATGATGCCGATCTTCAGGGTGTTCGGCGCCAGGCCCAGCACCGCTTCGATGCGGGAGAAGAGGTGCACGGAAAGGGCGACCTCTTCCGGCCCATGCTGCTTGGGCTTCACGATGTACACGCTGCCGGCGCGGCTGTTGCGCAGGGATCCCGTGCTCTTCAGGTCGTGCATGGCGGCCAGCGCCGTGATCATGCCGTCCACAAAGGTTTCCGGGACCGCTTCCCCGGCGTCCGTGGTCACCATCTCCGTCATGACGTGGGCACCCACGTTCCGCACCAGGAGGAGGCTACGGCCGTGAAGAGTGAGGGTGCTGCCATCGGGCGCGTGGTAGGTGCGATCGGGGTTCATGCGCCGCTCGAGGGTTTCGCCACCCTTATTGAACGCGATGGAGAGCGTGCCCTTCATGATGCCGCACCAGTTCCGGTAGACCTGCACCTTGTCGGCCGCGTCCACGGCGGCGACGGAGTCCTCGCAGTCCATGATGGTGCTGATGGCCGATTCGAGAGCGATATCCTTGATGCCCGCCTTGTGCTGCGCACCGATGGCGTCGCTCGGGTCGATGAGCAGATCGGCGTGGAGGCCGTGGTGCTGAAGGAGCACCTGGGCGAGGCGATCGCCGTCCCGGTTGAAGCCCACGAAGGCATCGCCGTTGGCGAGGGCCGTGGCGCCCTGGGCGCCGGAGAGCTGAAGCTGCCCGCCGTCCACGGCGAGGCTTTCCACCTCAGCCCAGCTGCCGGCGGTTAGGGGGAAGACCTCGTCGAGCCAGGCATTGGCGCGGTCGATGACCAGGGCGCCGCGGGCCGGGTTATAGCCCCTGCCCTTCTCTGTGCCGTCGCCCTCGGGGATGAGGGCCGTGCCGTAGAGGGCGTCGTAGAGGCTGCCCCAGCGGGCGTTGGCGGCGTTCAGCGCGTAGCGAGCGTTGGCCACCGGTACCACGAGCTGGGGCCCGGCAAGCTGGGCGATTTCCGGATCGACGTTCGCCGTGCTCACCTTGAAGGGCGCCGGCGTCGGCACGATATAGCCGATCTCAGCGAGGAAAGCCTGCTGGGCTGTGGGGTCCGCGGCGCGGCTCGGGTCCGCCTCAAGCCAGGCATCGATTTGCGCTTGGAGCGCATCGCGCTTGGCGAGGCAGGCGACGTTCTGCGGGGCGAGGTCGCGGATAATCGCGCCCAGGCCGGTCCAGAGGTGTTCCGGGTCGACGCCCGTGCCCGGGGCAATTTCATCGCGAACCAGGGCGTAAAGTTCTGCGGCGATCTTGAGGCCGCCGACGTTGACGGTTTCAGTCATAATGATGACCTACCTTGCTTGGGGGGGAAGGGGCGCAATCTTGGCGACCCCGCGGGCCCAGCGCAAGGCCATGGGCCCCGTAAGGGACCGGGGCGAGAAGGAGCACACAGCCATGCAGCAGGGGGTTTATTACGGGTGGAAGGTGGTGGCAGCCCTGTTCGTCATGCTGACCTTCACCTCGGGCCTCGCCTTCTACAACATGTCTGTGCTGATGAACGCCCTGGTGTCCACGGGCCGCTACCCCGTGAGCGTTGTTTCCGTGGGCGTGGCCCTATTCTTTGTGGCCAGCGGGTCGGCGGGCATGATTGCTGCGCCGTTGCTCCAGCGTTACGACCCCCGGTGGACCCTCGCCTTTGGCGGCGTGCTGGGGGCGGTGGCGCTTCTGGCTCTTGGCTACGCGCCCAATCTGCCCGCCCTCTACGGGGCGCTCATGCTCTTTGGGGTGGGCCATGCCTGCTCGGCCTTGGTGCCCGCGACCACCCTGGTGGCGCGCTGGTTCTCCGCCCGCCGCTCCGTGGCCCTCTCCATCACTTCCACGGGCCTGTCCCTGGGCGGCATCCTCCTGACCCCGGTGGCGGCCTCCCTGATTACCCGCCTCGGCCTTGAAGCCTCCGTGCCCTGGCTCGCCGCGGCCTGGTTTTTGGGCATCGTGCCCATTACGGCCTTGGTGGTGCGGGGCCCCCGCAGCGGGGAAGAGGAACCGCCCCTGGCCAACGCCAAAAGCCCGAGCCTTCGGCAGGATGAGGGCTGGGTTTATGCTGAGGCGCTGCGCTCTCGCTTTTTCCTGACCGTGACCGGGGCCTGGATACTGTGCATGGGCGCCCAGGTAGGGGGCATTGCCCACCTCTTTAATATGGCGGCGGTGCGCGTGGATACGGCTGCCGGCGCCAGCGCCGTATCGGCCATGGCCACCACCAGCATCCTGGGCCGCTTTTTCGGGGGCTGGCTGATTACCCGCATGGATACGCGACGCTTTGCCCTGATTTGCCTCGTGCTTCAGGCCTGCGCCATGACGACCCTGGCTCAGGCTCACTCCGCGCCCTTCGTGCTCGGGGCGGCGCTGTTCTTCGGCGCCACCGTAGGGAACCTGCTCATGCTTCAGCCCCTGCTGTTGGCGGAGGCCTTCGGCGTACGGGAATACCCCCGGATCTACTCCTTTAGCCAGCTGCTCTCGACCCTAGGCGTGGCCCTGGGGCCTGCGCTCCTGGGGGTGCTTTATGACGGCACGGGAGGCTACGCCGTGCCCTACCTTGCCGCGGGGGTGGCGTCCCTGGGGGCCTGGATCGCCGTGCTCGGCTCCGGCGCCGTGCCCGATCCTCGAGGTCCTAGGGAGGTTGCTCATGGGGCTTAGCCTGCTCCGAATGCCGTTGCGGTTGGCTCGAGGGGCGGTGCTCTTCGCCCTGGCCCTGCCCTTCGGCGCCCTCGGCGCGCTTCCGGCGCAGCTGGCCGATGGCGAGCCCCTGCCGTCCCTAGCCCCGGTGCTTGAAGCGGTGACCCCCGCCGTGGTGAATATCGCCACGGAAACGGACGTCACCGTGACCAATCCTCTGCTGCGCGACCCGTTCTTTCGGCGCTTTTTCGACGTGCCGGCGCAGCGCCAGCGCAAGGCCCGAAGCGCCGGTTCCGGCGTCATTATCGACGCCGCCGGGGGGCTCGTGCTCACCAACCACCACGTGGTGGGGCAGGCCGATCGCATCACCGTCACCCTGGCCAGCGGCGCCCAGCTTCCGGCGCGCCGCCTCGGCGCTGACCCCCAGGTGGACCTCGCCCTGCTTCAGCTTGACCCGGAAGCGCTCAAGGTGCTGCCGCCCCTGAAGGCCTTGGCCTTCGGAGATTCCCGGGCCCTTCGGGTCGGAGATTTCGTGGTGGCTATCGGCAATCCCTTTGGCATCGGGCAAACGGTGACCTCGGGCATCGTGTCCGCCCTGGGGCGCAGCGGCCTTGGTATTGAGGGGTACGAGGACTTCATTCAAACGGACGCCTCCATTAACCCCGGGAACTCCGGGGGCGCGCTGATTGACCTCGCCGGGCGTCTCATTGGCATTAATACGGCGATTTTTGCGCCCAACGGAGGCAACGTGGGGATTGGCTTCGCGATTCCCGCGGCCATGGCCGAGCGCATTGCGAAGGCCCTGGCAGATGATGGGCAGGTGCGCCGCGCCGATCTGGGCCTTGCGGTGCAGCCCCTCGATCGCAAGCTCGCTGAGGCCTTTTCCGTGGCGCCCGATGCGGGGGCACTGCTCCGGCAGGTGCGCCCCGGGGGCGCCGCCGATCGGGCGGGCCTGGCCGTGGGGGACGTGCTCCTGGAGCTTGGGGGGCGGCCCATCCGCCAGGACGGGGATCTGCGGGCGCAGGCGGCGGTTACCCTGCTGGGGGATGAGGTGCTCTTCAAAGCGTTGAAGAACGGGGCGCCCTTTTCCGGGGTGCTGCGCTTTGACGCGGAAGATCGGCTCCGTCTCCCCGGCGCCGAGCTGGCCCGGGGGCTCGCCGGCGCGGAGTTGCAAAGCACGGAGGAGGGGGCCACCCCGGCGGGGGTGGACTTGCTGACCGTGGTGCCGGGGAGTGCGGCCTGGCGTTTAGGCCTGCGGGCCGGGGATCGGATCGTGGCCGTGGATGGCGTTCGCGTGCTGACGATCCCGGCCCTGGTGGAGCGCCTTGGCCGCGGTGGGAGCCGCATTGGCGTGCGCATCCACCGGGACGGTCGGGACTATGCCCTCTCCATCCCCCGCTAGCTCTGAATCTGAATCAGCGCTTCCCCGGGGGTGACGCGATCGCCCTTGGCGGCATTGACGGCGGTCACGGTGCCACCGATGGGCGCCTGAAGCTCGGTCTCCATCTTCATGGCCTCGATGATCAGCACGGCCTGGCCCGCTTCCACCGCATCACCCTCTGCCACAAGCACGTCGACGATGTTCCCGGGCATGGTGGTGCCCACATCCCCTTCCGCGCTGATGGCCGGGCGATTTCCGCCCTGGCTGGCCACATAGCTATTGAGGGGCTCGACCACCACCTCCTCCGGCACCCCATCGAGGGTGAGGTAGAAGTTTCGCTTGCCCGAGCTCTTCTGCCCCGTGCCGGTGACCGCCACACGATAGCTTTCGCCGTGAACGTCGATGACGAACTCCGTGGCCACGGCGGGGCTGCCGCTGTCGCTGCCCGCGCTCTGGGGCGGGAGGAGGGTTTCGGCCTCGAGGGTGCCGTCCCGGCGCTGGGTCAGGAAGGTCCGTCCGAGGTCCGGGAACATGGCGTAGGTGAGGACGTCCTCCTCGCTTTGGGCGAGGTCGCCGATTTCGCTTCGAAGGGTGTCGAGCTCATCGCTGAGCAGGTCCGCGGGGCGGGTCGTGATCACCTCTTCCCCGCCAATGGCGCGGCGGCGCAGCTCTTCGTTCACCGTGCCCGGCGCGGCGCCGTAGTGGCCCTGGAGATAGCGCTTCACCTCCGTGGTAATGGTTTTGTAGCGCTCGTCGGCGAGGACGTTGAGCACCGCCTGGGTCCCCACGATTTGCGAGGTGGGGGTGACCAGCGGCGGGTAGCCTAGATCGGCCCGGACCCGGGGGATCTCCTCGAAGACCTTTTGGATCTTGTCGAGGGCGCCCTGTTCCTTCAGCTGGTTGGCGAGGTTGGACATCATGCCGCCGGGCACCTGATTGATCTGCACGGCCACGTCTTCCCGGGTGAAGTCGCTTTCGAACTGGTGGTACTTCTTGCGCACCTCGAGGAAGTAGAAACCGATGGCCCGGAGGGCCTCCAGGGGCAGGCCCGGGGCCCGGGGATCTTCCGCCAGGGCCGCCACCATGGCCTCCGTACTCGGGTGGCTCGTGCCGCCCGCAAAGGCCGAGATAGCCGTATCGATGCGATCCACCCCGGCCTCCACGGCCTTCAGCTGGCACAGGGGCGCAAGCCCCGAGGTGGAGTGGGAGTGGAGGGCCACGGGCAGATCCACGGCCTTCTTCAAGCTGCTGACCAGGGCAAAGGTGGCCTGGGGGGTGAGCAGCCCGGCCATGTCCTTGATGGCGATGGAATCGCAGCCCATGGCCGCCATGGCCCGGGCTTGCTCGACAAAGAGCTCGGGGCCGTGCACCGGGCTCGTGGTGTAGCACAGCGTGCCCTCGGCGTGCTTCCCCGCACTCTTCACCGCCGCGATCGCCGTTTCCACGTTGCGGACATCGTTCATGGCGTCAAAGATGCGGAAGACGTCCATGCCGTGGCCCGCAGCCTGGGCGACGAAGGCCCGCACCACGTCGTCCGCGTAGTGCCGATAGCCCAGTAGGTTCTGGCCCCGGAGGAGCATTTGGGTTCGGGTTTTTGGCAGCGCCGCGCGCAGGGCCTTGAGCCGATCCCAGGGGTCCTCGGCGAGATAGCGCAGGCAGGCATCAAAGGTGGCGCCGCCCCAGCATTCCAGGGACCAGTAGCCGATGGCGTCAAGCTGATCGCAAATCGGGAGCATGTCCTCCGTGCGCATGCGCGTGGCAATCAGCGATTGGTGCGCATCGCGAAGGATCACATCGGTAATTTGTACGGGACCGTTTCCGGCCATGGTGCGTCTCCTTATGTCCTACCCCGCGAAGTCTTAGAGCCCGGTGTGCACGGCAATGGCCGTGGCCACCGCCAGGGCCAGCTCCTGCGGTCGGGTTTTTTCCGAGTAGCGGGTGAGTTCGGGGTGTTTGGCAATAAAGCTGGTGTCGAAGCGCCCGCTTCGGAAGGCGGGGTTCGCCAGAATCTGCGCATAGTAGGGCGCGGTGGTTTTGACTCCCATGAGGCGCATATCCGCCAGGGCCCGCAGGCCACGATCGAGGGCGTCGTCCCAGCGCAGGGCCCAAACAATGAGCTTTAGGCACATGGAATCGAAGTAGGGAGGGATGCTGTAGCCCGTATAGATCGCCGTAT
>JAURCQ010000104.1 GCA_030828335.1 Gammaproteobacteria bacterium
CCCAGGACCCGGAGGCCGCGCGGCGCATCGATTTGAAGAACCCTCGGCGCGTGCTTCGAGCCCTCGAGATCATGGACGCCAGCGGGGAGCGGGCGAGCGTGCTCTGGGATCGCCCGGTGGTGCGGCCCCTGGAGGAAGACGGCTTTTCCCTTCAATGCTTTGGCCTTTGGCCCGAGGACCGGGCGGCGCTCCATGCCCGTATCGAGACGCGCTTCGACGCCATGATCGCGGCGGGCTGGCTCGAGGAAGCAGCGGCGCTGCGCGCCCGGAGTGATTTGTCCCCGGCGCTCCCGGCCCTCCGCGCCGTGGGCTATCCCCAGTGGTTTGCCCACCTAGACGGGACCCTGTCCTTCGAAGAGGCCCGGGCGGCGGGGCTGGCGGCCACCCGGCAGCTGGCGCGGCGCCAGCTGACCTGGCTGAGGGGCTGGGCTGGGCTCCAGCGCCTGCCCTTCGGCCCAGAATTTGCCTTGCCGTCCGTCTCCAGCCTGGCAAAGGCTTTCCCCTGCCCTTGAATTCCCCCAGGGCGGGCCCCATGATTTCCTAATGATAAGAAGCTCTACCCCCACCTTTGGCGCTCGCCGCTGTCTTGAGTGCTACGCCTAGGAGCTCCACCGATGTCCAAAGGGCAATCCCTTCAGGATCCTTTCCTAAACGCGCTGCGGAAAGAGCGTATCCCGGTCTCCGTTTACCTGGTGAACGGCATCAAGCTTCAGGGGCAGATTGAATCCTTCGATCAGTTCGTGGTGCTTTTGAAGAATACTGTGAGCCAGATGGTCTATAAGCACGCCATCTCCACCGTGGTGCCCTCGAAGAATGTTCGCATGCCCGGGGCCGGTGGTAGCGACGATCAGGGGGGCACGCCCAGCTAGGGCGCGAAACCACCATCGCCAACCTCTTTTTCGAACGGGAAGCGGGCGGAGAACGCGCCCTGCTCGTTTCTGTTGCCTTGGAAGGGGAGCCGGACCCGGAACCGGAGGAATTTCTTGAGCTTGCCCGGGCCGCCGGCGCCGAGGTGCTGGGCCTGGAGTCGGCGAAGCGGCGCCAGCCGGACCGGCGCACCTTCCTTGGGTCGGGGCGTGCGGAAGCGCTCCGGGATCAGGTGAAAGCCCTTGAGGCCGATCTGGTAATCTTCGACCAGGACCTGTCCCCGGCCCAGGAGCGGAATCTCGAGGCGCTGGTGCAGGCCCGGGTGCTGTCTCGCACGGGGCTGATCCTAGACATCTTTGCCCAGCGAGCCCGCACCCATGAAGGGAAGCTGCAGGTGGAGCTGGCCCAGCTGGATCACTTGTCGACGCGCCTGGTGCGCGGCTGGACCCACCTGGATCGGCAAAAGGGCGGGATCGGCATGCGCGGCGCCGGGGAAACGCAGCTCGAGCTCGATCAGCGCATGGTGCGCACGCGCATTGGTCAGGTGAAGCGGCGCCTCGCGGATGTGCGGGCCCAGCGGGCCCAGAGCCGCCGGGCGCGCCAGCGCCGCCGCGTCCCCTCCGTAGCCCTTGTGGGCTATACCAACTCGGGGAAATCCACCCTCTTCAACGCCCTCGCCGAGGCCTCCGTGCTGGCCGCGGATCAATTGTTTGCGACCCTCGACCCGACGCTGCGCCGCCTCGCCATTCCCGGCCTTGGCCCCGCGGTGCTCGCGGACACCGTGGGCTTTGTGCGTCGCTTGCCCCACCGCCTCGTGGAAGCCTTCAAGGCCACCCTCGAGGAGGTGTCCGAGGCCGATGTGCTCCTGCTGGTGATCGACATCGCCGATCCCGGCTGGGAAGACAAGCGCGCCGAGGTGCTGGCCGTACTCGAGGAGCTGGGTGCCAGCCGCGTACCGCGTATCGAGATCCACAACAAAATCGACCTAACCGAGGACCGGGAGCCCCGCGCCCAAACGCGCCCGGAAGCGCAGCCCACGGTCCGCGTTTCCGCCGCAGATGAGCGGGGCTTCGAGCTGATTTACGACGTCCTGGCCACGGAGCTTGGCAAGGCATTGGGTGGATCGATTCGGGGCCGGGGGACCCTGCCCCCGGAGGCGGGGCGTCTGCGGGCGGAACTCCACCAGAAGGGCTGGGTGGAAGAGGAAGTCTTCGACGGGGACGGGCAAATCTCCCTTGCGCTCCGGCTTCCCCGGGATGCCTTGGAGCGCCTGACGGCGGAGGGACTCCGCTTTGACCCGGCCTAGCGGGGACCCTTGCCTTGCAGCGGCCTAGGGGGCTCCCTAGAATGCGTTTAACACGGGGTGAAAACCTTTTTCTCACGGGCGTTTGCGCATCCTCTCGGGGTAGCGCGTCTTCGCAAGCGCAGACGGCAATGGAGCATCGGATGTCTTGGAATGAGCCCGGCGGTGGACGCCAACAGGATCCCTGGGGTGGGGGTCGCGGCGGTGATCAAGGTCCCCCTGATTTAGACGAAGCCTTTCGTAAGCTGCAAAAACAGCTCGGGGGCCTCTTTGGCGGCGGCGGTGGCGGCGGTCGCGGAGGCGCCGCGGGCTTTGGCGCTAAGGCCGTGGCCCTGGTGGCCGGCGTGCTGCTCGCCCTCTACGCCATCGGCGGCTTCTACACCCTCGATGAGCAGGAACGGGGCGTGATTTTTCGCTTTGGCGCTGTGCAAAACGAGGTCATGCAGCCCGGCTTGCGGTGGCGCCCCCTAGGCGTCGATTCCGTAGTCCCGGTGAACACCACTCGCGTGTTTGTGGAAGAGCACCAGGCGCAAATGCTCACGGAAGATCAAAACATCGTCGACGTCAGCTTGACGGTGCAGTACCGCATCGCCGATCCCGTCGCCTATGTGGTGAACGTGCGCGAGCCCCGGGAAAGCCTCAAGCAGGCGACGGAAAGCGCCCTGCGCCACGTGGTGGGCTCCTCTACCATGGACGACGTCATCGGCCAGGGCCGGGAAGCCATGGCCGCTACGGTGCTGGAGCGGCTCCAGGTGTATCTGGGTGTGTACGGCACGGGCATGAGTGTGCGCTCCGTAAACCTCGACCGAGGCGCGCCGCCCCGGGAAGTGGAAGCGGCCTTCGACGATGTGCAAAAGGCCCGGGAAGACGAAGAGCGCTTCATTAACGAAGCCAACGCCTACGCCGAGCAGGTGGTCCCGGAAGCGCGCGGGGATGCGCAGCGGATTATCGAACAGGCCAATGCCTACCGAGACGAGGTGGTGGCCCGGGCCGAGGGGGAGGCCTCCCGCTTTACGGCGCTGCTGGGCGAATACCGCCAGGCTAAGGACGTCACTCGGGATCGCCTCTACATCGACGCCATGGAAGAGGTGCTTGGACGGACGAGCAAGGTGCTCCTCGATGTCGAGGGCGGGAACCAGATGCTTTACCTGCCCCTCGATAAAATCATGCAGGGCCGGGATTCGGCTGCCCCCGGGGGCGGTGTGCGGCCTTCCCAGAGCACCGTGGACCAGCTGACGGACGCCGTGCTGCGAGAACTTGAGGCACGAAGCAATAATGGCAGCTCTCGGAGGCCCCGCTAATGTCTACCCGTGCAACGCTGCTCACCGTTATTGGTGTGATTCTCTTTTCCCTCGCCACCGACGCGGTATTCGTGATGAAGGAAACGGAGCGCGCCGTGCTGCTGCGCTTTGGGGCCTTGGAGACGGCGGATATCGCCCCGGGGCTCCATTTCAAAATGCCCTTCGCCGATGAGGTCAAGCGCTTCGATGGCCGTATCCTGACGCTGGATTCGGAAACCCAGCGCTACTTCACCGTCGATAAGAAGCCCCTGAACGTCGATTCCTACGTCAAGTGGCGGATCAAGGATGTGGCCCTGTACTACACGGCCACCTCCGGGGATGAGCGAAACGCCTCGGACCGCCTTGCCGAGCGGGTGCGCACGGGGCTCCGGAATGAGTTTTCCCGTCGCGATGTCTACGAGGTGGTTTCGGGGCAGCGCGATGAGCTCATGGATAACCTGACGGCTAGCCTGTCGGAAGTGATGCAAAAGGAATTCGGTGTCGAGGTCATCGATGTGCGAGTGAAGCGCATCGAGCTGCCCGGGGACGTCAGCAATTCCGTGTTTCAGCGCATGAGCGCTGAGCGGGAAGTGCTGGCCCGAGAGCATCGCGCCCGGGGTCGGGAGATGGCCCAGGGCATCCGCGCCGACGCCGAGCGCCAGGCCGTGGTGATCCGCGCCGACGCCGAGAAGACCGCCGAGGAAATCCGCGGGGAAGGGGACGCTCGGGCGACGGCGACCTACGCTGCGGCCTTCAATGCGGACCCGGAGTTTTACGAGTTTACCCGGAGCCTCAACGCCTATCGCCGGGCCTTCTCTGGCAAGGACGATGTGTTGGTACTTGATCCGAGCAGCGACTTCTTCAAGTATCTCGGCGCGAACGACGGCAAGGACTAGGCCCCGGTGGAAGCGCTGCTGACGGCGCTCAGCCTGGTGTTGGTTATAGAAGGTCTGCTGCCCTTCGCTGCTCCGGCCCTGTGGCGCCGGGGCATGCAACGGGTGCTGGCCAGTGACGACGCGGCCTTGCGCCGGGTGGGTTTGGTGAGCATGGCCCTGGGGCTCGTGCTGCTGTATTCGGTGCGCTAGGGCAGCGCGCTGCCTCAAGGACAGGAACGAAAACCATGGGCGACCCCACGGACGGCGACCGCTGGCTACTGCCAGAGGGCGTCGACGAAGTCTTGCCGCCGCGAGCGCGGGCGCTGGAGCGTTTGCGCCGCACGCTTCTCGATCTCTTCCATTTGGCGGGCTTTGAGCTCGTGGATCCGCCCCTTCTCGAGTTTGTGGATTCCCTTACCGTGGCCGGTGGCGCCGAGCTCGATCTGCAAACCTTTAAGGTGGTGGATCAGTACACGGGCCGCATGATGGGCCTGCGCCCCGATATCACGGCCCAGGCGGCGCGCATCGATGCTCGGAGCCTCCAGCAGCCAGGCCCGGTGCGGCTCTGCTACGCAGGCCCGGTGTTCCGTGCGCGCCCCGAGGGGCTGTTCCCGTCCCGTACACCGGTGCGCGTGGGGGCGGAACTCTATGGCGTGCCGGGCCCCGAGGGGGACGCGGAGGTGCTTGCGCTTATGGGGGCAGTGCTGGAAGCCGTAGATGCGGGTCCGGTGGTGCTTGAGCTGGGGCACGTGGGCGTCTGTCGAGCCCTCCTCGAGGCCGCGGCCTTGCCCGAGGATCGGGAGCAGGCCGTATTCGACGCGCTTCAGCGCAAGGCCACGGCCGATCTCGATAGCCTGCTGGCGTCCGTGGAGGACCCCTGGGCCAGCGCGCTGAAGCAGCTCCCCACCCTTTATGGGGATACGTCCGTACTGAAGACCGCGGAGCAGACCCTCGCGCCCCTGCATCCGGCGCTGGGGGAGGCTCTGGCGGAGCTTCGCGCCATCGCCGCAGCCCTCGCGGAGCGCGCCCCGGGACTTCAGGTCACTTTCGATCTCGCTGAACTACATGGTTACGCCTACCACACCGGCGCGGTGTTCTCCGCCTATGCGGGGCAGCAAGGGTCCGCCGTGGCCCGCGGAGGGCGTTATGATGCGATTGGCGGGGCCTTTGGCCGCGCGCGCCCGGCCACGGGCTTTGATGCCGATTTGGCCGCTTTGCTGGCCCTGGCGCCGGAAGGCGCGAGCGCCGACGGCGAGGCGCCGGTGATCGCCGACCCTGCCTCCGCGCCCAGCGTAGAGGCTCGGGCGGCCCTGCCCGGAGCGGTTGCCTCGCTGCGGTCGGAAGGGATGCGGGTGGTGATGGGCCCGGGAGAGGGTTCGGCACGCCTTCAATGGAATGGATCGACTTGGACTTTGACGCCTTTGGCGTTGGATGAGGAATAGCCATGGGCCGCAATGTAGTGGTGATCGGAACCCAGTGGGGGGACGAAGGGAAGGGTAAGGTCGTCGATCTCCTAACGGAGCACGTCGCCGCCGTGGCACGCTTCCAGGGGGGGCACAACGCGGGCCACACCCTGGTCATCGACGGTAAGAAAACCGTCCTTCACCTCATCCCCTCGGGGATCTTGCGGGAACACGTGACCTGCCTCATCGGCAACGGGGTGGTGCTGGCCCCGGAGGCGTTTCTCCAGGAGCTTGAGGAGCCAGAGACGGTCCCAGCACAAAATCGCAGGAAGAAAACGAAATGAGCGAGAACGGGCTCGAACTCAATCAACTCTCGAACCACCTATGGGAATCCGCCAACATCCTGCGCGGTCCGGTGGATGCTGCCGATTTCAAGACGTTCATCTTCCCGCTCCTGTTCTTCAAGCGGATCTCCGACGTCTACGACGAGGAAATCGCCGAGGCTGTCCGTAATGGTGTCATCAAGATGAACATTGACACCGACACCCAGTACGCCTACACCCGCTCTGTTGCTGGTCACATGATGGCCAACTACGACGGTGTGCTGCGTA
>JAURCQ010000105.1 GCA_030828335.1 Gammaproteobacteria bacterium
TGGGAAGCCCGAAGCACCAGCGCCCTACTCCCCCTTAGGAGGCAGCCAGGCTTCGCAGGCGGCCACCACCAGATCGCTCTGGTGGTCGCTGAGGCCCGGGCGGAGATAGCGAAGCACGCACTCCGGCGCGGAAGCCGGCGGCTCAGAGGCAAAGGGATGGGGCCCCGCAAACGGTCCATCAACGATCATCAGGCCCTCCCCCGCAAGCGCACCGTCCATGGCCGGCAGGGCGCGAATCTCGCGGTGGATCTCCCCGTGCCGGGGCGCTGCCGGCGGCGTCTCCGGGGCTACGGCCCCGGCGGACACCATGATGACTGGCTCCGCCATTGCGGCCAGTGCTGCGGTCGCCGAAAGCCCGAGCCCGAGCCCAAGAAACCCCAGCACACCACCGAATCGCTTACCTGTGGTCATCCCTTATCCCCGCTTTTGAAAACCCCAGCATAGCCCGGTGATGAGCAAAAAATCTGGGCGAAAAAAAGGCGGGCCGAAGCCCGCCTCTGCAAACCCTGAACGGGTTTTAGTTCTTCGTGAACTCCGGATAGGCCTCGAGGCCGCATTCGGAGATATCCGTGCCTTCGTATTCCTCTTCCTGAGAAACGCGGATGCCCATGGTGAACTTCAGGATGGACCAGATTACGAGGCTCGCGAGGAAGGTCCAGCCGAAGATGGCAGCGATCCCAAACAGCTGGCCGCCCAGCGACGCGTCGCCATTGGAGAGCAGCACTGCCATGAGGCCCCAGATACCGACGACGCCGTGAACGGAGATCGCACCGACGGGATCGTCGATCTTGAGGCGATCGAGGCCCACGATGGAGAACACCACCAGCACACCACCGATGAGGCCGACGAGGACGGAAAGCTCCGCGCTAGGGCTCAGGGGGTCGGCGGTGATGGACACGAGGCCGGCAAGGGCGCCGTTCAAGGCCATGGTGAGATCAGCCTTGCCGAAGAGGGCCCGGGCGGTCAGGAGTGCAGCCACCACCCCACCGCAGGCCGCGAGGTTGGTGTTCACGAATACCTGAGCCACGGCATTCGCTTCATCGACGTTAGAGAGCTTCAGCTCTGAGCCGCCGTTGAAGCCGAACCAACCGAACCAGAGGATGAAGGTGCCCAGCGTTGCGAGGGGCATGTTGGCCCCGGGGATGGCCCGGGAGCTGCCGTCCTCGCCGTACTTTCCAGCCCTAGGCCCAAGCATGAGCACGCCGGCCAGGGCCGCTGCAGCGCCACACATATGCACAATCCCGGAGCCTGCGAAGTCGGAGAAACCCGCCGCCGCGAGCGCGCCGCCGCCCCAGCTCCAGGAACCCTGGATCGGGTAGATGAAGCCCGTCATGACCACGGCAAAGGCCAGGAAGGCCCAGAGCTTCATGCGCTCGGCCACGGCCCCGGAGACGATGGACATGGCCGTCGCCACGAAAACGACCTGGAAGAAGTAGTCGGAGCGCGCGGAGTAGTAGGTGTCCCCGCCGGAAGCCAGAACTTCAGCCGCCGTGTTCTCCGCACCGATCCCCATGCCGAAGCCCGGGATCCAAGCGCCTTCCGTCACGTTGCCGTACATCAGGGCGTAGCCGAAGAAGAGGTACATGATGCAAGCAATGGCGAAGAGCGCCACGTTCTTGGTCAGGATTTCCGCCGTGTTCTTCGCACGCACCAGACCGGCCTCGAGCATGGCAAAGCCCGGGGCCATAAACATGACCAGCGCGCCCATGACGAGAAAGTAAAAGGTATCAATTGAATAGTTGGTTTCGACTAACGCTTCCACGTGAATCCTCCTTGCGAGGTCCTTTTAAGCCAGAGGGCGGCCCATAACTGGCCCGATTTAAACGGCATCCGCGCCGGTTTCCCCGGTCCGAATGCGAATCACCTCATCAAGGGTGGAGACGAAGATCTTGCCGTCACCCACCTTCCCCGTGTTCGCCGTTTTAGTGATGGCGTCTACCACGGCATCGAGCTGACCGTCGTCAATGGCCACTTCGATCCGGATCTTGGGGAGGAAATCAACGACGTATTCCGACCCCCGGTAAAGCTCCGAATGGCCTTTCTGGCGGCCGAAGCCTTTCACCTCGGTCACGGTCATGCCCTGGATTCCAATTTCCGAAAGGGCTTCTCGGACGTCTTCACTCTTAAACGGCTTAACAATGGCCGTGACTAATTTCATGACGCGCTCCTCACGCTGCGGGGCGCGCCAGGCGCCCGGGACAGGACAGAGACCGCACCCCCCGCCATCACGCGGACGGTGCTCGGATGACCTTGAGCAAAGACCGTGCCGATTTATCCACTGCCCTAAAAAAGGTGACGCGAACCTGCTCGGGCAAAAAGCTTTGCCCCTCTCTTGCGCAGGAAAATCGAGATTTTTGGAGCAACGCACCAAAAAGCGGCGTAACGCCTAGGGGAAGAAAGCAGTGAAATTTCGACCCTTCTCCGACCCAGGGGAGGATCGCACCAAAGGAGTGCGTATCGCCCGATGCCCTCTTGGTATTGGTCGATTTCAGGGCGTTGTTTTGACGGAAGGCGAAAGCGCGGACGGCCTGGAGCTCGCCAGGGACCCCGAGGCACCGAATTGGCATGGGACCTGCAAATGCCCCCACGACGCACCTCTGGCGCCCTAGCGCCGGGCGCGAAGTTGGGCTTCGGCCCCCGACCCTCGTCGAACCTTAGAAGGATGACGCACATGTTCCCGAAACCCCACGCAGCCCTCCTGGCGCTAAGCGCGCCTCTGATCGCCACCCTCCCAGTGGCCGCTCAGGCAGCAGAGAATCCTTTTGACAGCTTGCTTGCGGGCACGGAAGTTTCGGCTTGGGCCGCCGGCAGCTACATGCATCGCCTTAAGGAAAGCAGCGACGCCAACCTTGGCACGGGCTATTTCTCGCACCCCGATGCCAACACCTTCTCCCTCGACCAGGCGTGGCTCTCCATCGATAAGGCCCCCACGGAAGACAGCCGCGCGGGCTTCCACCTCGACTACACCTACGGAAAGATCGCCGAGCAGCAGGGCGGCAACGAGGACTCCGGGCTCATCTATTCCGGTTGGGTGAGCTACCTCGCCCCCATCGGCGAGGGCGTGGAAATCAAGGCCGGGCGCCTGACTACGCTGCTCGGCGCTGAAGTGCTCGAAACCAACGCCAATTACAACATCACCCGAGGTGCGGTGTACGGGCTCCAGCCCATCACCCACAGCGGCGTCATTGCCTCCACCACCATTGGCGGCACGGGCGTGGCCTTCGGGGTGGTGAACGATCTTTACAGCGATACCTTCGACGACGACAGCTCCCAGAAGGTGGTCACCGGCCAACTGTCCTGGGATATCGAGGGCACCTACGTGGGCGTCAGCGCTATCTATGGCCAAGACAACAGCCAGGGCTGCGCCCCGAGCGCGGATTGTCAGCTGGGGGTTTACGACCTTCTCGTGAGCCGGGATATCTCCGACGCCTTTTCGGCCTGGCTAAACGTCGACTACCTGGCCACCGATGGCGACGACCTTGCGGAGACCGGGTCCGCTTTGGGCATCGCTGCGGCAGGACGCTACGCCTTCTCCGACACCACGGGCTTCGCCCTGCGGGTGGAGCGGGTTACCGCTGAAGACGACTTCCTGATCGCCGACGATGATCTCGAGCAGTGGACGATCACCGGCACGCTAGACCACAAGCTCACGCCGGAGCTCATGATTCGGGCGGAAGGTCGGTTCGATAAGAGCGACGAAGTGGCGAACCTCGGCTTCGCCGATGGCGACGGCACGCTTACGGAAGACAAGCAATTCACCGCCATGGTGGAAGTGATCTATCAGCTCGGCGGCTTCTAGAAGCTAAGCGCTAAGCGCACACCTAAGTATCAGTGAAGCGCCCCTATTCGGGGCGCTTTTCTTTCTTACGGACATTCGCAAGGTCTGCGCGAGCCGTTTCTAAGGCCCGCCGAAGCGCGCTTCGCTGCAACGCCCCCTCCTTCGGATGGGTAATTAGGGCGCGCTCTAGCCGCGCGACTTTCTTCTCCAGATCCATCCCGGACGCCGGCCGCTCTTCGCCATAACTGACTGAACTTAATATCATTATGGAAACAGCCAGGGCGCTCCCCAGCGCAGTCTTTTGCATCGTCTCTCTCCTTAAAGGCTACCTTGTGATCGTGCGCTCCCGAGCACGACCACCTCTAGACAAGTGCGCCCCTCGGGAGTTCCAAGGTACGCACCAACAAGCGACAGACGGTTGCTTCTTTTTAGGTCGTTTTTGCAGTGCGTCCACTGCTGGGCGCTGCGCTAGGCAAGGGGCGCTGGCTGCCGTAGGCTCTCCGCGCCGACAGGAGAGATGCCCCCATGAGCCATTTCCACGATGAGCGCTCCCTTTCCCAGGTTGCCCCAGGGCACTGGGAGGGCCAGGTCTCCCCCCGCTGGAGCATCGGCACAAATCCCAACGGGGGCTACCTGCTCGCTCTGGCGCTCAAGGCCCTCGGCGCGGAACTGCCCCAGCCTCATCCGGTGAGCATCGCTGCGCACTATCTTCGACCCGGCGAGGGGGGAGCGCCCTGCGATTGCTTCGTGGAGGTGCTGAAGGTCGGTAAGCAGCTGGCCACGGGGCAGGTGCGGCTGGTGCAAGAAGGGAAAACACGCCTGGCTGTGCTCGCGACCTACGGCACGCTCCCGACCGACGGTCCAGCAGCCTCGGACCGCCAGCCCCAAGCACCCGATCTCCCCGCGCCGGAGGCCTGCGTATACCGGGAAGCCGCGGGGCAAGGGGTGACGCTTCCTATCGCGGAACGCCTCGACGTGCGCTTGAACCCAGCCCAGGCCGCGCCAGGGCGGGCGGGCGAGGCCGCCATCAGCGGCTGGATTCGCTTTCACGACGGCACGAATCCGGACCCGGAAGCGCTGGCCCTGTTCTGCGATGCCTTTCCCCCTTCGGTCTTTGGGCTCCTCGGCGCCGTAGGCTGGGTGCCCACCGTTTCCCTTAACGTCGAGCTGCGCCGGTGCCCCGCCCCGGGGTGGCTTGCCGGCGCCTTTTCCAGCACGGACCAACAGGGCGACCGCATGCTGGAATCGGGGGGCCTGTGGGATAGCCGGGGCGCCCTGGTGGCGTCCGTGCGTCAGCTCGGCCTTGTCCGCCGCGCCTAAGCCGCGGACCCTTTATGCTCGTTAGACAGCCCCGCCGCTGCGGTGTAGCGTCAGCGTTCACCCGGCACAGGGAGGTTCCCGGTGAAAGCCCTGATGTTCAGCATCCTGCTCTGCCTCGCGGGCATGACGAGCCCCGCCTCCGCTGCGGCCTCGAAAAGTGAAGTCGTCTGGTCTCTCCAAGCGGCCCTCCGGGAGCTTAATCTCTATAACGGTCTCGTGAACGGTGCGGAGAGCCCCGAGCTCACTGGCGCCATCGTTGCCCTCGAGCGGGAGCTCCAGGCGCCCCAAACCGGAGCCCTATCCCTACAAACCCTCGGCTTAGTGGAGCGGTTGAGGGTTCAGCGCCAACGGCGAAGCGAATTCCAGCGGCTTTTCGATCCCAGCCTCATCGAAAGCCTCACCGCGGAGGAGTTCCGTTTCTTCCTGGGGGGCCTTTCCGCGGACCAGGCCCTTCGGGTGTTCGAACAGTACCCGGAGCGCCTTGCGGACCTCCCCGGCACCACCTACCTGCGCACGGAGCGGCCTCCGGCGCCGGAGCAGCTGGCGCGCTTTATCGATGCCGCCCTGCTTCGCTTGGATTATGACGGCGGGTCCCTCGATCTCGACGAGTTTCGCCGGGCCCAGGGCCTAGCGCTCGGCGGCGCTCCGACGGTGGGAGATCTCTCCGCCCTCCTCGAGGCCCTTTGGCTGGACACGGGCAAGCCGCTTGAACCCGCGAGCGGCTTCGTCCTTCGGCAAACCGCCGAGACGGTGCAGGTTCGAGGGAGTTGGCAGCGGCTGGTCGGGGCGCGAGAACCCGGGGCCTTAAACAGCGTGACCCTAGAATGCTATCGCGATATCGCCGTCTGCTTTGCGGCCTCCGGCAAGGCCGATGCGGCCTTCGACAACCCGAGCGCTGCGGGCACCCTGGGCACTTCGCTCGAGCGCTACGACATTCAGCGCTGGTCCGACCAGGAAATCGCCGCCAGCCGACCCTCAACGAGTCGCTGCACCATCACGGGCCTCACCATCAACTTCACCGCCGAGGAGGTTTTCCGGAGCACGCGCAACTACGACGCCACCGCCTGCGTGGACGGCGCTACCCCGCGCCTTGGGGAACCGGAAATTTGGCAGCTCACCGACGGGAAGGCCGCGGCCCAGGCGAGCTGGCGACGCTTGCAGGATCGGACGCGGGGGCGCAAAAACGAGTGAGCAGGGGGCAG
>JAURCQ010000106.1 GCA_030828335.1 Gammaproteobacteria bacterium
GTGCGTCAGGGGCGCCAGGCCGCCCGTGCCGGCGCTGGCCACGGCGATATGCAGGATGCCTCCGGGGCCCTCGGCGGCGGTGATGGCGTCGGCCATGGTGCCTTCCTCCGCCGTATCCCCGGCGAAGGTGCGGATGCGATCCTCCGCCCCGGGGATAGCGTCTAGGAGGCTTCGGGCGCCCGCCGCCAGCCGACCTTCATCGCGCCCAAGGAGGGTGACCGTGGCGCCGTCCCGAAGCAGGTGTTGTGCGCAGGCGAGGCCAATGCCGCTCCCGCCGCCGGTGATGAGTGCGTAGTGTCCTGCAAGGGCCTCTGCCATGGCCGATTCCTCCCCAGAAAGAAAGGCCCGAGGCTAGCGCGCCGCAAGGAGGGCGTCGAGGGTGGGCGCCTTCCCCTCCCTTTCGGGGCGCGGCATGATGGTGCGGGGGGGACAAAATGATGAACACCTTACGATTGCTAACGCTGGTGCTTGGAAGCCTGCTGTTTGCCGGTGCTTCGGCGCAGGCGGAGGATGAACAGGCGGAGGCCCTGGCAACCCTTGACGCCTTCATGGCGGCCTTCAATGCCCGGGACATCACGGCCTTTGAAGCCACCTTTCACTTTCCTCACGTGCGTATTGCCTCCGGGCACGTCACCGTGTTGCCGGAGGCGGGTACGCGGTCCAATGCACTCTTTGAGGCCCTTGCGGAAACGGGGTGGCACCACAGTGCCTGGCTGGAGCGAAAGGTGGTGCAGGCAGGGCCCGGGAAGGTGCATCTGGCCGTGCGCTTCGCCCGCTTCAATGAGGCAGGCGGCCTGCTTAGGGAATATGACTCCCTGTATATCGTAGAGCGCCGCGGCGATCGCTGGGGCATTGTGGCGAGGTCGAGCTATGCCCCTTAAGACGCAAGCCTTGCTGGAGGCCCTTGAAGCGGAACTGGGGCCCGGCGCCGTGCTCACGGGGGAGGCGGTCTCGCAGCGCGCCCAGGGCATTTGGCGTCCTGCTCCCCTCGAGGCCCTCGCCATCGTGCGACCAAAAGATACCCGGGAGGTGTCCTTTGTGCTCCGGGCCTGCCATGAGGCGGGGCAAAGCGTGATCCCCCAGGGCGGGCTGACCGGGCTCGTCCATGGCGCGGATACGGGGCCCGAGGATCTCATCCTCTCCCTCGAGCGCATGAACGCTATTGAGGAGATCGATCAGGCGGGGCGCACGGTGCGGGTGCAGGCTGGCGTGCCGCTCCAAACCCTTCAGGAGGCGGTAGCTGAGCAGGGGCTTAGCTTTCCCCTCGACCTGGGGGCTCGGGGCTCCTGTTTCCTGGGCGGCAATTTGTCGACCAATGCTGGGGGCAACCGCGTGCTGCGCTACGGCATGGCCCGGGAAAACACCCTGGGGGTGGAGGCGGTGCTGGCCGATGGTACGGTCATCGATAGTCTTTACGGCATGGTGAAGAACAATGCGGGCTTCGATTTGAAGCAGCTGTTTATCGGCTCCGAGGGTACGCTGGGCATTATTACCCGCGCCGTGCTGCGGCTCCGGGAGGCGCCGGGAAGCCGGCTCAGCATGCTGTTGGCGCTGCCGGACTTTCCTTCCGTAACGGGCCTGCTTCGCCATTTGGATCGGGGCCTTGGGGGGCAGCTTTCCGCCTTCGAGGTGATGTGGCCGGAGTTTTACGAGGCCGTGGCCACGGCGCCCCGGAGCCCGGCGCCGCCCCTGCCTCTCGGTTCCCCTTTCTATGTGCTTGCGGAAATGCTGGGCTCGGACCCCGCCCGGGATGAGGCCTGGGTGGAGGCGGTACTGGCCGAAGCTCTGGAGGCAGGCCTCGTCAGCGATGCGGTGCTGGCCAGCACCGGGGCCCGCAATGAGGCCCTTTGGGCCCTGCGCGATAGCGTTGACGTGCTGGCGGCGGGTAAGCCCACGCAGGTCTTTGATGTCTCCCTTCCCATTGGGGCTATGGGGGCGTACGTTGAGGCGGTGAAGGCAGGGGTTGCTGCCGTGGACCCGGAAGCGCGGGTCTTTACCTTCGGCCACCTTGGCGATGGCAACCTGCATTTCGTGATCACGCCCCGCCCCCGAAGCAGCGAGGCGGTGAAGGCCATCGAAGCGGCGGTTTATGACCCGCTTAAGGCGCTTCGGGGTTCCGTTTCCGCAGAGCACGGCATTGGGCTGGAAAAGAAGCCCTGGCTGGGCCACAGCCGGAGTCCGGCGGAAGTGAAGCTGATGCAAACGCTCCGGGAGGCGCTCGACCCTCGCGGAATTCTCAACCCCGGCAAGGTCTGCTAGGCCTTGCCTGGGCCCTCCCGGCGGAGGGCTCGGGGAGGCAGGGTGTCCGATTTTCATTACCAAAGCTTAGTCGATACGGTGGACGCCCTTCGTAGCGGTCATCTGCCGGCGGTGACCCTGGCGCGGCAAATGCTCCGGCGAATCCAAAGTGCGGAGTCCCTGGCCGCCTATGTTTCCGTGGATAGTGAGGGCGTCCTCGCCCGAGCCGCCGCCCTTGATGCGCAGCGCGCCCGGGGCGAGCCGCTCGGTCGCCTCCACGGCATTCCCCTGGCGCTTAAGGATTTAGTCGATCAGGCGGGGAAGGTCACGGGGGCGGGAGGCACCGTGCATGGGCCCCAGGGGGCGCGGCGCAATGCCACGGTGGTGGACCGGCTCCTCGCGGAGGGGGCCATCATCCTGGGCAGGCTTCGGCTGACCGAAGGGGCCTATTCCCAGCACCATCCGGCTTTGCCAGTGCCCCGGAACCCCTGGGCGCCGGAGCATTGGACCGGCGTGTCCTCCAGTGGCTCCGGGGTGGCCACGGCCGCCGGGCTCTGCTTCGGTGCCCTAGGCACGGATACGGGGGGCTCCATTCGCTTTCCCAGCGCCGCCTGCGGGGTGGTGGGGGTGAAGCCCAGCTTCGGCCGGGTGAGCACGGCGGGGGTCTTTCCCCTGGCCCCGTCCCTGGATCACCTGGGCCCCATGGCCCGGTCGGTGCGTGACGCGGCGCGCCTGCTGACGGTGCTGGCGGGGCCCGATCCCACCGATGTGCGCAGCCAGGCCTATGGGGAAGAGGATTTTGAAGCGGCCCTCGCCACGGGGGTGACCGGGCTTCGAGTGGCCTTCCCCAAGGAACTCTGGCGTGCTGGCGTCGCCTCCGCGCTCACCGAGGCAGGCACCGCGGCAGCCGAGGCCCTGGCGCAGGCCGGGGTGCATCTGAGCGCCGCGGCACCGCCCCCGGGTGCTGACCTCATCGAAGGCTGGGCCCTGACCGCCGGGGTGGAAGCGGCCCTCGTCCACGAAAGAACCTTCCCCGCCCAGCGCGGCGCTTACGGTCCGGTGCTGTCGGCGCTGTTGGATCATGGACACCGCGCCTCGGCGCAGGCCTATGCCCGCCTGGAGCAGGCGCGCCTTGCCTATGCACGGGCCTTGGATACTTACTTTGAAGGGGTGGATGCGCTGCTGGTGCCCGCCATGCCGTTTTTGCCCTTGCCCCTTGATGCCATGGACGCGCTGGCCTTCGACGGCTACGCCGATCCCCTCACCTTCACCGCGCCCTTTAATTACAGCGGTCACCCCTCCGTGACCCTGCCCTTCGGCTTTTCGGCCGAGGGCTTGCCTCGGGCCGTGCAGCTGGTGGGTCGGCGCGGTGAGGAAAGCACGGTGCTGCGCCTGGCCGCCGCCTGCGAAGCCCGTGCTCCGGACCGTGACCGCAGGCCCTCGATCCCTTAGCCTTTCCTACCCCTACGTGACTTTCGCTTTTGAAGGAGATGCCCGTGCGCCGTTCCCTTTCCCTTGTGCTGTGTCTTTGGCTGCTTGCCGGGTGTGGCCAAGCTCAACCGGATGCGGCCCCCGGGCCGGAAGCAGCGGCCCCCTGGACGCATGGTTGGATGGCCACGGTGGCCAATCCCGATGCCACGGCGGCCGCGGCGGAGATGCTCTCCCAGGGCGGCCACGCGGTGGACGCGGCCATTGCCGCCCATGCCGTGCTGGGGCTCGTGGAGCCGGAAAGCTCTGGGCTCGGGGGCGGCGGTTTCATGCTGGTCTTCGATGCGAAGGCCCAGGACCTCGCCTTCCTCGATGGCCGGGAGCAGGCGCCGGCGGGGGCGCGGATCGATATGTTCATGGAGAACGAAGCGCCCATGAACTATGTCCAGGCCTGGCAAAGCGGCCGGGCCGTGGGCGTCCCCGGCGCCGTGGCGCTCTATAAGCTGGCCCACGATCGCTACGGCAAGCTGCCCTGGGCCACGGTCTTCGGCCCGGCCATTCGCCTCGCCGAGGCGGGCTTTACGGTGACGGCCAAGATGGCCGGCACCCTCGAGCGCCTTGCCCCCATAGCCCGCATTGATGAAAACCCCGGCGCCGCGGAGTACTTCTTCCCCGGCGGTCAGCCCCTTGCGGCGGGGGCGACGGTGCGCAATCTCGCCTACGCGGAAACGCTGAAGCGCGTCGCCGCCGAAGGCCCCTCAGCCTTTTATACCGGGCCCATTGCGGAAGCGATTGTGGCCAGCGCGCAGGCGGCGCCCCTGGGTGGCACCCTGACCCTGGAAGATATGGCGAATTACGAGGCCATCTCCCGGCCGGTGGTGTGCGGTCCCTGGCGGTCCTTGTCCATCTGCACGGCGACGCCCCCGTCCTCCGGGGCCATGCAGATCATGATTCCGAACCTCTACGATCATCGCGTGCCCGAAGGGGCGACGCAGGCCCAGCGCATTCGCGCCTTCGTGGAAGCCCAGCGCCTGGCCTACGCCGACCGGGATCACTACTTCGGCGATCCCGATCGCGTCGCCGTACCCCTCGAGGGGCTCTTGAACCCGGCCTATCTTGAGCATCGGGCGCAGACCCTCGGCGATCCGGCGGAGGCGGCCACCCACGGCGATCCGGCGGCGGTGCTCGGGGGCGAGGCGCTTGGCGCGTTAGGGCCGGACACGACCCTTGAGCTGGCCGGCACCACCCATTTCTCCATCGTCGACGCCGAGGGTAATGCCGTCTCCAGCACCATGACCGTGGAGGGGCCCTTCGGATCCTCCCGCTGGGCCGCGGGCTTCGTGCTCAATAACGAGATGACGGATTTTGCCCGGGTCTACGCCCCGGAAGCCCCCGAGCCAGCGAACGCTGTACGCCCTGGGGCCCGTCCCCGCTCCTCCATGTCGCCGACCATGGTGTTTGATGCGTCCGGGGCGCTCCTCATGGTGACCGGCTCCCCCGGCGGGAACTCCATTCCTGCCTACACGGCGAAGACCATCCTGGGTATTCAGGATTGGGGCCTGTCCGTGCAGGAGGCCGTGAACTTCCCCAACATCATCGCCCGGGGCGATGCGGTGCGGGTGGAAACGGGCATGGCGCCGGGGGCTGAATTGGCGGTGGCCCTCGAGGCCGAAGGCTTCAACGTGCAGGCCCGGGAAGGCGAGAACTCCGGGCTCCACGTCATTGTCGTCACCGAGACGGGGCTTGAAGGCGCGGCGGACCCGCGCCGGGAAGGCAACGTGGTTCGGGGCCCCGCGCCCTAGGGCGTGGGATCCACCTTCTCCTTCGAGACATTGGCGGCGGTGCCAAAGATCCCCTTAGCCATGAGGGAGGTTTCCTGGTTCCGCCGCGCTTGGTAGATCTCGGCGCGTAGGCCATGCACCTGCAGGTTTTCCGGCTCCGCGAGGGCGGCGTACTCCACAAGGTGGCAGGCCAGGCGGAAGTCCCCGGCGTCGGCATGGCCCTGGGCCGCCTTGGCCAGCGCTTCCGCGCCGCCGGCGAGGCGAGCCAGCTCGGCGGCCACCACCGCGTCTGGCGCCGGCTTGAGGCGCGCTGGATTGCCATCCCACCAGCCGCCGTAAAGACGCCAGATGTTCCGGATCACAAATTCCGGTTCGTCATAGAGGGGCTTCATCCAGGGCTTTTCCAGAACCCCGGGGCCGACCCGGACGTCATGAAGAATGTGATCGAGCGTGAGACCGCCGTTCATGCGCTCGAGCACGTCGCTTACCAGCGTTTCTAGGGTCTCCGCCACGTCCGTGAGCACCTTGCGGATGCGGCCGGCGCCGGCGATGGGCAGGCCGTGGGCGGGCAGGAACAGTTCCACGTCCCGCTCGAGCATGGCGCGCATGGCCCCGGCCCACTCCAGGGGATAGCGCTGCACCTTTTGCGGATTGCCGCAGTTGGGGAAGTTCCAGATGAAGAAGTCCCCGGCGCAGATGGCCTTGTGTTCCGGGATGTAGGCCCAGGTGTGGTCGTCCGTTTCCCCCTTGGCGTGCACCA
>JAURCQ010000107.1 GCA_030828335.1 Gammaproteobacteria bacterium
TCCGCGCCGGTAAGCATCCTGGTGCCCATTACGGGCTGGGCGGTCTTTGTAGCCGGGCTCACCATTGGTATGGGGCCTATCAGCAGTGCTGACGAAGCCATGGCCGTGTTCATCGCCGCCGTGCCCTACAACCTTTACGCTTGGATGGCCGTGCTCCTGGTGGCACTCATCGCGCTGGGCGTCCTCCCGGATTGGGGCCCCATGGCCAAGGCCGAGCGCCGGGCCCAGGACTCGGGGCAGGTCCTGCGCCCCGGCAGCCAGCCCATGCTGGCTGAGGAACTCACGGGGCTTGAACCCTATGAGGGGGTGAAGACTAGCCTCTTCTGGAATTTCTTTTTTCCCGTGCTGGTGGTGATTGGCTTTGCCCTCACCGCCGTCGCCCTCGTGGGCAGCGCCAAGCCCATGGAAGCGTTCCTTCTGGCCGTGGTGGTGTCTGCCGTCATCATGCGGATCCAGGGCTTTCCCCTGGAGGAAATTACCCGCACCGCCGTGACCGGGGTGAAAGGCATCATGCCGGCGGTGATCATTCTTGCCCTCGCCTACGCCTTGAACGCCCTTTCCGAGGCCATGCAGACGGCGGAGGTGATTCTCGCCATGACTGAGGGCTGGCTCAGCCCGGCCCTGCTCCCCGCCCTCGCCTTTCTCCTGACCGGCGCCGTTGCCTTCTCCACAGGCACTTCCTGGGGCACCTACGCCATCATGATTCCCCTGGCCCTGCCCCTTGCCCTGGGATTCTCCGGGGATACCCTCGGGCCTCTGGTCTACGCCACCCTCGCTGCCGTCGCCGGGGGTGGGGTTTTTGGGGATCACTGCTCCCCCCTATCGGATACGTCGATTTTGGCGTCCACCGGCGCAGCCTCTGACCACATGGATCACGTCAAAACCCAGCTGCCCTACGCCTTTGCAGTGGCGGGCCTGAGCCTTGGCGCCTACCTGCTGCTGGGGCTGACGCTCTAGGGAGAAGGAAGCGCTGAGCGCTTAAAACAGCGGGAAAGGGCGATCGATTCGATAGGGCCCAAGATCCAGCGGGGGTGCCTCGCCCTCCGCGAGGGCCGCAAGGCACGCCGCGGAGACGGCAGCCTGGGTAAGCCCAAGGTGGCCATGACCAAAGGCGAAGAAGATCTCCTGAGGCGCGTCCGGCGCGGCCCCAAGCACGGGCAGGCTATCGGGGAGGCTTGGCCTAAAGCCCAGCCAGGGTTTTACCCCTGGGCCCCGCAGGGCGGGGAGCATCCTTAGGGCGTTACGGCTCAAAACCTCAGCCCGGTCCCAGGCCGGCGGCGCCTCGAGGGAGGCCAGCTCCACCGTTC
The DNA here is from genome assembly GCA_030828335.1 of Gammaproteobacteria bacterium. Lineage (GTDB taxonomy): Bacteria > Pseudomonadota > Gammaproteobacteria > Pseudomonadales > Azotimanducaceae > Salivita. The sequence goes on from JAURCQ010000107.1 coordinate 1,308, forward strand.
CAGCCAACCGCAGCCCCTCCGCCATGGGCGTTGCTGCGAAACCAAGCTCCGGGAACAGCACCGTTCGCGTGAGCTCAAGGCCCGGGGCCGGATGCAGGATGTGGTAGCCCCGCTCCGTGACCAGGGGCACGGGCCAGCCCAGCTGCTTCGCTAAGGTCGCACTGTAGGCGCCGGCGCAGAGGAAAAGCTGATCGGCCAGGGGCTGGGCGCCGAGGCCATGCACCCGCACCTGGCCGCCTTCCCGAGCCAAGGCGGCCACGGCGCCTCCTACAAAGAGGCCGCCGCGCGCCCGAAAGCGCTCAAAGAGCTGATCAGATAGGGTTTGAGGCCAGGGATGATGTGCCGCTTCCGGTGCGTAGATCGCCCCGGCCAAGCTTGGCGCGAGGGCCGGCTCGAGGGCGCGGGCCGCGGCGCCGTCGAGGACCTCGAAGGTAATACCTCGCCGCGTTCGGTAGGCGTTATCGCGAAGGGCCTCGGTAAAACTGCGAGGGGAGCCATAGGCATAAAGAAGTCCCTTTCGCGTGAAGGGAGACGGCAGGCCCACCTGCTGAAGCAGGCCATCCCAGAAGCGAAGGGCGGGCTTGGATAAGGCGCTCGTGGCCACGGAGGCCGTCTCAGCACGCTGGGGCCGTGCCTGCGCGAGAAAGCGCAGCAGCCAGGGAAATTGCTGAAGCAGAAAGCTGGGGCGAAGGCGGACCGGGCCCTGGGGGCTCAGCAGCATGGCGGGGAGGCTAGAAAGCAGCCCCGGCATGGCCTCCGGATGCACGGAACTGGTGGCAATGATGCCCGCATTGCCACTGCTCGTTCCCGACCCCGGCGTAAGCCGATCAATAAGGGTAACGGTGACGCCAGGGCGCTGGAGTGCGAGGGCCGTGGTTAGGCCCACGACCCCCGCACCGATGACAACCCGTTGGGTCAAAGCCCTAGGCGACGACGCCCTGGAGCCGCTCGCTAATGAGCTTCTCCGCGTCGGCAATGATGCTGTCGATGAGCTCCTTTACCGTGGGGATGTCGTTGATCAGCCCCTGGACCATGCCTGCGGACCAGATGCCGCCGTCCGTATCCCCTTCAGCCATGGCCTGCCGGCCACGAGCCCCAGCGACCAGATGCTGGACGTCTTCAAACTTCGCCCCGCCCTTGCGCTCGATGCCCACCACTTCGTCGCTGACGGCGTTCTTCATCACGCGAGCCGTGTTGTGCAGGGTGCGGAAGATCAGGTTCGTCTGCCGCTCGTCATTCTCGACCATGCGCTGCTTAAAGGCTTCGTTGATGGGCGCTTCCTTGGTGACGCAGAAGCGCGTTCCCATGTTCACCCCATCGGCGCCGAGGGCAAGGGCCGCGACGAGGCCCCGAGCATCGGCAAAGCCGCCGGAGGCGAGCATGGGAATCTTCACCTTGTTAGCAGCGGCAGGAATGAGGATCAGGCCCGGAATGTCATCTTCCCCGGGGTGCCCGGCGCACTCGAAGCCATCAATGGAAATGGCATCGACGCCCATGCGCTCTGCGGACAGGGCATGGCGTACGGCCGTGCACTTATGGATGACCTTGATGCCGTGCTCCTTGAAGTGATCGACGTGCTCCTGGGGCTTGTAGCCCGCCGTTTCCACGATCTTCACCCCGCCCTGGATGATGGCATCCCGGTACTCCGCATAGGGCGGCGGGTTGATAGCCGGAAGGATCGTCAGGTTCACGCCGAAGGGCTTATCGGTCATTTCCCGAGTGCGGGCAATTTCCTTGGCCAGATCCTCCGGCGTGGGCTGGGTCAGGGCGGTCAGGAAACCGAGGCCCCCGGCGTTGGCCACGGGCGCGACCATCTCCGCGTAGCCCACCCATTGCATCCCGCCTTGAACGATGGGGTGCTCTACTCCGAATGCTTCCGTGAAGCGGGTCTTAATCGCCATGGTGCTCTCCTTGTTGGTTGCGCCGTGGGGGCGTCTTTAATGAATTCAGCTTAGAAGTGTGCCCTAGGAAAAGGGAATGCGCGCGCTTGACATCCTTCTCAGGCGGCGGCTTGAACGGCGGCTTCGCCTGCCTTCGGCGTCTCAAAGGCCAGCACCCCATCAGCCTCCAGGGGTTCGGTCGCTAAGCGCTTATCCATGGCGAAATCCTGCGTATTGCGCCAGGGCCCCGTGCCCTGCTTCGGGAACCGGTGCATTTCCCGCTGCATGTAGCCGGGGGAAAAATCATCGATCCAGGGGCGGGCCGGCATGTCTGCATCCTCAGGCCGCAGGGTTGGGGTCACGGAGGCGAAGCCCTGATCCTTCATGTGCCGTAGAAGCCGCGCGACGTAAGCCGAGGTGAGATCCGCCCGGAGCGTCCAGGAAGCATTGATATAGCCGAAGGTCTGCACAAGATTAGGCACGCCAGAGAACATCATGCCCTTGTAGCTGAAGGTCCGGGAAAAATCGATGGGCTCGCCATCGCGCGTGAGGGCGATGTCCGAGAGCACCGAGAGCTTGAGCCCCGTGGCGGTGATCAAAACATCTGCCTCCACGGAAGTGCCATCCTTGAGTTGGATTCCCTCGGGGGTCACGGTCTCAATCTCTCCCGTTACTACGGCGGCCTTTCCGGACCGAAGGGCCTTAAATAGATCGCCGTCGGGGACCAGGCACACCCGCTCATCCCAGGGGTTGTAGCGCGGCGTGAAGTGGGCATCGACCATCTCTGCCGGCAGGGCCTTCTTCAGCATCGCCAGCATGCGGCGCTTCGTATCCTCGGGCTTGGTGCGCGTGCGCTGATAAAAGAAGCGCTGAAAGGCGATGTTCTTCCACCGCGTGAGGGCGTAGGCCCAGGCATCAGGCAGGAATGATCGTAGCGTATTGGCGAGGCGGTCCTGGGCGGGGCGGGACACCACGTAGGTGGGGGAACGCTGCACCATGGTCACCTGGGCTCCCCGCGCCGCCATGGCGGGCACGAGGGTCATGGCCGTTGCGCCGCTCCCGATAACGGCGACCCGCTTGCCTGCATAGTCCAGATCCTCTGGCCAGAACTGCGGGTGCACGCGCTGCCCTGCGAAGGTCTCGAGCCCAGGGATGGGCGCCTCGTAGGCTTGGTCGTAGCGGTAATAGCCGCCGCACATGAAGAGGAACCGGGTCGCGATGATGGACTCGCCCTGGGGCGTGTCCACCCGGAGGGCCCAGTGCTGGGCCCCGCTATCCCAGTCGGCGCCAAGGACTCTGTGGTTAAAACGCACCAAACCGCCGAGGGCGTACTCGTCCATGGTCTCGTGCAGATAGCTGCGAATGGAGGGCCCATCTGCGATGGCCTTCGCAGCGGTCCAAGGCTTAAAGGCAAAGCCCAGGGTGTGCATATCCGAGTCGGAGCGAACTCCGGGGTAGCGGAACAAATCCCAGGTGCCCCCCACGGACCCCCGCGCCTCAAGCATGACCACCTTGAGTTCCGGGCACCGCTTGCGGAGGTGCACAGCCGCGCTAATTCCTGAGATGCCTGCGCCTACGATGACAACATCGACCGGATCCATGGGGTCCTCCCTTAGCGGTTTAAATCCTCTGGAGGGAAAGGCTAGCACGACTGCTGGCCTCCCCTAGAGAGACCCGCTAGCCTCATGGCATCGACCAGGGACATGGCCTAGGGAGGTCTACCCCCCATGATTCACGCAGCTCGCATGACCGCCGCGGTGGAGGGGGACATTGTCCTTTTCCTGATTGGCATGCGCCTCAATAAACCCTGGGCCGTCCACAAGTGGCTGCCCGTGGCCCGGGCCATGCCGCGCATGCTGCGGGAGCTCTATCAGAATCCCACGCTCGGCTTCATGAGCCATGAGATGTGGTTTTCCCGTACGCTCATCCTCGTTCAGTACTGGCGCTCCCTCGATCAGCTCATGGCCTACGCCAGCGCTCGGGAAGCAGAGCATCTGCCGGCCTGGCAGGCCTTCAACCGGGCCGTGGGCACCGATGGCTCCGTGGGCATTTGGCACGAGACCTACCTTGCTAAGGCCGGGGCCTTTGAATCGGTCTACGCCAACATGCCGCCCTTTGGCCTTGGCAAGGTCGGCCCTCTAGTCGAGGCTAAGGGCGCCTATCGCTCTGCGGCCCAGCGCCTCGCTTCTGGGGAACGGGCGAACTAACCTTAAAAACCTCGCGGGGCCTCGGGCCCCCGCCGCCGCGGAGTTCATGGATGAAAACCGGCGCAGGATCCTTCGGGCGTTTGGCCCTCGTGCTGCTGTTGATGGGCACGCTCAGCAGTTGCACCACCCCCCCATCCCGGGCCCTGGTAGAGGCCGTGCTGACCGGGGATGAGCAACGCATCGCTCGCGTAGCTGCCGAGGAAGCTCTCCGTACCCAGCTCCCCCCGGAGCTGAAAAACCTTCCGGAGCTGGTCCAAGCGCTGGAGACCCTCCTGCGGGCGCTTTGGCCCGAGGCGCAGCCCGAGGTGGCCTCAGAGCACCGCTACGTCAAGTACACAAATGCCTACGAGGCTCGCGCCATCGTGGACTTCGATGAGGGCTGGCTTCGAGTGGAAACGGTGGCTGAGGATGCTCCGCTGGAGAAGCTTAAGGAGGCCATTGTCACCACCGTGCTCACGCCCCAGGACCTCCGCATCGAGGCCATTTTTGACGATAGCGCGCCCACGCTCGGGGCCGAGCCCTTCCTGCTGGGTCAAATCCTCGATGGGGAGGGCCAGGCCCTTCGCTGGCGCTGGCGTGCCGAGCGCTTTGCCGATGCTGTTGTGTCCTCGAAGCTGAGGAGCCGCGCCATCACCCTTCCCAGCGGCGAGCGGCGCACGCTGCGCCAGGTGCAAGTTGCCCTGGTGGCCAATCACCTGAAGCTCCGAGAAAAAGCCTACGCGGACGCGGTTTTGGCCACGGCCCAGCGCTACGACGTCCGCCCT
>JAURCQ010000108.1 GCA_030828335.1 Gammaproteobacteria bacterium
ATCGCCAGCACCCAGAGCACGCTGGGGCGCTAAACGCGCCCCGCGGGGCGCTGCGAAATCAGCCCCCTCACCACTCGTGAGGGCGGCCATCCCAGTTCAGAAAGGCGCCGGTGGTCTCGAGGGTGAGACCGTCGATCGCCGTCATGATCCCTGAGGCGCTCTCCTCGACGGACAGCGCCGCCTCCGAGCCGCCCATATCCGTGCGCACCCAACCAGGATGCAGCAGCAGCACGGCCGTGCCTTCGTCCTTCAGATCGAGGGCGGCGAGGCGCATCACCTTATTCACTGCCGCTTTTGAGGCGCAGTAGGCGTAGGACATGGGCCAATCCAGGCTAAGGGCGCCAAGCTGGCTCGTGATGGTCACGGCCTTGCCCGCGGGCGCCGCAGCGAGCTGCGCCCGCAGCCCCTGAAGCACCCGAAGGGGCCCCATGCTGTTCACGGCGAAGGCCTCGGCCCAGCCGTCGTAATCCATCTCCGCGAGGGTTTGCTGGGGACGGGCAGGGCCGCTAATGCCGGCGTTGTTGATGAGCACATCCACAGGGCCAGAAACCTGGCTCACAAAGGCCTCGACGCTGCCGCCATCGCTCACGTCTAGGGTGTGCTGGGTCACCCCGGAAAGCGCGCCAAGGGCATCGCTCGGGGCGCGGCTGGTGGCGATGACCTCATCACCCCGGGCCGCGTAGGCCGTTGCCAAGGCAAGGCCGATGCCTCGGTTTGCGCCCGTAATCACCACTCGTGCCATGCTTGGTCTCCTAGGAATCGCTGTTGAGAGTACGCACCGGAATGAGCCCTTCCGCCGCCGGTGGCGTGACGAGCGTCGGGAGGGCTCCGCCACTTTGGGCAAAGACCCGATCGGCGCGATAGCTTGAACGGACCAGGGGGCCCGAAGCCACTTCCCGGAAGCCCCGGGCCAGGCCCGCTTCGCGGTAGCGTTCAAAATCCTCCGGCGGCACCCAGCGCACCACGGGTAAGTGGTGCAGCGTAGGGCGCAGGTATTGGCCGAGGGTCAAAAGGCTCACGCCGGCGTCGCGCAGATCATCCATGGCCTGGAAGAGTTCGTCCTCCGTCTCTCCGAGGCCCAGCATGAGGCTTGATTTCGTGAGCACCGCCGGCGCCAGGGCCTTTGCGGTGCGCAGCACGTCGAGGGTGAGGCCATAGCCTGCCCGGGGATCGCGCACGGGATGGGTCAGGCGCTCCACGGTCTCGAGATTCTGAGCGAAAACATCCACGCCGCTGTCCACAAGGCAGCGCACGGCGGCTTCGCTCCCGGAAAAATCCGGCGTGAGCGCTTCCACCACCACCTCGGGGGTCCGCGCCTTGATGGCGGCAATGGTGGCCGCATAGTGGGCGGCGCCGCCGTCCGGGAGATCGTCCCGGTCCACGGAGGTCAGCACCACGTAGCGCAGCCCCATGGTTTCCACGGTCTGGGCCACGCGCTGCGGCTCCTCGGCATCCAGGAAACCACCGGGGTTCCCCGTATCCACGGCACAAAAGCGGCAGGCCCGGGTGCAGACCGAGCCCATGAGCATGAGCGTCGCCGTGCCGTGGCTCCAGCATTCACTCATGTTTGGGCAGTGAGATTCCTCGCAAACGGTTGCGAGCCCATGGTGTTTCACCAGGGCCTTCACGGCGCCGTAGCGCGGACTGTGTTCAAGCTTTAAGCGCAGCCAGGGCGGTTTACGCTCCGGCGGGGGCGCTTCGCCTCGGGGGCGCTGGCCGTTCTTAACGGCCCGACGACCGCTTTCTGTTTCGTACTTGCTCCCGCTGGGAACAGCGGGGCCATCTACACCACGTCCCATGGCCACCGACTCCTTACGATCCTTCGTCCATGATAGCAGCGCCGTCGCTTTCCAGCGCCTGCATCCGAGCAAACCAGCCGGGATCGAGGAGCGACCCGTCCTCGGGGTTCAGCGCTGGATAGGGAAGGTTGCGGCGTTGGCAAAAGGCCGCAAGCTTCGGCTCTCCCCACTCAAAGAAGAGCTGTTCATAACGAGCTGGATCTAGCCGCGGCGCCGCAAAGCATCCCGCCGCCTCCCGCTGCCGATAGGCTTCAGAGAGGAGCAAGGCCGCCGCCACGGATACATTAAAGGACTCCACCATCCCCACCATGGGAATGGTGACGGTCACATCCGCCGCGGCCAGCGCCGCGGCCCCCGGGCCCTGCTTCTCGGCCCCCATGAGTAACACGGTGGGACGGGTGTAATCGACCTCGCGAAAATCGACAGACCGCTCATCGAGGTGGGCCACCACGACCTGATACCCCGCGGCCTTTTGCGGCGCCAGGGCCGCTTCCACGGACGGATGGCGATGCAAGCACACCCAACGCTGGCTGCCCATGGCCGTGGAACGGTAGGCCCGGTAATCCCCGTCCCCCACCACCACGTCCATATCCAGCACGCCAAAGGCATCGGCGGAACGCACGATGGCGGAAAGATTGTGGCCCTTGTGGACCGAGTCGGTCAGCACGCGAAGATCGGGCTGGCGCCGATCAAGGACGGACCGAATGCGTCGGGCTCGCTGCGGGGTCAAGGGCTCGCTCCGGCGAAAAAAAGGGGCGACACTATAAACCACCTCGCCGCGCTGCAGGACGCCATGGACACCTACCCTCGCTACCCCGATCTCTGCGGCTGGAATGCGCTGCTGCCACCGCGGCCGGCGACCGCCCCGCTGCAAGGAACCGAGCAGGCATCGGTGGTCATCGTTGGCGCGGGCTATACGGGGCTTGCCGCAGCCCGGCGCTGGGCCCAGCTCCGCCCCGACGATCAAGTGATGGTCCTCGATGCGGCGACGGTCGGCGAAGGCAGTCCGGGGCGAAACTCGGGCTTCATGCTCGAAATTGCCCTGGCCGATGACGCCGACGCCCAGGCCGTGGCCCGCATGAACGCTATGAACGCCCTTTGCCGAGACACCATGGGCGAGCTCGCGGCCCTCGTCGCCGAACATGAAATCCCCTGCGATTTGGCGCACCAGGGGACCTACCGCGCCGCGGCCACGGCCCGAGGCCTTGCTAGCCTCGGCGCCTACGAAGCCTTTCTAAAGGCCGCCCAACTGCCCTACGAGCGGCTAAGCGCCCAGGACCTAGCGGCGCGCCTCGGTACGGCCTACTACCAGGGGGGGCTCTACTCCCCGGACTGCTATCTCGTGCAACCGGCGGCGCTCATTCGCGGCCTGGCCGAGGCCCTGCCCCCATCCGTTCAGCTTTTTGAAAACAGCCCCGTGCTATCGCTAAGGAAAGGCGCCGGGGGCTGGAGCCTCCGCACCCCCGAGGGGGAAGTCCGCGCCCCCACCGTGCTGCTGGCGAACAACGGCTACGCGGCGCGCCTGGCCGGGGGCCCCCTCGGCCAGGGCGTGGGCGCCGTCACCCCGGTCTTTACCTTCGCCGGGCTGACGGCTCCGCTGACGCCCGAGGCTCGAGGCCTGCTCGGCTCGGACCCCAGCTGGGGACTCCTGCCGGCGCATCGCCTGGGTACGACCCTCCGGCTCACGGCGGACCATCGCCTGCTGGCCCGCAGCTTTTACGACGATCGACTGCCGCCAAGCCCCCAGGCCTTTCAGGCGGGGCTCCAAGATGCGCTAGACCGGCGCTTCCCGGCCCTCGCGGCCGAAGGCGCGACCCAAATCACCCAGCACTGGGGCGGAGCGACGGGCATTACCTATAACGGCACCACCTTCTTCGGCGGCGTGGAAGACGGCCTCTATGCGGCGGCGGGGTGCAACGGGGGCGGGGTCGTGAAGGGCAGCCTCTTTGGGCGCCTTCTGGTGGATGAGGCACTGGGATCCCTCACCGTGGACGTGAAGGGGCTCTTCGGCGAGCCCCCCTGGCTGCCTCCCAATCCCTTTCGGCACTGGGGCTTTTCCTTTTTGACCCGGCGCTGGCGCCGGGAAGCCGGCGCCGAGCTCTAGGGCCTAGCCAATCAGCTTGATGGCCTCGGCCTGGATCTTTTCCTTCCAGAGCTTCGGTCCCGTTTCGTGGACGGAAACGCCCTTCGAATCCACGGCCACAGTCACGGGCATATCCCGCACCTCAAACTCGTAGATCGCTTCCATGCCCAGCTCCGGGAAGGCCACAACCCGAGCATCGGTGATGGCCTTGGAGACCAGATAGGCAGCCCCGCCCACGGCCATGAGGTAGACGGCACCGTGCTTCTTAATGGCCTCCACGGCCACCGGGCCCCGCTCCGCCTTACCGATCATGCCCAGGAGCCCGGTTTTTTCCAGGATGAAGTCCGTGAACTTATCCATGCGGGTCGAGGTGGTCGGCCCCGCAGGTCCCACCACTTCATCGCGAACCGGATCTACCGGGCCGACGTAGTAGATGAACCGGCCCGCCAGATCGACGCCCTCGGGAAGCCCTTCCCCGCTTTCGATGAGGCTCTGCATGCGCTTATGGGCCGCGTCCCGGCCCGTCAGCATGCGGCCCGAAAGCAGAATGGTTTCCCCAGGCTGCCAGCTGGCCACCTCTTCCTTCGTCACCGTATCCAAATTCACCCGTCGCGCGGCTTCCCCAGCGCTCCAGCTGATCTCCGGCCAGGCGCTGAGATCCGGGGGCGTTTGCAGGGCCGGGCCCGACCCATCAAGCACAAAGTGCGCGTGGCGCGTGGCCGCGCAGTTCGGAATCATGGCCACGGGCAGGGAGGCCGCGTGGGTGGGGTAGTCCAAAATTTTCACGTCGAGGACCGTGGTGAGCCCGCCCAGGCCCTGCGCACCGATGCCCAGGGCGTTCACCGCATCCATGATTTCAAGGCGCAGTTCTTCCACTCGATTGGAGGGACCGCGAGCCCGGAGCTCATGGATGTCAATGGAGCCCATGAGGGCTTCCTTGGCCATCACCGCCGCCTTTTCTGCGGTGCCGCCAATGCCGATACCCAGAATACCGGGGGGGCACCAGCCCGCGCCCATGGTCGGCACGGTTTTCACCACCCAATCCACGATGGAATCGGAGGGGTTCAGCATGGCGAGCTTGCTCTTGTTCTCCGAACCGCCACCCTTAGCGGCCACGGCCACGTCCACCGTATCCCCGGGGACAAGCGACACGTGAATCACCGCCGGGGTGTTGTCCTTCGTGTTCTGCCGCGCCCCTGCCGGATCGGTCAGCACCGAGGCCCGGAGCACATTATCGGGATGGAGGTAGGCCTGGCGGACGCCTTCGTTGATCATGTCCTCGAGGCTTAAATCCCCTTCCCAGCGCACGTTCATGCCCACCTTGACGAAAACCGTCACAATCCCCGTGTCCTGGCAGATAGGCCGGTGCCCCTCGGCGCACATCCGAGAGTTCACGAGAATCTGCGCCATAGCGTCCTTGGCCGCCGACGACGCTTCATGCTCATAGGCCGCATGCACCGCCTGGATGAAATCCAGGGGGTGGTAATAGGAGATGTACTGAAGCGCATCGGCGACGCTGGCAATCAGATCGTCCTGGCGAATGATGGTCATGGCCCTCTTCCTCCCGCCCAAAAGTGGACGCAAGCCTACCCCAAGGGGGGACGCGCCTAAAGAGTTCGGGGCCTTGCGCACCCCGAAACAAGGGGCCACGGTAAGCCCTTACGGAAGGGGAGTCCTCGCCATGGCCGTTTTGCTGTTTTCCCAACACCGCGTCAGCGCCGGAGCGGGCTTTGAGGGCTGGCTCGCCTGGTGGCATGGCGAGGGCCAAGGGCGGGCGAAGCCCCTGGGGGGCACGCTACTGGTCGCCTACGAAGGCCCCGCCCAGTGGAGCCTGCTCACGGCCTGGGCCGACGACGCCGCTGCTGGGGCCGCGGTGTCCTTGCTCCAAAGCGCACCGGCGGTGCTGAGCACCCAGGCCCTGCCGCTCCATGGCGCACCCCGGAGTTCTTGGCCTCGGGAAGGCTATTGGCACCTCGCCCTGGAAGATACGCCGGGCTGGGTCGGGCCTCGGGGCACGGGACGCTATAGGCTGGATGACGAGGAAGGCGGCGAACCCCTAGGGCTTCGTCGCTTTCCGGAATCGTCTTAGGAAGATGGTGGCTACGCCCTGGATCGAACAGGGGACCCCGGCATTATGAGTGCCGTGCTCTAACCAGCTGAGCTACGTAGCCAAGAAGGGACGCGGATTCTAACTCGACCCCGCGGCCTGTCAAGGGAAGGCCTTAGACGTTAAAGCGGAAATGAATCACGTCGCCGTCCTTGACGAG
>JAURCQ010000109.1 GCA_030828335.1 Gammaproteobacteria bacterium
CCGGTATCCGCATGGCCCAGCTGACCTACCTGCGCCGCCGCGCGCAGAGGGACGTTCCGCCGAAGGTCCTGGAGAACTACGAAGTCTGGATTTCCCAGGCCATGGCCCTCAAGGACCCGGATCATGGCACTGCGAAAATCTTCCGCGCTTTGAGCGCTCACGAAGAGCCCCTTAGCCGCCATGGCCAGGGCGAAGGCGCGATCTTCCGCGGCGGCCACCCCGGCCTCCGGTGCCTGGGCTAGCAGCCGCGCTGCCACCGCCGTGGAGACCGAATCCAGCGGGTCGTAGCCTGCGGCGCGCTTGCCTTCCAGGCCCAGGCCAAAAAGCGCTTGCCCATAGGGACCCTGATTCAGCAGCGTGACCATGGGCTCAAACCAGGCGCAGTAGTGCCCCAGGAGCTGGTCCGCCAGCGCTTCCCCGGGGCGTTCCAGGGCCGCGAGGGCGGCGCGCTCGAGGTGGCCACTCATGGCGTCTACGGCCCAATGGAACAGGGCTTCCTTATTGCCAAAGCGGTTGTAGAGCGTCTGCCGCGAAACGCCCCCAGCCTCGGCGAGGCGACCCATGGTGGTGCGGGGGAAGCCATCTTGTGCAAAGCGCTCCAGGAATGGCATCACCTCCCCGAGGGGGGGAAGAAGGCGTTGCCCCAGGGCATCTAAGGTAAAGGCCGGTTCGCTCATGGGCGAAATATACATTCAGTGTCTAAATTGTAAATAGCCCTGCGACACTTCGTCACTCCTCCCTCGCCCCTTCCCTTCCTACACTGCGCGCCGTCTCTCCAACGGTTAAAGGAACTTCGCCCCATGTCCCTGTCCATGCCCGCGCCCCGCTGGACCCTCTCCGCCCTTGCCGCTGCCCTGCCTCTCCTCGCCCATGCCAATGCTGATGGCGGAATGGAAGAGGAAATCGTGGTGACCGCAGCGCGCATGGCGTCCCCCCTGGAAGTGGTGACCGATCCGCGCCTGCCGCGTCAGCCCCTGCCGGCGCACGATGGGGCGGATTACCTCAAGACCGTTTCCGGCTTCTCCGTGATTCGCAAGGGCGGAACGGACGGCGATCCCCTCTTTCGGGGCATGGCCGGTTCCCGGGTGGCGGTGCTGAATGAGGAAGCGATGCTCCTGGGGGGCTGCGGCAACCGCATGGATCCCCCCACGGCCTACGTCTTCCCCCAAAGCTACGACCGCATCCGCATCTTGAAGGGCCCGCAGAGCGTGCTCTGGGCCCCCGGGGCCTCCTCCGCTACGGTGCGCTTTGAGCGCGATCCCTTCGATCCGGAGACGGACCGCTCCACCCTGGCTGCAGGGCTAACCGTAGGCAGCTGGGGTCGGCGCGATGCGGCCATCGACGGCCTGCTCGGGGGGCAGCTGGGGTACCTGCGCGTGCAGGGGACCGATAGCGAAAGCGATGACTATGAAAGTGGCGCTGGCACCACGGTGCATAGCGCCTACAACCGCTGGAACGTGAATCTCATGGCGGGATGGCGCCCGGACGAGGCCACCCTGGTGGAGCTCTCCGTGGCGCGAAGCGATGGGGAGGCGGCCTACGCCGATCGCGCGATGGATGGGGTGCTCTTTGACCGGGAAAGCACGAGCCTGCGGCTGCGGCGAAGCTTTACCGGGCCCCTGCTTCAGGCCCTCGACGTGCAGCTGGCGACGGGGTCCGTGGATCACGTGATGGACAACTTTAGCCTTCGCGCCTTCGCCCCCACGGCCATGATGAGGAACCCTTCCGTGTCCAACCCCGATCGGGAAACGAAAGCCCTCCGGGCCCTGGCGGACCTGGCGCTTGGGGAGCAGGTCTCGGCCCGGGTGGGCATTGATGGGCACCGCGATAACCATCGGGTGCGGGGCAGCATGAACGCCCTGATGATGGATTTTGAATCCCGGCCCCGGGTGGGCGATGCGCGCCTCGCCCAGACCGGCCTCTTCGGCGAGCTCACCTGGCAGGCCAGCGAGCAGCAGCGCTGGGTGCTGGGGGCCCGGGCCGATCGCTGGCAGGCGGAGGATCTCCGCGCCACGGTCGGCTCCATGATGATGGCCCGGCCCAATCCCACCGCCGGTGCTCACGATGATGAGGTGCTTTTAAGCGCCTTCGCGCGCCTTGAACGGACCCTCGCCTCGGGGGCGGGCTACGGCGCCGGGGAAACGCAGGTGTTTCTGGGCCTGGGTCATAGCGAACGCATCGCCGATTACTGGGAGCGCTTTGGCACCGGTCGGGTAGGGGAGGGCAGCGCCAGCGCCTTCTTCACGGACCCGGAGCGCACCACCCAGCTTGACCTGGGCCTGCGCCGGGAAGGCCCCCGGGCCGCCCTGTCCGTTGCGCTCTTCGCGGCGCAGCACAAGGATTACATCCTTATCGATGCGCGCCCCGAGGACCGGGCCCTCCCCGCCGTGGTGACGCGGAACGTGGATGCGGTGAGCCTGGGGGGTGAGGTCGACTACACCCAACGCTTGGGCGAAGCCTGGCAGCTCACGAGCACCCTGGCCTACAGCTGGGGGCGCAACCGCACGGACGGCGTGGCCCTAGCCCAGATGCCGCCCCTGGAAGGGCGCGTCGCCCTAAGCTGGCGCCAGGGCCCGGTGACCCTGGGTGGCATGGTGCGCCTGGTGGCCGATCAGGACCGGGTGGATCTCGGTGCGGGCAACATCGTGGGCCAGGATTTCGGCCGCACCGATGGCTTTGCCATTGCGTCCCTCAACGGGCACTGGCAGCTGCGAGAGGGCACGGCCGTCTCCCTGGGCGTGGATAACCTCTTCGATACGGCCTACGCGGAGCATCTATCGCGAAGCGGCGCCGACGTCACGGGCTTTGATCCCATTGCTCAGCTGCCCGAGCCCGGCCGGACCCTCTGGCTGAAGCTCGACGCGCGGCTCTAGGGTTCAGTCCCGGGGGGGCAGGGGCGGCGGGCGCTTCGCCAGCTTGCGCTGGAGAGAGCGCCGGTGCACCCCCAGGGCGCGGGCGGCGGCGCTGATGTTGCCCTCGTGATCGGCGAGTACTCGCTGGATGTGCTCCCACTCCACGCGCCCCAGGGGAATGGGTTGGGGCGGCGCCTCCTCCGCACCCTTCTCCCGTCCGGGCGCGCCGTCCCCTAGGGCGTGTAGCACTTCTCCCAGGCCCACGGGCTTCGCCAGGTAATCCGTAGCCCCAAGGCGCATGGCCGCCACCGTGGTGGCCACGCTGGCGTAGCCCGTGAGCATGATGAGCCGGGCGCCGGGACAGTGGGCGAGTAAAGGTTCGATGAGGGGCAGGCTGCTCCGTTCGCCGAGCATCAGATCGAGGAGGATGACTTCTGCTGGGGCCTCGCCCACCGCGGCGAGGGCCGCTTCTTCGCTTTGCGCCGTGCGGACCCCATAGCCCTTGCGTTCAAGGGCGCCCCCGAGGGTGCGGAGGAAGAGGGCGTCGTCGTCGATCAGCAGCAGCGCCGGCTTACTCATGGGCGTCTACCAGGGGCAGGCGCAGGGTAGCGCGCCAGCCTGCGGCCCCCGTATCCACCGTGAGTGCCCCGCCCAGCCGTTCCAGATTGGCCTGAGCAAGGAGCAGGCCGGCGCCAGCCCCATAGGGCTTTTGCGAGGCCACGGGGACCGTGGGCAGGCGGGGCGCCGGGCCCCGGCCCTCATCCTCAACGCATAGGGTCAGCCAGCCCTGGGCGCAGCTCGCCTCGAGGCGCAGCGTGGTTGCGCCTTGGGTGGCGTTGGCCTCCGCCGCATTATTCAGGAGCGTCGTCACCGTATCTTCGAAGGCGGGATCCAGGAGTCGAGCTTCCGGGGCCAGGGCCAGGGTGGTTTCCAGGGTGAGTTCGGGGTGAAGCAGACGCCAGCCCTCCAGCACCGTGGCCAGGCGGGGCGCCAGGGGGCGGGCCGATGCGGCGGCCTCTAGCCGTTCCAGTTGGGCGCCCCGAAGCGCTTCCGTAAGCCGGCTTCGCCCGCGCTGGATCTGCTCTAGGGTCTGGGCCACCTGATTGCGTTGCTCATCGGTGAGGGGTGCGTCCTCCTGGAGCCCCTCGAGGGTAATGGCCGCGCTCGATAGGGGCGTAGAGAGGGCGTGGGCGGCGCTGGCGGCGACCCCGCCGAGGGCCACCACGTGGGCATTGCGGAGGGCCTGCGCTTCCAGCGTCGCCAACCGCGCCCCCTGAGCCCGAGCCATGGCTGCAAGGCGCGCGAGTAGCCCGACCAGGACCACGCTGCTCAGCAAGAAGTTCAGACCCATGCCCAGCACGTGCACGGTGAAGCCGGCGTTGGCGCCCGCGGTTGCCCCCGTAGCTGCACCCGCGGCTGCGCCTGCAGCGACGCCGTGGGCGCTGTGATCCAGGGCGCTGGCGGCCTCCACCGCCTGGGCGGCCAGGGGCAGGTAGAAGCGAAAGAGCAGGGCATAGGCAAGGAGCGCAAGCCCGGTCAGGGCCACGGCGCGGGGCCAGGGGAGGACCATCGCCCCAAGGGCTAGGGTAATGAGGTAGAGGGAGGCAAAGGGGCTGCTGGCCCCGCCGGTGTAGTAGAGCGCCCCCGTGAGCACGGCGAGCTGGCTGAGGAGCAAGGCCGTGACCGTGCCCGGGGTGGCTTCCTCATCCCCGCCGCCTCGTCGCCGATGCCAGAGGGCCGTCGCCGCGGTGCCGACGCCGTAGCTTAGGGTGAGGGTCCAGAGTGGCCCGTAGGGCAGCTCAAGGGCGAAGCCCTGCGCCGCCAGGAGCAGCCCGAGGGTGAGCCCCACCGTCAGTACCCCCTGGAGCACCAGCAGTAGGCGCACGGCCTGGGGGCTCGCGGCGGTGAGCGCGGCCCAGCGCTCGAGGGTCGGAGAAGGGGGTGGCGTGGTCATGCGCGCATTCTCGCCCCCGGGGGCCCCGGGGGCCAGCCGCTGCGACCTTTTGTCGCGGCTGCACCCGCGCTGCAGCCGCGCTGCGCCCGCGCTGGCGCTTTCCCCCCACCCGGGGCATGGTTGGGGCGGGAGAGGGGAGGAAAAGCGATGTCAGAAAACCCTGCGGCGCCGTCGAGCGCCCCAAGCCGGGGCCGGCTGGCCCTGGTGATCATGGCCGCCCTGGCGGTCTTCGTGTGCTACACCGATCGGGTCATCATGTCCGTGGCCATCATTCCCATGGCCAGCGACTTTGGCTGGAGCCCGGAGCAGCAGGGCCGGGTGCTGTCCTCCTTCTTCCTGGGCTATCTGCTCACCCAGGTCGCCGGGGGCTGGCTGGCCGATCGCTACGGCGGTAAGCGCGTGCTGGGCTTCGGGGTGATCTTCTGGTCCCTCTTCACCTTACTCACCCCCGCCGCGGCCCTCGGGGGGTTGACGGCCTTGCTCCTTACCCGGGTGCTCATGGGCGTGGGGGAGGGGGTCACCTTCCCGTCCGTCTACGCGCTCTTTGGGCACTGGATCCCGGAGCGGGAGCGCTCCCGGGCCGTGGGGATCCTCTTCTCCATGATTCCCCTGGGCAGCGTCTTCGCCCTTGTGGCTACGCCGCCCCTGGTGGCGCGCTTTGGCTGGCCCTCGGCCTTTTACGTCTTCGGCGCCGTGGGCTTTCTCTGGTGGCTTGCCTGGCAGCGGGTGGCGGCAAAAACGCCTGCGGCCCATCCCCGGCTGGATCCGGCGGAGCGCGTCTACATCGAGGCGAACCTGGGGACGGACGCCTCCGCGGCCCCCCCGACCTTGAAGGCTATGCTGGCCCAGCCGGCGATCTGGGCCATTGTGGTGTGCCACTTTTGCGCGAACTGGGGCACCTATGTGCTCCTGGCCTGGATGCCCACCTACATCAACAAGGGCCTCGGGGTCGATTTCGCCTCCGTGGGCATCTTCACCATGATTCCCTCCCTGTTTTCTTTCCTCGCTTTGAACGCTGGGGGGGCCATGGCCGATCGGCTCCTCGCTTCCGGAATGGCCACCACCCGGGTCCGTAAGCTCATGCAAAGCATTGGCTTTGGGGGCTCGGCCCTCGTGCTCGCCGGGGTGGGCTATGTGGAAAGCATTCCCCTGGCCATTGCTCTTATGTCTCTGGGGAATATCTTCGGCGGCGCGACGGCCGGGGGCTTTGGGGTGAACCATCTGGATATTGCCCCTCGGAGCGCCGGCACCATCATGGGGCTGTCGAACACCGTGGCGACCCTGCCCGGGATCATCGGCGTCTATATCAGTGGGC
>JAURCQ010000010.1 GCA_030828335.1 Gammaproteobacteria bacterium
TGTTGGGTGAGGGGTGAGTGAGCGAGTGAGCGAGTGAGCGAGTGAGCGAGTGAGCGCGTAGAACGCATCGCCGCTGCTTACGCGCGCCCGGCGCACGGCCTTCATGCCGTCCTTGGCCGCCCGCGCTACCGCTTCCTGATCGTCGATGATGATCGTGTAGTAGTCCCGCACCGCGGGGCCAAAGGCCGTCAGCAGCAGCGCTTCCAGGGCTTCGAACCACGCTGCGGAGCTTTCCGGCCCGGTGAGAATGAGGGGCAGGGGATTCGCGGCGTTCTCCGGGTGCATGAGGATGCCCAGGAGGTAGAGCACCTCCTCGGCGGTCCCCGGCCCACCGGGGAAGACGATGATGCAGTGGGCTGCGCGCACGAAGGCTTCCAGGCGCTTTTCGATGTCCGGCAGGATGGTGAGGCAGTTGACCAGGGCGTTTGGGGGCTCGGCGGCGATGATGCCCGGTTCCGTGAAGCCCAGGTAACGGCCTTCGCTGTTCCGCTGCTTGGCATGGCCCACGGCAGCGCCCTTCATGGGACCCTTCATGGCACCGGGGCCGCAGCCCGTGCAGACGTCGAGGCCGCGAAGGCCGAGTTCATAGCCCACAAGCTTGCTGTAGTCGTACTCCGCCCGGGGAATGGAATGGCCACCCCAGCACACGGCGAGATTGGTTTTCGAGGGTGCACGGAAGACATCGGCATGGCGCAGGGCGTGGAACACCGCATCGGTGATACCGGCGCTGCTAGAGAGGTCGAAGGTGTCCGTGTCAGACAGGGTTTTCGCGAAGTAGACCACGTCCCGGAGCACGGCAAAGAGGAGCTCCTTGACCCCCTCTACCATGCGGCCGTCAACGAAGGCCCGGGCCGGTGCCTGGAACAGTTCGAGCTGAACGCCCCGGGGGCTTTGGAGCACCTCGGCGCGGAAGTCCGCGTAGCGCTCGAAGAGAGCGGCGGCGTCGTCGCTGTCGTTGCCGCTGTTGAGCACGGCGAGGCAGCAGCGGCGGAAGAGCTCCCGGGTTTCCCCCTCTTCAAAGCGCTTCACCAGGTCCGCTTCAAACTGGGAGAGCAGCTCCAGGGCGCCCCGGGGGCGGACGCGGGCTCGGGCGATGTCCTGCTTTGGGATTTCGGCGGTGCTCACGGTGTGCGTGTCTCCAGGGCCTGGGCAATCAGGGCGTCGGCCACCTGAAGGATTTGCTGCCGCGAAAGGGAGGGATCATCGATGCGATAGCGGCCATCGACCACCAGCGTGGGCACGGCGCGAATGCCGTAGCGCCGGGCCAGGGCGCCGTCCTCCGCAAGGGCCTCTTCCACCGCGGGGTCCCGGAGGGCCCGGCGGAAGCTTCGCCCATCGGTGCCGTGGCCATCAAAGAACTGCACCACCGCGTCCTCCGTATTCAGGGCGAGGCCCGCATCATGGAGGGCGGAGAAGAGGCGCTGGTGATTGGCTTCCAGGATGCCGAGGCGCTCGGCAGCGTGGTAGGCCTTGGCGAGGAGGCCCCAGCTGGCGGAGAAGGCCACCGGGGCGCGCTTGAAGCGAACGTCCTCGGGAAGCCCTTCGGTCCAGCGTTCGATTTGGGGGTCAAAGTTCTTGCAGTGCACGCAGCCGTAGGAGAAGAACTCCACCACCGTGACGGGCCCCCGGGGCGGCCGTTCCGGTGCCCCCAGGTCCGTGTAGTGCTCCCCGGCCTTCGGCGGCCCCAGGGGGGCGAAGAGGGGGTAGAGGCCGGCCCCCACGATAAGGAGGGCGGCGAGGCCGAGGCCCCAGGTGAGACGCTGCTTAAACCGGGTGACGGCTTGGGGGGTTGAGCCCTGGGCCATGGCGCTGCTCCTTCCTGCTTTGGGGGCTGATTGATCGGCCGATGTTAGCCGACCTCGGGCCCCGCTGCCTTCAGCCATTGGCGCAAAATAAAGGCAGCGCAGGCCTCTAGGGCCGCCCGCCCCTCGGGCAGCAGCTCAAAGAAGGCGGGAAAAACGTGGGGCTGCTTTCTCCACACGGTTAGATCGCAGGGTACGCCGGCGCTGCGCGCCGCCGCCGCGAGCGCCTGGCTATCGTCTAGGAGTATTTCCTCCGAGCCCACGTGGATCATGAGGGGCGGGAAAGCTTCGAGGCTTCCGTAGATAACGGAAAGGCGGGGATCCTCGAGGGGCACCTCCCCCGCGTAGGCGTGCGCGGCCTCCTCCAGGCGATCCGGCGGAAGCATGGCCTCCTTGCGCGCATGGGCGCGGCGGGAGGGGCTGCTGCCCCCGAGCTGGCCCCAGGGGGAGAGGAGCACGGCGCTGGCGGGCAAGGGTACCCCCTCGTCCCGAAGGCGCTGCAGGAGGGCGACGGCGAGATTGCCCCCGGCGGAATCGCCCATGACCGCGATCTGCCCCGGGTCGTGACCGGCATCGCGCAGGGCCTGGTAGGCCGCGTAGGCGTCGTCTAGGGCGGCAGGGTAGGGGTGCTCGGGCGCGAGGCGATAGGCGAGGGTATACACCGGCGCCGAAAGCCGCGCGGCCAGCGTCCCCGCCAGGGGCCGATACATGGCTGGGGAGCCCACGAGATAGCCGCCCCCGTGAAGGTAGAGCACCGCATGATGAGGGAGTTCCGGCGCCCCTAGGGCCGCCCGCTCCGCAGGCTGGGTGCCGAGGGACTGGGCGGTGATGCTGACGGCGCCGGGCCATCGGCCCCGGGCGCTGGCCCGTTCTAGCTGAGCCCGCTGCGCGGCCACCCGCTCCGGCGTCAGAGCGTGTTTGCTGAGGGAACGCTTCACCACCAGACGCAGGAAAGCGTTGACGCCGTAGGTCGCAAGGCTGGTCATGGGGCCCTATACTCCTTGAGTCACTGTCGGCTAAGCCTCGAGGGAGAGACCTGCCATGAAGCTCGGAATGCTCGTTGGTTATTCAGGTTCACGCATGAACCTGCCCATGGACGCCATCAAGCACGCGGAATCCTGCGGCTATGATTCGGTGTGGACGGCGGAGGCCTACGGCTCCGATGCCATCACCCCGGCCACCTGGATTCTGGCGAACACCACGAAGATCCGCGTGGGCACGGCCATCATGCAGATGCCGGCGCGCTCTCCGGCCATGGCCGCCATGACCGCGATGAGTCTAGCGCAGCTCTCCAACGACCGCTTCATTGTGGGCCTTGGGGCCTCGGGCCCGCAGGTGGTGGAAGGCTGGCACGGCGTGCCCTATGGCAAGCCCGTGACGCGCCTCAAAGAGTACGTGCAGATCATGAAGCAGATCTTTGCCCGGGAAGGGGTGCTGGAGTTTGACGGCAAGCAGTATCAGCTTCCCTACAAAGGGGAGGGGGCCACGGGCCTCGGCAAGCCCCTGAAGAGCATCCTCCACTGCACGGAAGACATCCCCATCTACGCCGCTACCATCACCCCCACGGGCGTGGCTGCGGCCGCGGAAACCTGCGATGGGTTCTTCCCCGTGTGGATGGACCCGGACCAGTTCAACATCTTCAAGGAGCCCATCGAGACGGGCTTTGCCCGGGCAGGCAATGGTAAGTCCATGCTGAACTTCGACGTGGCGCCCTTCGTGAGCTGCGTGCTCGGCGATAACGTTGAGGAATGCATGATGCCGCTCCGGGGCAGCATGGCCCTCTACATCGGCGGCATGGGCGCTCGGGATAAGAACTTCTACAACGACTACGCCAAGCGCCTTGGCTTCGAAGAGGCCGCGGTGAAGATCCAGGATCTCTACCTGGCCGGGCGGAAAGACGAGGCCATGGCCGCGGTCCCCGCGGAGCTCATCGATGCCTGCCACCTCGTGGGGCCGGCGGATCGCATCCGGGAGCGCGCCCAGCGCTGGAAGGACGCGGACAAGCGTGGCGAAGTGGGCTCCATGCTCATCGGCTCGGCCCAGCCCGAAGCCATCGAGCTGCTCGCGGACGTCATGCTCTAGCGCCCTGCGAAACAGAAAAGGCCCCGCAGCCTGTGCTCCGGGGCCTTTTTTTGGCCTTGCGAAAGGCGTGGCGCGCTTAGCGCGCTTGCTCTACCAAGGACCAGGCCAGCTCGGAGCGGGACCGGCAGACCTCCTTGTATTCCAGCGCCTGCGCCGAGGCGGCGTTGCCGTCGAGGCCCCGCTTGTAGACGCCCTGGATGATGGCGGCGGAGCGGAAGAGGTTGTAGACCAAATAGAAGGTCCAGTTGTCGATGCCATCGCGCCCTGTCGCCTTGCAATAGTGGGCAAGCATCTCTGCTTCCGAGGGAATGCCATGGGCCGCGAGGTCCTGGATGGCGCCAAGGCCCTGACCGTCGTAGCCGGGAGAGTGATAGTCCATGCACAGGTAGCCTAGGTCCGCGAGGGGATGGCCTAGGGTGGAGAGCTCCCAGTCCAGCACGGCGACGATGCGCGGCTCCGTGGGGTGAAGCATGACGTTACCGAGGCGGTAGTCCCCGTGGACGATGCGCGCTTCGTCCGTATCTGGCATGTGCTCCGGCAGCCACGCCATGAGCTTATCCATGGCCTCAATATTCTCGGTTTTTGAAGCTTCGTACTGCCGGCTCCAGCGGGAGATCTGCCGGGTGTAGTAGTTCCCCGGGCGGCCGTAGTCTCCGAGGCCCTGGGTCTCGGGCGTGACCTGGTGAAGCTTCGCGAGGACGGAGGCAAGGTCCAGGTACACCGCCCGCCGGTCCTCCGGGGATAGGTCGGGAAGCTGAAGGTCCGTGAGCACTCGCCCTTCCACCTTCTCCATGACGTAGAAGCGCGTCCCGAGCACCGTGCCTTCGTTTTCCAGGGCGATCATGCGGGGAACGGGTACGTCGGTGCTATCCAGGGCTTTCATCACCCGGTACTCCCGGTCCACCTGGTGGGCGGAAGGGAGCAGCTCCCCGGGGGGCTGCTTGCGAAGCACGTACTCGCCGCTGCCTGTCTTCAAAAGGAAGGTCGGATTGGACTGGCCGCCCTCAAACTGCAGGATTTGAGGCTCGCCGTCGAAGCCGGGAGCCTGGCTCTGGAGGAAGCGCTGCAGCGCCTCTTGGTCGAATTCGTGGCCCGGTCTGATGGGTGTTAATACGGGTGCGTCGGTCATGCCTGGTTCCTTCCCCCTAAGCGCCATGGAATAACGCGCGAGCGCGCCGGCCGGGGAGCATAGCACCGCGGCGTAGGGCTGGGCAGGCGAGGAAGGCTTGATCGGGAGCGGGGGCGATGCGACGCTTCGGCCCTCAATTTTCAAAGCAGGGGGAGAGCATGGCGGAGAAGCGCGTAGCAGTCACCTTACCCGGGGGGCCGAAGGTCTCGGACACTATCGCCCGAGCCCAATGGGCGGAAGCGGAAGGCTACAGCGATGCCTGGTTTGGGGACGGGGGCGCGCCCGACGCGCTGACCCTCGCGGCCATCCTCGGGGATCACACGGAGCGCCTGCGCGTCGGCATCGCCGTCACGCCGGTCTACACCCGGGCGCCTTCCGTCCTCGCCGCCACGGCCTACACCGTCGCGCAGCAGCTTCCCGGGCGCTTCGTTATGGGTCTTGGCTCCTCGAGCAAAACCATGATGACGGGGTGGAACGGCATTCCCCTGGAAAAGCCCCTCACCCGCGTCAGCGAAACGGTACGCCTGGTGAAGTCCATGCTCGCCGGGGAAAAGAGCGACTTTGACGGGGAAACGCTGCATAGCCATGGCTATCGCCAGCCGCCCCTGGAAACCCCGCCTCCGGTCTACATGGCGGCCCTGCGCTCGAAGATGATTGAAGAAGCCGCGGCGGTCTCCGACGGCGTGATTTTCAACCTCTGGCCGAAGCTGGCCCTGCCGAAGATGATGGAGCACGTGGCCATCGGGGCGGAGCGGGGCGGTAAAACGGAGCAGCCGGAGGTGGTCAACCGCTTCATGGTTTGCGTGACCGACGACAAGGACCGGGCCCGGAACGCCTTCCGCGCGGCCTTCGCGCCCTATTACGCGACGCCTCAGTACAACGCGTTCCTGGCCTGGGCGGGCTACGAAGAGGCCGCCGCAGCGATCCGCGAGGGCTGGGCAGCAAAGGATCGGGAGAAAACTTCCGGGGCCCTCACGGATCAGCTGGTGGACGAAATCGGCGTGATCGGCAGCGCTGGGGAGTGCCAGGAGCGCATCCGCTGGGCCATGGAGACGGGGGTCGACACGGCCATCATCGCGCCCCTGGCCCTCGATGCGGCCTCCGCGGAGGCGACCCTCAAGGCCTTCACGGCCTCCGCCTTTAAGCGCTAGGCCCATGAGCGACGCCCTCGTCGAGGAAGAACGCCTCCCCGGGGGCGTGGCCCGGCTCACGTTGAATCGCCCGGAGAAGCGGAACCCCCTGTCCAATGCCCTGCGCAGCGAGCTCTTCGCGGCGCTCGAGCGGATCGATCAGGACCCCACCCTTCGGGTCACCATCCTTCGCGGGGCCGGTGGTCATTTCTCCGCCGGCTACGACTTGAAGCAGAACAGCGCGGAGCACCAGCCCTTCTACACCCCCGGCGGCCTGGGAAACTGGCCCCGGCATGTGGTGGATGGCTTCTTCCGCATGAACGATCTAGCTAAGCCCGTCATCGCCGCCGTGGAGGGCTACTGCTTGGCCGGGGGCACGGAGCTGGCCACGGCTTGTGATCTGGTTTACGTGGCTGAAGATGCGCGCATTGGCTATCCCGTGGTGCGCGCCATTAGCCCCCCGGATAATCAGTTCTTCCCCTGGATCGTAGGCCTGCGCCGGGCCATGGAGCTCATGCTTACCGGCGACGCCATGTCCGGCACGGAGGCTGCGGCCTGCGGCTTCGCGAATCGCGCCTTCCCCGCCGCCGAGCTTCAGGACGCGGTGCTCGCCGTGGCGCAGAAAATCGCCCAGGTACCCCCGGATGTGCAGCAGTTCAATAAGCGGGCCGTGCACCGGCAGCTGGAGCTGATGGGCTTTCGCGCCGCCGTGCGCGCCGGCACGGAGCTGCAGGCCCTGGCTATGCTCGGGGAATCGTCCCGGGCCCACCTGCGCGCCATCCGCGAGCAGGGCCTGACCCAAACCCTTAGTCAGCGGGATGCGGCCTTCGGCGACTATCGCGAAGGCACAGCCCCGCCCCCGGAAGCGAACGAAGGAGAAACCCCTTGAGCACGACCCCCGACGTGGCCCCGAACGACCTTTTGAAAACCCTCGGCGATGGGGAAGTCCTCGCCCTGGACAGCGAGGCCGGACGCTCGACAATCCGTTTCACCGTCAAGCCCGAGATGTGTCACACCGGAGGCATTGCGCAGGGGGGCTTCGTAACCGGCTGGATCGATTCCGCCATGGCCCACGCCTGCATCGGGCGGTTTGGCCAGGGCTTCTGGATCGCTACGCTGGAGATCAAGATCAGCTTCTTCCGCCCGGCCACCCCGGGCCCCGTGGTAGCCGAGGGGTGGATCGAGCGCGCGGGGAAGCAAACCGTCTTCCTTGAGGGGCAGCTCAAGGACGAAGAGGGGCGGGTGCTTGCCAAGGGCACGTCGACGGTGCGCCTCGTGCCCCTAACCGCCGCTTAAGGCTTACCCGCGGCGGAGCGCTTCGATCCGTTCCTCTAGGGGCGGATGGGAGCGGAAAAGGGCCTCGAAGCCCCGGGGGTGGCCGGAGCGAATGCCGAAGGCCTGCAGGGTGGCGGGCATGGCATCGGGAAGTTGATCCCCGATGCGCAGGCGCTCAAGCGCCGCGATCATGGCGTCGCGCCCCGCCAGCCGCGCCCCGAAGGCGTCGGCGCGGAATTCCCGACGCCGGGAGACCCACATCACCACGGTCATGGCCAGCATGCCGAGCACGAGCTCCATCACGATGCTGGTGATGAAGTAGCCCATACCCAGGCCCCGCTCATTCTTGAGCAGTACCCGATCCACGAAGAAGCCCGCAACCCGAGCCAGGAACATGACGAAGGTGTTCACCACCCCCTGCACCAGGGCCAGGGTGACCATATCGCCGTTGGCCACGTGGCCGATTTCGTGGGCGAGCACGGCGCGCACTTCGCTGGGCCCCATATTGCGCAGGAGCCCTGTGGAAACGGCGACGAGCGCCTGATTCCGGTTCCACCCCGTCGCGAAGGCGTTCGGTTGCTCCGCGGGGAACACCCCCACCTCGGGCATGCCGATGCCCGCTTCCTTAGCCAACTCTTCTACCGTAGACAGGAGCCACTGCTCTTCCCGGTTCCGCGCCGCGGTGAGAATCTGCGTCCCCGTGCTTCGCTTCGCTAGGAACTTGCTGAGCAGGAGGGACAAGAAGGCGCCACTCATGCCGAAGACCGCGCAGAAGGCCAGCAGGGCCCCGGGGTTCAGATCGATGCCGTTGGCTGCCAGGATGCTGCCCACCCCAAGAAGGTTCAGGGTGATGCCAGCGAGCACCACCACGGCGAGGTTGGTCAGAAGAAAAAGGAAGATCCGCTGCACAGCGTTGCGCTCCAGGGGCTTGGGAGAGGGAAAGATGGGTCTGGGCCGGCGGAAGTTCAAGGGTTCGGCAACCCTTTTTCCCACGCCGCAGCGCTTTAGGCCTCAATGCAGCGCTGGACGGTGCCCCAGGGCCTTCCTAGAATCCAGGGTCACTAGAAACGGAGGGGAGCACGCACCATGCGAGTTGATGCCGGGTTAACCACCAACCTGGAGGCCGTGCCCGGGGAAATCGCCCGGTTAGAGGAAATGGGCTACAGCGGGGCGCTGACGGCGGAAACGGCTCACGATCCCTTCTTGCCCCTGGCCGTGGCCGCGGGGCAGAGCCGGGAAATTGAGCTCATGACCTCCATCGCCGTGGCCTTTTCCCGAAGCCCCATGACCCTCGCGAACCTGGGCCATGATCTCAACGCCTACTCCAAGGGGCGTTTCATTCTTGGCCTTGGGTCCCAGATCAAGCCCCATATCACCAAGCGCTTCTCCATGCCCTGGCACGACGCCCCGGCCAAGCAGATGCGCGAATTGATTTCCGCCATGCGCGCCATTTGGGCGGCCTGGTACGACGGTGAGCCCCTAAAGTTCCGCGGCGATTACTACCAGCACACCCTGATGACGCCCATGTTTACGCCCACGAACACCCAATATGGCGCCCCGAAGGTGTTCCTCGCGGCCGTGGGCCCGGTGATGACCCAGGTGGCCGGGGAAGTGGCGGACGGCATGATCGTCCACGCCTTTACCACGGAAGCCTACCTCCGTCAGGTCACCCTCCCTTCCCTCGAGAAGGGCTTTGCGAAGGCCGGGCGGCGCCGGGAAGGTTTCCAAATTGCCTACCCCTGCTTCGTGGTGACGGGCAGCGATGAGAAGAGCTTCGCGGAAGCGAAGGCCACGGTCACCAAGCAGATCGCCTTCTATGGCTCGACGCCGGCCTACAAAGGCGTACTCGACTCCATCGGCGCGGGCGAGCTCCAGGGCGTGCTCAACGCCATGTCGAAGGAAGGCAAGTGGGTGGAGATGGGCGAGCTCATCACCGATGACATTCTGAAGGAATTTGCCGTGGTGGCGGAGCCTAAGGACGTCGCGGCGGGCATCCTGTCGCGCTACGGCGATATTGTGGATCGCACCTCCGCAGCCTACAGCACCGTCCCCGTGGCGGAGCAGAAGAAGATCATCGACGCCCTCAAGGCGGGCTAGGGCGCCGTTTCCGCTTCAAGCCGGGCCAGGATGCGTAGCGCCTCGGCCCGGTCCTCACCGCAGAACTCCGGAGACGCCTGAAAGGCGCCGCAGGCCGCCGGGCGCCGGGGATCCTCGAAGAGCGCGCAGCGCAGGTCCTCTGTGAGATGAACGCAGCGCACTCCGGGGGGCTTTCCCTCCGGCATGCCGTGGTAGGGCGTCACGATTGCGGGGGCGATGCAGCAGGCGCCGCAGCCCGGGCGGCAGGCCATGGCCATGGCTAGGCGGGACCGAGGGCCTTGGGTAGGGCGGCGCCATGTTCCCGGCGAAGCGTCGCCCATTCTAGCGCCAGCCAGGGGGTGTAGCGTTCCGGGGTGGCGGCCAACTCTTCGGTGAGGATTTCCGGGGCAATCCAGCGCCAGGCGCTGATTTCGTGGCGGTTCACCCGAGGCCGGGGCCCGGCGAGCTGGCCCACGAACACGTGGCAGTGCTCCCATTCCGCGCCGAGGTCCTGGAACCAGGCGTGGTAGGTGAAGGCGTAGAGGGGCGTGAGCACGCAGCTCAGGCCCAGCTCCTGGGCCGTGCGCCGCGCCGCGGCCGCTTCGATGGATTCCCCGGCCCGGGGATGGCTGCAGCAGCTGTTGGACCAGTAGCCGGGCCAGAGGCGCTTGCCTTCCGCCCGCCGCTGCAGAAGCACTTCCCCGTGCTCATTAAAGATAAAGACCGAAAAAGCCCGGTGCAAAAGGCCGTCCCCGTCGTGGCAGGCGGCCTTATCGAGTACGCCCTGGGCCTCGTCGTTCTCATCCACCAGGATGAGGGGGTCGGCCTCGGAGGACACGATGGGATCGGAGATGGCCTGCACGGACATGGGCGTTTCTCGGACAGGAAAAAGTGTCAATCAAAGATAACACGTGTCCTGCCGGGTCCCAAGATCTGAACGGGGGTGGCCTCTAGGGGCCTCCCACAAAACCATCCAGCACTAGCCGTCCGCCGCCCGGCTCGGCTTCAAAGCGCCCCCGTACGCCCCAGTGGGTGGCCAGGCGCTCCGGGGTCAGTACGGTCTCCGGGGTGCCAAAGGCCTCTCCCTGGCCCGCCTTTAGCAGAAGGACCTGCTCCGCCCAGGGTAGGGCTAGATTCAGCTCGTGGGCCGCGAGGAGCATGCCGTAGCCGGCTTCTGCTCGGCGCCCCAGGGCCGTCAGCACCCGGCCGGCAAAGCGCCAGTCAAGATTTGCCAGGGGCTCATCGAAGAAGCCCCAGCCGTGCTCAGGCGCGAGCCGATCGAGCTGGGCCAGGACCCGGGCACAATGCACAAGGCGACGCAGGCCCCCGGACAGGGTGGGATAGGGGTGCTCCGCCCAGTCCTTGATCCCGAGCTCCTCAAGGTGGTCCAGCGCTTCGCTTGCGCCTACCCCCGCGAGCGCCACCACCTGGGCAGCGCTGAAGGGATGGGCGAGGGCGTTGCGCTGAGGCAGGTAGGCTCGGCGATCGGCCCAGCGCTCCCGGGCTCCGGCCCCCCAGTGGAGCGTTCCTGCGCTCGGCGTCACATCCCCGCTTAGCACGTCGAGCAGGCTGCTTTTCCCGGCGCCGTTGGGGCCCGCAAGCAGCAGGCGCTGGCCCCGGGGTAGGGTGACCGACAGATCCCGCAGCCGTGGCTGCGGGAGTCCGGACAGGCTCAGGCCTTGGACCGTAAGCGCAGCGCCTTCGATCGTCATGCGCCGTCCCCGAGGCCGCGGCTAAGCTGGCGGCGCAGTAGCCAAAGGAAGAAGGGGCCGCCGAGGAGGGCCGTGAGCATACCCACGGGGAGTTCGGCCGGGGCCAGGAGTAGTCGGGCGAGGAGGTCTGCCAGGAGTAGAAGGGTTGCCCCCGCCAGCGCCGCCTGAGGCAGGCGGTGGCGATGGCTCGGGCCGAAGGCGCGCACGAGGCCCTGGGGCACCATGAGGCCCAGAAAGCCAATGATGCCGGCCACGGCCACGGCGAGGGCGGTCAGTAGCGTCGCGATCAAAAGCCCGTAGCGTTGTAAGCGCCCCACGGCAAGGCCGTGGTGGCCGGCCTCCCGATCCCCAAGCTGATACTGATCCAGCGCCTGGCCCCAGGATCGGGTGAGCAGGAGCACGAGGGGCAGGGTGATGAGCAGGGGCAGGGGGCTGAGCCAGTGGGCGTTCGCCAGGGATCCAAAAAGCCAAAAGGTGATGCTTCTGAGCCCGCCGTCCCCCGCCAGCATCATGAGTAGGCCAACGCCGGCGCCGCAGAGCGTATTGATGGCCACCCCCGCCAATAGCACGCCGGAAAGGTCGAGCTGAGCCCCGCGGCGCCCGAGGTAAAGCACGAGGGCGACGGCGAGGAGCGCGCCGAGAAAGGCAGCCCCGGCCACGGGTAGCACGGCGAAGCCCGAAGCGAGGGCCCCGGCGCCGAGGCTGAGCACGGCTGCAGCGCCCAGGGCGGCACCCCCGGATACGCCGAGGAGAGCGGGGTCGGCGAGGGGGTTCCGCAGAAGCGCCTGGAGCAGGGCGCCGGCCAGGGCCAGGGCCGCCCCTACCAGCGTCGCCAGCAGGGCCCGGGGCAAGCGCAGTTCCCAGAGGATGGGCCAGGCTGCCGGGTCCTCGGCGAGCGCCCAGGGTCGCAGGGGCACGGGCCCGAGCAGGAGTGCGGCGCCAAAGGCGAGGAGAAAGGCGAGGCCTAGGGCCCGAAGGCCCGAGCCCCTAGCCTGCGCCAAGGTCCTCGGCCTCCGTTACCTTAGAGCGCTCGTAGCGGGTCGCCGGCGTGTTGATCACGGGAATGAGGGGCCCGGCAGCGAGGCCAGCGCGGATCCGTTCTTCGGTCACCGGCTCGTAGAGCGTGGAGCGCTGCTCCGCCCGGCGCCCGAGGCCCTCGATGAGCGCCCTCATGGCCCCGGGGCCCGTTTCCTGCCCGTGCTGCGCCCCGGCCGCGCGGGTGATGGTCTCGTTCATAAGCGTGCCGCCGAGGTCGTTGCAGCCCGCCTGGAGCGCTGCGGCCACGCCGTCATGGCCCAGCTTCACCCAGGAGCACTGAATATTTGGAATGAGCGGGGAGAGCACGAGCCGAGCGACGGCGTGGGCCAGGAGCGTTTCCCGGAAGGTGGGGCCGCGCCGGGCCCGACCTTTCAGGTAAAGGGGCGCCTCCTCAGCGACGAAGGGCAGAAGAACAAATTCCGTAAAGCCCCCCGTTTCCCCCTGCAGGGCGCGGATCTTCAAAAGGTGGCGCGCCCAGTGTTCGTAGCGGTCTACGTGGCCGAACATCATGGTGGCCGTGCTGCGGAGGCCGGCGTCGTGGGCGGCCCGCATCACCTGAAGCCATTGGGCGCTGTTGATCTTGTCCGGGCAGAGGATGGCCCGCACCTCATCGTCGAGGATTTCCGCCGCCGTGCCGGGCAAGGTGGAAAGACCTTCGGCCTTCAGCATGGCTAGGTAAGCCTCGAGGGACAGCCCGAGCGTTTCCGCCCCCTGCCAAATCTCGAGGGGCGAGAAGGCGTGAATGTGCATGTCCGGGGCGGCGCCGCGGACCGTGCGGAGGATGTCCCGATAGGTCTCTCCGGTGTATTCCGGGTGGATGCCCCCCTGCAGGCAGACCTCCGTGGCGCCCCGGGCCCAGGCTTCGTCTACCCGCCGGGCGATTTCTTCCCCGGATAGATCGTAGGGCCGGCCCCGAAGGTTCTCCGCCAGCTTGCCCTTGGAAAAGGCGCAGAACTGGCATTTGAAATAGCACACGTTGGTGTAGTTGATGTTCCGGTTGACCACGTAGCGCACCGTGTCCCCGGCGTGGGCGCGGCGAAGCCGGTCGGCGCTTTGGCACACGGCGGCGAAGTCGTCACCCCGGGCGCCTAGGAGGGTAACGATGGCGCCTTCGCTAAGCGCCTCCCCGGCTTCGGCCTGGGCGAGGAGGGCCTGAATCTCCTGCCGAGGCTTCAAATCCAGGCGCCGAAGCGTCTGAAGATCCCGGGCCGGAGGCGGCTCCGTGGCGCCCGGAGTCCAGCCATCGGTGCGGGCTAGCCCGGCGCCATCGGCCATGGGCAGGACCCGAGCGGCGACCGTAGGGTCGAGCCAGCGAGCGTGATCGTGAAGATAGCTGGGGTAAACGGTGAGCCGTTCCGTCAGCTGCTTGCCGGCGGCGGCGGTTTCCTCCGCGAGGCGATCGAGGTGGGGCCAGGGGGCTTCGGGGTTGACGAAGTCTGGGGTTACGGGGGAGACCCCGCCCCAGTCGTTCAGCCCCGCGTCCACCAGCTGGGGCAGCACCCCGGGGGACAGATTCGGCGGCGCCTGGATGCTCATGGTGGGCCCAAAGATCAGCCGAGCGGCGGCGATGGTCCAGAGGAGCGCCTCCAAGCTCGGCTCCGGCGCCCCCGCCATTTTCGTATCGTCCTTCGCCCGGAAGTTCTGCACGATCACTTCCTGGATGTGACCGTAGCGGGCATGGCTCGCCCGAATGGCGAGCAGGGTCTCGATGCGCTCCCGGCGCGTCTCTCCGATACCGATGAGTAGGCCCGTGGTGAAGGGTACGGCGGCTCGGCCCGCCGCATCGAGGGTGGCAAGGCGCACCGACGGATCCTTGTCCGGGGAGCCGTAGTGGGGCATGCCCTTTTCGCAGAGGCGAAGGGAGGTGCTTTCGAGCATCATGCCCATGGACGGCCCCACGGG
Organism: Gammaproteobacteria bacterium; assembly: GCA_030828335.1. Lineage (GTDB taxonomy): Bacteria > Pseudomonadota > Gammaproteobacteria > Pseudomonadales > Azotimanducaceae > Salivita. The sequence goes on from JAURCQ010000010.1 coordinate 14,147, forward strand.
TTTCAGGGCCCGAAATTCCTCGTCGCTGAGGGTGCCGGGATTCAGGTGGGGCAGGAGCCCCGTTTCGGCCAGGACCCGCTCGGCGACGTGCGCCAGGTAGGCCGTGGTGCTCGGGAAGCCAAGGGTCTCGAGGGCCTCCCGGGCCGCTCGGTAGCGAAGCTCCGGCTTTTCGCCCAGGGTAAAGAGGGCTTCCTTGCAGCCTGCCGCCGCCCCCTGCCGCGCCGCTTCAAGGACGGCGTCCACGCTCATGTAGGGGGCCTTTTGATGCCTTGGGGTGGTGGCGAAGGTGCAGTAGTGGCACACGTCCCGGCACAGGTGCGTCAGGGGGATAAAGAGTTTTTTGGAATAGGTCAAAAGGGCGCCGAAGCCTTCATCACGCAGGGCGCGCGCCTCGGCCATCATCTCGGAAAGATCGGTCCTTTCGAGGAGGCGGAAAGCGTCTTCCTCCGAAAGGCCGGGGGCCGGAAGGGGCGTGGGCAGGCGGGCGTTCATGACGGTCTCCCTAGGGGGTGCGCTATACGGCCGCGCGCGGCGCAGGGATTGCGTCGCTCGCGGCAAAGCGGGCCCATAAGTCGTGTTCGTAAAGATAGGCGATGGTCCGGGTGGCGAGGCGACCCTCGGGGTCGCGGGCGAGGAGCGCCGTGAGGTCGTCGGGGTGGTCCAGATCTAGGGCGAGGCTCGGGCACGCGACCACGCTGAAGCGGCGTCCCTGGCGCTGGGCTTCTTGACCATGGGCGTGGGCGCTGCCGACCCCAAAGCGCGGGGTAAAGGCGCCGGGTAGGGGGAGGGCCAAGCCGTTCGTGCCCGCGCCGTGCTGATCTCGGGCCAGGCGCACGTCGCTGCCCGGGGCCGCCAGCCGCGCCAGGTCGTCGCTGCTGAGGAGCGGGACGTCGGAGGGAATGATGACCGCCCGTTCGCACCCCCGCGCGGAAAGGTCGCAGAGCCCTAGGGTGAGGGCGCCGTTTAGGCCCGCGCCCCCGTCGTCCAGCACGGCAAAGCCCTGGGCCGCCCCCCAGCGACGCACCGCGGCGTCGGGGCTCAGAACCAGTACCCCGGACAGGGCGGGGCAGTCGTCCAGGGCCCGCGCCACATCGTCCCGCATGGCCGCCGCCAGGCCGGTGCGCTCCTCGCTAGAAAGGCAGGCCGAAAGCCGACTCTTCGCCCCTTGAGGCGCCTTCACGGGAAGCAGTGCCCAGGCCATGGCGGGCTCCTTGCGTGGTGGTGGAGGTTTGAAGGCGCCCCCTCGGAGCCTTCAAAGCCGATTCAAGAAGCGGGCGGCGCGCAGCGCCTAGGCGCTGAGCGCTTCGCCGAAGCGGAGGGTGTGCTCCGCCAGCGCAACCTTGTCTGCCAAAGTTAGCATGAGCGTTGGCGCGACGTCAGGCGTGACCCCCGTTTTCCGCACCGCCTCGGCATGCGCCGCATCCTGCTGATCGAGGATTAGGCCGTCGATGATGCCTTCGTAATAGCGGGCGATGGCCGCGGGCGTCTTAGCAATGGCCAGCTCATCCATCAGCTTGGCCGTGGGGCCCTTGACCGCTGCTCCACCAACGAGGGGGCAAATGGCCACGGCGGGGACGCGCCGAGCCGCCAGGGCGCGGCGAAGCCCAGGGATGGCCAGGAGTGGCGCTACGCTGAGGAAGGGGTTAGAGGGGCACAAAACGATGAGGCTCAGCGCAGGGTCGGCGAAGGCCGAGGTGAGCTCCGGCGAGAGGCTTGCGGCCTCGGCGCCGGCGTAGGTGATGGCCGACACCGCAGGGGCGCAGCGTTCCCGGACGAAGTATTCCTGGAAAGGGAGCACGCCCTGGTCCGTGGTCACCCGGGTGCGCACGGGGCTGTCGCTCATGGGGAGCAGGCGCTGGGGCACCTTAAAGGCCTGCGCCAGGGCGGCGGTGGCCTCCGTAAGCCGAGCTCCCTGATCCAAAAGTTCGCGCCGTCGAAGGTGCAAGGCGAGGTCCCGGTCCCCGAGCTGAAACCAGGCGGCGCCGCCAAGGGCGCGCAGCGTTTCCAGGGTGGTCCAGCTTTCCCCTTCCCGGCCCCAGCCCTGGGCGGCGTTCGCTTCCCCCGCTAGCGTATAGAGCAGGGTGTCGAGATCGGGGCTGATGGGCAGGCCCAGGTGTTCAAAGTCGTCCCCCGTGTTCACCACAAAGGTCAGAGCCTCTGGGGCTAGGCAGTGGGTAAGGCCGAGGCCGAGCTTGGCGCCCCCGACGCCGCCCGTAAGGGCAAGGACCTTTTTCGCACTCATCGGAATAGGTCCTCGGTGGCGGGGCGAAGGAGATCGGCGGCGGCGCCGTCTCCGAGCACCCCGGGAAAGCCGCGGAGGAGCACCACCGGCGTGCCCTCGGCCGCTTGCCCCATGATGAGGGATGCGGCGGCCGCCAGCTCGTCGGCGAGGCCCACGACGCTCACCTCGAGGCGGCGTCCATAGCGGTCTTCCGCCCCCCGAAGGTCCTTAAGGGCTTCGAGCCCCGAGGCCCCGAGGGCAATGCCGCAGGTGCCCACGCGCCAGGCCCGGCCAAAGCTGTCGTTGATCAGCACCCCGAGGCGCACTCCGTGGGCCGCCTCGAGGGCGTCCCGAAGCTCGGCGGCGGAGCGATCCGGGTCCGTGGGCAGGAGCAGGGCACTGGCGCCCTCAGCGCTTGTTTCGATGTTGGACTGGTCGATGCCGGCGTTGGCGTGCACCCAGCCCCGGAGGTGCTCCACCACGATCACCCCGGGCTGCCCGGCGCGCTTGCGTACTATGCTCCGGGATTCCTGGAGGATGAGCGTGACCAGCCGGGGATCTTTGCCGGTCTCCTCGGCGAGGGCTTCGGCCTCCGCCGTGGGGATGACGGTGTCCAAGGCAACCTGCCGCCCTTCCGCCTTGCTGACGATTTTCTGTGCCACGGCGATGACGTCCCCGTCGCGTAGGGCAAGCCCCGCGGCTTCAAGGCCGCGGGTGATCAGCCGGGGGAGGTCATCCCCCGGCTGGACGTCCGGAATGCCAGGAAGGGGCAGCAGGGTGGCACTCATGGATCAGTGGACTTCCTGGCCGACAATCTTGATGCCGGCGTGAGAAATTTCACCTTGGCGATTGATTTGAATGAGAATTGAGGTCAGAGCTTCCGCTGCCGCGGAGTTAGCGATGGGTCCCGCGTGCCAGCCGCGCATGCCCGCTTCGGCGGCCAGCTCGATGACCTTTTGCCGTGCATCCTTCTTGTTGCCCGAGACCAGCACGTCGCACTCGATCACTTTCTCTGGATCCTGCAGTAGGTCCGCGGCGATGTTTTGGAAGGCCGACACGACGAAGACCTCCTCGCCGAGGAGGGCCTGGGCTGCCGCCGCGGCGCTCCCGCCTTCGGGCAGCTGCACCGTCCCTACCTTCGGGGGCTGCAGCGGAACGGTAACGTCGATAAGGATTTTCCCGGTCAGGGACCCTTTCACCCCCTCGAGGGTGGCCAGCTGGTGGGCATAGGGCACGGTCAGCACCACGATGTCCCCGGCGGCCGCAGCCGCGGCGTTGTCCATGGCTTCCGCAGCGGTTTCCGGGCTTTGGGCCTTCAGGGCCGTGACCGCTTCTTCAGCCTTCTCGAGGGTGCGGGACCCGATGATGATCCGATGCCCTGCGCGGGCCCAACGGATCGCCAAGCCCGAGCCCAGGGCGCCGGTGCCGCCGAGAATCGCGATGGTATGTGCCATGGTCCTACTCCGATAGCTATGAGGATGGGGGGTCACTGCGGGCGCCATTATCGGGGAAAGCACGGACTAGCAAAAGCGCTGCCGCAAAAGCCACCAATTGTGGCGAAACTTTGAAATTCCATGGGGAAAAGGGCCGTTTGTAAGGCTCTTTGATCTCGGTCTATTGAACCGCTGAGCCGATGCTGATCGAATCCACGCCCCGAAGTACGGTTTTGGCACGACTGAGCCAAACCGGTGGCGCGGGGCGCTTGGCCCCAGGAACAGTGAGGATTTCCATGGCAGCAAAAGGCAAGCCCCAGAAGAAGGCCACTCCGGCCGCCAAGAAAGAGGCGCCGGTAACCCTAGAAAGCTTTATCGCCGAAGAGCTGTCGAAGGCGCGTCAGCGGGCCCAGCTATCCCAGCGCGAGGTGGCTGCGCGGGCGGGGCTCACCCAGGCGGCCATCAGCCGCCTCGAGTCCGGGGACCGGCTGCCGCGCTTGGAAACGCTATTGGCCCTGGCGGAAGCCACGGACCACGTGCTCGAGCTGCGGCTCAAGCGCCCGCGGCAGGGTAGTGCGGGAGGCGCACTTCGCCGCGGTTGAGGTTAGCGGCTTAAGGCTTAAAAGAACCGGCGTCCTGCGCCGGTTTTTTTTGCCCCGGCAAAACGCTTGGGCAAAAAAAACCCGCCGAAGCGGGCTTCCTAAAAGGAAAACCCGAGATGCCCTAGGGGAGGAGGGTTGGGCACCCCGGGGGTCACGAGCGCTTGGCGCGCGGTGACCGATTCGACAACCTGTGTGCCAAGCCAAAAGGCAATGCCTTTGTGGGGGCTGACCAAGTGCACACGATCAGGTCGGCTACAACGCCCGTTGCCGGGCAAGAAACGCTAACGTCATTAGTAATACACAAAGTATGCCAACGCTGTTTGACCGCTTGATGACACTACAGTGCGGTTCTAGCCTCGCTATCGAGCGCCGCCCGGGGCAGGCGAGCTGAGGTGCTGCACAGCGCTGGTGCGCTGATCTCGCAGGGCGCATCTTTAGGGTGCAATTCCCGCCTCCAGCGCTGCCGAGCCAAGTGCGCAGGCCAGCCCAATCAAAACGCTGTAGCCGAGCAGGCTCAGCGCGGCAGGGCGCCCCCCCGGCTCCGCAAGGGCTGCCCCTAACGCGCGGGCTACCTGAGGCAAGGCGGAAAGCCCGGCCACGGCAAGGGTAGCCAGGCAGCCAAAGACGTTCCACCAGAGCCAGGAGACCCCCGGCGCCCCCAGCCACAGGGCGGCATTCAGGGCCATGCCCGCGGCAAGCCCCCGGAGTGCAGCCCCTTCCCCCACGCGAGGGGCAAAGGCCGCAATGAGGAAAAGGGCCAGTAGCGGGCCGTTCAAGAGCGAGCCAATCTTGTTGATGGCGACCAGGACGGAGTCGGCAATATCCCCGACGTAGAAGGCGAGCGCCACGATCACGAGGCCCCAAAAAAGCGTCAGCGCCTTGGCGATGAGGAGCGGGCCAAAGCGGGCTTCGAGCTGCGCGCCCGGGGGCCAGCGTCCGATTAAATCCTCGCTGCTGGCAGCGGAGAGGGCATTGAGTACGGAGTCGATAGAGGACATGGCCGCAGCAAGGAGCGCCACGATGACGAGGCCGACGAGCCCCGGGGGAAACTGATCAAAGACAAACTGAATCACCGCGAGATTGATGTTGGGCGTGCCTTGCTCCGTCTCCGGGAGCCGATCGAGAAAGGCGCCGTCGAAGTTGGCATAGGCCGCAAGGCACAGGCCCAGGAGGCAGTAAAGCAGTACCAGGGGGAAGCGCAGCAGGCCGTTGTACCAAAGGATCCGCTGGCCTGCGGCGACCGATTCGCTAGCCAGGAGGCGCTGGCTTTGACTCTGGTCGCAGCCGTAGTAGCTGACATACAGGAAGAAGCCCCCGAAGAGCATGGGCCAAAAGGCGTAGTCCACCCCGTCGCCTAGGCCCGTATGTTGCAAGTCCAAGCTCTGAATTCGAGCCTCAGGTAAATGAGCTAGAAGCCCGGAGAGGCCTCCGAGCACGGAAAGGGCGAGAAACAGGGCGAGCACGAGCACGCTCACGAGCACAAGGAGCTGAATGACGTCGCTCAAGATCACCGCCCGCATGCCGCCGAGGAGGTCATAGGTCAGGGTCACCGCCGCCAGCAAGGCCACGCAGGCGGCAAAGGAGAGGTCGAGGCAGACGGTGAGCACGAGGGCCATGCCGTAGACCGTGACAGCGGCGCCGGCGGCGCGGAACACCTGGAAAAGCAGGGAGGCCAGCACTCGGCTGCGCACCCCCAGGCGGGCCTCTAGGAAGCTGTACACCGAGATGGCGCCATGGCGCCGAAGGGCGGGGTAGAGCGTCAAGAGCAGAAAAGCCATGGCGAGGGGCACGGCAAGTTCGTATTGAAGCCAGCCCAGGCCGCCGCCGAGGCTGAAGGCCACAAAAGCCGGGGCGCCCAAGAGGCTCGCGCTAGAGCACTGGGTGGCCATGGTGGACAGGGCCAGAGCAAGGGGACTGCTGCGGCGCCCCGCAAGATAGTAGGCTTCCCGGGAGGTTTGCTCCGGCGCCAAGCGGATCGCAAGGCAGAGGAGCGCAACAAGGTATATGGCAATAACGCCCCAATCGAAGGTGGTCATGATTCCGATTCTCCCTCTGCCTGTGGCATGGACCCATGGGTAGCCCCCCTGGGCCCACCCCGGGGGAGGCCCAGCGCTTCGGCGACCGGGTCCATCGCCTTCGCACACACCTGGCTGCGGTGTATGGCGATGCCGCGGCCAGCGATCTGGTGCGCTCCCTGCTCCAAAGCATTGCCGCTACGCAGCAGCAAGCCCTTGAGGTGCAAGCAGGAATTGGACCAGGGCGCTGGTCTGCGGCGGACGTGCTCCTCATTACCTACGGCCATAGTGTCACGGGCTCGGGGGTATCCCCTCTGGCCTCCCTACGGGCCTTTTGGGAAGATCGCCTGGCGCCGCTGGTGAGCGCCGTGCACGTGCTGCCCTTCTTTCCTTCCACTTCCGATGATGGCTTCTCCGTGGTGGACTTTCGCGCCGTGGACCCGGAGCTCGGCACCTGGGAAGACCTCACGGGGCTGGCGCGCCGGGCCCAGCTGATGGTGGATCTCGTCCTGAACCACGTTAGCCGCGAGTCCCTCTGGTTCATCGATTTTGTGGCGGGGCGAGATCCCGGGCAGCACTACTTTCTTGATCTCGACCCGCATACGGACACCGCCGCCGTGGTGCGTCCCCGAACCACGCCCCTGCTCGTGCCTGTCCATACCTATCGCGGGGTGCGCCATGTGTGGGCCACCTTCAGCGAAGATCAGATTGATTTGAACCTGGCCAATCCCCGGGTGTTTCTGGAACTGGCCCGGGTGCTCCTCTTCTACCTGGCCCAGGGGGCGCGGCTCGTGCGCCTTGATGCCGTGGCCTATCTGTACAAGCGCCTGGGCACGGCCTGCATCCACCTTCCCGAAACCCACGCCCTGGTGAAGGCCCTGCGCCTGGTGAGCGAATTGGCCTTTGATCCCGCGGAGGATCCGGTGCTTCTTGTGTCGGAAACCAACGTCCCCCATGAGGAGAACATTGCCTACTTTGGGGATGGGGATGAAGCCCACGTGGTTTATCAGTTTGCCCTGGCGCCCCTCACGCTCCATGCCTTCGCCACGGGGGATCCGACGCCCCTTCGGCGTTGGCTCGCGGCCCTTTCGCCGCCCCCGAAGGGCTGCGCGTTTCTAAATTTTCTGGCGTCTCATGACGGCATTGGGGTTCGTCCGGCGGAGGGCTGGCTCACCCCGGCCCAGCTCGACGTGCTGGTGGCCCACACCCATCGCCAGGGTGGCTTCGTCAGCATGCGGGCCCTCGAGGGGGGCGGGGAGGCGCCCTACGAACTCAACATCACGCTCGTGGACGCTCTTGGTGCGGGCCCGGAGGGGGAGGCCGACGGGTTTGGGCCCGAGCGCCTCGCCGCGGCCCACGCGCTCATGCTGGCCCTGCAGGGCATTCCGGCGGTCTATATCCACAGCCTGCTGGCCACGCCCAACGACCTTGCCGGCGTGGAGCGCACCGGGCGCACCCGCTCCATCAATCGCCGGAGCTGGGACCGGGACGCGCTGGAGGCACACCTTTCCGGGGCGCACGCCCAGGCCAGCTGGACGCGGTTGGAGACCCTGCTTCGCTGTCGACGGAGGCTGGCCGCCTTTCATCCCGAAGCGCCCCAGGCCGTGCTGGATCTAGGGCCTGGCGTATTGGCGTTCACCCGCGGCACGGGACGGGCGCGCCTGCTGGTGCTGGTGAATCCCACGGACCAGCCGCAGCCGGTCGCGGCGCCCTCCGGAGCTCACGGTCCCCCGGTGCTGCGGGATCACTTAAGCAAGGCAGCGGTAGATCTCCGCGAGCCCCTAGCGCCCTATGCCTATCACTGGCTGGCCTGGCCCCCGGAGGCGGACCTAGGCGGCCTGCGCTAGGCGGGGCCCCCGGCCTCCTGCGCATCCTGGCTGACGGCGCTGCGCAGCTTCTCGAAGATGTCCGGGTCCGCGCTTTGGATGCGATTCCAGCTGGGGATGAAGGGCGTTTCCTGGGGACGCTCTAGAAAGCGCTCCCCGGCGCTTAAGATGTTGGCAGAGAACAGCTCCACGGCCCGTTCCTCCCCATCCCGGTCCAGGGTGAGGCCGTTCATGATCGCGTCGTGGTAGTAGGCCTCGAGGAAGTCCAGAGCCTGGCGGTAATAGGTCGCCTTGAGGGTGCGAATGCTTTCCGCGCTGAATACCACCCCCTGGGTGGCGAGCTTGCGCAGCACGGCCTTGACGATGTCTACGGACATGCGCGAGAGGCCCTTGCTGGCGTCGTCCTCGGAGAGCTCTTGATGTTTGTGGTCGTAGTTGTCCGCCACGTCCACCTGGCAGATGCGCCGGTTCCCGTAATTCCGTTGCACCTCGGAAAGCACGCCAATCTCTAGGCCCCAATCGCTCGGGATGCGGAGGTTCGCGAGCACCTCCGTGCGCAGGGAAAACTCCCCGGCCAGGGGATAGCGGAAGCTGTCGAGGTAGGTCAGGAAGGGGCGCTCCCCGTGCATCTCCCGCAGGGCCCGAAGAAGGGGGGTCACGAGGAGGCGGCAGACCCGGCCTCCGAGCTTCCCGGCGGCGACCCGGGGGTAATACCCCTTGCAGAAATCGTATTGGAAGCGCGGGTGCACCACGGGATAGAGCAGGCGCGCGAGGAGCGCGCGATCGTAGGTCAGGATGTCGCAGTCGTGCAGCGCCACCGCATCGACAAGGCCGGTGGCTTGCACGTAGCCAAAGCAGTACCAAACGTTGCGGCCCTTGCCGAGCTCCCGGGGCGCGAGGCCCAGGGTTTGAAGCTGCTCGTCGATGGCCTTGAGGCGCGGGCCGTCGTTCCAGAGCACGCGATGGTGCTGGGGCAGGCGGCTGAAATAGTGGAGCGCGTGGGCGTACTGCTCGCGATCGGCGCGATCGAGGCCAATCACGATCTGGCTCAGGTAGGGGACCTGGCTTAGCACCTCGACGATGTGCGCTAGCGCTGGACCCTCGAGTTCGGAATAGAGGGAGGGCAACACCAGGCCCATGGGACGCTGCTTCGCAAAACCCAGGAGCTCGCCTTCAAGATCGTCCAGGCTTCGCGTGCCGAGGCCGTGAAGGGTGGCGATGGCGCCGTTTTGGAAGAAGTCAGACATGGCAAGGCTCGCTTATGCGGTGGGGCTAGTTGGGACGCGTCGGGGGTTGGGCGCGCAGCTGCGCCAGCACCGCCGGGCCCCAGCCTTCCGGGCCGGGCGCCGGGGCGATGGTCACCCCCTCAGTCCGTTTTAATGCAAGACGGGTTCCATCTTTTCGCGGCATCACCACGGCGAAGGTGGCGGCCTCGAGCATGGCCCGGTCGTTTTCCCCATCCCCTAGGGCCAGGGTCGGGGCCTCGGGCGCGAGGAGAGCCGCCAGGGTGCGAAGGCCGTCGACCTTATCGCGCTTGGGCATGACGTGAAGAAAGCGTCCGCCATGGACCGCCCGAAGGCCATGGGGCGCAAGGGCCGCGCGGAAGCGGGCCAGGGCCTTTTCGTCGCCGTGAAAGAGTCCCGGCTCCGAGGCCTCCCGGGCCATGGCCTGGGTAACGGCCCTCGGGGCGAGGCCCGTGAGGCCCTCGACCCGGGCGGGCCCTAGGCTCGCGAAGCCCTCGAAGGGCGCCGCGGCGGATCCAAGGCTTTCGAGGATGGCCAGGAGTGCGGCGTAGCCCGGGCCAAAGAGCGTGGTTTGGGGGCCGCTGGGGCCGGGGCAGGTGATCCCCGCGCCGTTTTCGAAGATCAGCCCGGGTACGCCCGGGAGCTGCGCCGAAAGCGGCTTAAGTTCGGCGCGGGTTTTTGAGGTCGCCAGCACCAGGGGAATGCGCTGCTCGG
>JAURCQ010000110.1 GCA_030828335.1 Gammaproteobacteria bacterium
CACGCTACGTCCCGGCGCAGCCCTGGTGGACATCTCCATCGACCAGGGGGGCTGCTTTGAAACGAGCCGCCCCACCACCCACGATGCCCCCACCTACGTTGAGGAAGGCATTGTTCACTACTGCGTCACCAACATGCCCGGCGCCGTGGCCCGGACCAGCACCTACGCGCTGAATGCGGCTACCCTGCCCTTTGTGAAGGCCCTGGCAGACCAGGGTCCGGAGGCGGCCATGGCCGCCGATCCCCACCTTGCGGCGGGGCTCAATATCCAACGGGGGCAGGTGAAGCACCCGGCGGTGGCCGAGGCCCTCCCGGAACTGGCCGCGTAGAGATAAGAATGATTTTCATTCATGAAAGCTATGCTTGGACAGGACCGGGACAAGCCCTAGGCAGCGCATAAATTTCAATAGAGTCATTAACTTACCACTCCCCCGGGGCCACCCCGGGGTATACCAAGGGACGGGCCGCCGTCCCTCCCCCGCCGGGTTCCATTGACAGCGCCTATGAAAGCCATCAAAAAGAACAAATGGCGGCGAGGCCCCAAGCCCGTATACTCCGCCCTGTTTCAGTGACCAAACCACTGAACGTGGTCGGCCTTGCCGGCCACTCTTCCCCCTAGCTTGTTAAGAGGAAGCGATCTCATGGATCTGAAAGATAGCCAAACCTTCGAAAACCTGAAGGCCGCCTTTGCCGGCGAATCCCAAGCCAACCGCCGCTACCTCTACTTCGCGGCCAAGGCCGACGTGGAAGGGGAAAACGACGTGGCCACCGTGTTCCGCTCCACCGCGGAAGGGGAAACGGGTCACGCCCACGGTCACCTTGAGTACATGGAAGAGGTTGGCGATCCCGCCACCGGTCTTCCCATCGGCACCACCGCCGATAACCTCAAGGCCGCCATCGCTGGGGAAACCCACGAGTACACCGATATGTACCCGGGCATGGCCAAGACCGCACGGGACGAAGGTTTCGACGAAATCGCTGATTGGTTCGAAACCCTCGCCAAGGCTGAGCGTTCCCACGCGAACCGCTTCCAGAAAGCTCTGGACGCCATGGCCTAAGGCCAACCTGGGCAAGGTCCGGCGGCGAAGCCCTTCGCCGCCCCCTTGCACCTATCGGGGGCCCTCCGCGGGCCCCCTTTAGTTTGCGTACCGTTTAGCAGTCCTCCCCCCATTCCTTACGGCACAGGAAGCGCGACCATGGCAGCGTATCGTGAAGGCAATCTCGAAAAAGCAAAGCGCGAACCGCACCACTGGCAAACCCCAGAATTCTGGAACGAAGAGGCCTTAAACCAGGAGCTTGAGCGGGTTTTTGACATCTGCCACACCTGCCGCCGTTGCGTCAGCCTCTGCCAGTCCTTCCCCGTGCTCTTCGATCTCGTGGATGAGTCCGAGACCATGGAAGTGGACGGCGTGGCGAAGGAGGACTACGGCAAGGTCGTGGACCAGTGCTATCTCTGCGATCTCTGCGCGGAGACCAAATGCCCCTACCTGCCGCCCCATGAATTCAACCTCGACTTCCCCCATCTCATGCTGCGGGCGAAGGCCGTGAAGTTTTCCAAGGGCCAAGCCAAGTGGCGGGACCGGCTGATCACCAGCACGGATGCCGTATTCTCCGTGCTCGGCCAGCCCGGCATCGCCAACGCCGTGAACTTTGCCAACGGCCAGGAAAGCCTGCGCAGCGCGCTGCAAAAGGTCGTGGGCATCCACGAAAAAGCGCCCCTGCCGACCTTCCACAGCAAAACCTTCAAGCGCCAGCACAAGGGCACGCTGGGGGCAAACCTTCCGGTCACCGCCAGCGGCCGTACCCAGGGCCGGGTCGCCGTGTTCACCACCTGCTATGGCAACTACAACGAACCCCAGCTTGGCGCTGACCTCGCCGCCGTCTTCCTACACAACGACGTCCCCGTGAAGGTCATCGATGGGGAGAAGTGCTGCGGCATGCCCAAGTTTGAGCTCGGGGACCTCACGGCAGTCAAGCGCCTGAAGGAACACAACATTCCGGTCCTGCTTGAAGCCATCGAAGCGGGCTGGGACATCATCGCCCCCGTCCCCTCTTGCGTGCTCATGTTCAAGCAGGAGCTGCCCCTCATGTTCCCGGAGGACGAGGACGTGCAGAGGGTGGCAGCCCACCTCTTCGACCCCTTCGAATACCTCATGCTTCGCCACAAAGATGGGCTTTTGAAGACGGACTTCCCGAAGCCCCTGGGTAAGGTCACCTATCACGCCGCTTGCCACCAGCGCGTGCAGAACATTGGCCAGAAAACCCGGGAGCTGCTGGCCCTTATTCCGGAAACGGAAGTGACGCTCATCGAGCGCTGCTCCGGCCACGACGGCACCTACGCCTACCGGGAAGAAACCCACGATTACGCGGTGAAGATCGCCCGCCCCATCGTGAACAAGGTGAAGAAAGACAACCCGGACCATTACGGCAGTGACTGCCCCATGGCCGGGCGAATGATTCAACACGGGCTCACGGATCAGGGGGAGGCATCCCACCCCCTCACCATGCTTCGCGTGGCCTACGGCCTCGCAGCGGCTTAAGGGAGAAGGAGCGATGCAAAAGCTATCCCGGGACACGCTCATGAGCCTCGAACAGTACGCCGAGGCGCGCCCCGACTTTCGTGCCAAGGTCATTGCGCACAAGATTCCTCGGCGCATTGCCCTGACGCCGAACGCCACCCTCTACTTTGAGGACTTCCTCACCATGCAGTATCAGGTGCAGGAGATGCTCCGGGTTGAGCGCATCTTCGAGGTGGACGGCATCATGGAGGAGATCGAGGCCTACAACCCCTTGATCCCCGACGGGCAAAACTGGAAGGCCACCTTTATGCTCGAGTACGGCGACGTCGCCGAGCGCAAGGCGGCCCTTGCGCGTCTCGTGGGGGTTGAAGATCGCATCTACGTGCGCGTAGGGGACGGCGAGCGCTGCTACGCCATCGCCGATGAGGATTTGGAGCGGGCCACGGAGGAAAAGACCTCCTCCGTGCACTTCATGCGCTTTGAGCTGAGCGACGCCGATGCGGCTTCAGTGCGCGATGGCGCGCCCATCGCCTTCGGCGCCGACCACGCAAACCTCACCTGCGAGGTCACCTTGACGGACGCCCAGCGGGCTTCCCTCGCCGCGGACCTCGCCCCCTAGGGGACCGGGCTTTCGAGCAGCACGGCCCGGTCCTCCGGGCCCAGGCTCTCCCCCACGGCGCTTCGAATGAGCGCCGCCAGGGGCCCCAGAAGCAGCTCCCGCGTCGACGTATTGCGCCAGGCGAGGCCAATGCGTCGGCTCGGCGCCTCCCCGGCAAAGGGGATGTAGCGCATGCCATCGTTCTCCTGCCGTGCCAGCTCGGGAATCAGCGTTACCCCGATCCCCGCCACCACCATGTGGCGCAGAGTTTCGATGCTCGTGGCCGAGAAGTTCAAATTCTCTACCGCCCCCACCTGGGCACAAACGTCTAAGGCCTGATCGCGCAGGCAATGCCCATCCTCCAGCAGCAGCACCTGCCGGCTCATGAGCGTTTCCGCGCTAACGCGCTCCGCCTTAGCCAGGGGGTCGCCGTTGGGCACGGCCAGATAGAAAGGCTCGTCGTAAAGGCCTTCCGCGCGCACGCCTTCTTCGAGCACGGGAAGGGCAAGAATGATGGCGTCCAAATGCCCCAGGCGAAGCTCGCGGGTGATCACCGCGGTCTGCGCTTCCACCAGCTGCACCTCAAGCTCGGGGAAGCGAGCCCGCAGGGCCGGGAGCATGCGCGGCAGAAGATAGGGCGCGACGGTGGGGATCACCCCGAGGCGGAACTCTCCGCCGAGGGGATCTCTCGCCTGCTTCGCTAAGCGCACGAGCTGGTCGGCTTCCCGCAGCACGATGCGCGCCCGGGCCACGATCTTCTCCCCCGTGGCCGTGAGCAGCACCTGGCGATTGTTCCGCTCAATAAGGGTGACCCCGAGGAAATCCTCGAGCTTGCGGATCTGCGTCGACAGGGTGGGCTGGGAGACAAAGCACGCCTCGGCGGCGCGGCCAAAGTGGCGCAGGTCCGCCACAGCCACGAGGTACTTCAAATCGCGCAGATTCATGGGAAACCCTAGCGCGGACTGACCGCCGCCAGCAGATGGAGGTAGTTGGTTTCAAAGCGCATGCCGTCGTAGGCGCCCTTCGCCGTCAGCAGGCGATGGAGCCGTCCTAAATTGTAGATAGGCACGGAGGGCATGAGGTGATGCTCTAGATGCCAGTTCACCCCGTGGGGAGAAAATAGGGCGCGCATGAGCCAGTTCGAGCGAACGCTGCGCGTATTGTTTCGCGCATCCATGCTGTAGAGGTCTGGCACGGCGCCGTGCTCCGCTACCTGCCGAATGCGGCTCATGAGCGGCAGAATGAAAATATAGGCGAGCACCCAGGTGAGGTAGAGCGCGGGCACGCCGGCGACGGTGAGCGCCAGAACAACAGCGATGTTCATGAGCACGGCGCGGCCGAAGGCGCCCCGGGCCTCCGGGCTCAGGCGGCTGTAGTTCGCGAGGTTTCTGCCCACGCCCTGGAGCGTCCGCCAACCAGTCTGCCCAGAGAGATCGCGGCGCAGCTTCCGCCATAGCCGGTCCCGGGAGATAGGGTAATCCCGGTAGTTCGGAAGGTCCGGATCCTCCGCCGTGCCCGCCAGCCGGTGATGCTCAAGATGGCCGCGCATGTAGGCGCGCATGTTGTTGAAGGTCGGCGGCGCCACGAGCCAGCGGCCCACAAAATCGTTCAGCGCCGGGGTGCGGAACAGGGTGCGGTGGCCGCACTCGTGCACCAGGATGCCAAAGCCCAGGAGCCGACTTCCGAGCAGCACCGTGCCCAGGATCCACACCGGCAGGCTTGGGTAGGCCGCCATCAGCCAAAACAGCGCGATCACCTGTAGCCACTGGGAGGCCACCAAAAAGGCGCCCTTTAGGTCACTCCGCTGCATCACCGCTGCGAGCTCTTCACGGCTCAGCCAGGTTTTAGGGTCCATTGCGCTCTCCTTCTCCGCCCCCGATGATAACGCTCCGCTGCCAACCCGTCTTGCCTGAAAGGATCGCGCCATGGCCCTTCGCCTCTATGATCATCCCCTGTCCCCCTACAGCCAGAAGATCAAAATTGCCCTGCGGGAAAAGGGGGTCGCCTTCGAAGCCTGCCTGCCCACGGGCCTGGGCAGCGGCGCGCAGAACGATGGACTAGGGGCCGCAAATCCCCGGGGCGAGGTGCCGGCCCTCGTGCTGGAAACGGGGGAGGCCCTCTTCGAGTCCACGGTCCTTTTAGAATTCATCGAGGAGCGCTGGCCCGAGCCGCCCCTGGCGCCTGCCTCGGCCCTAGGTCGGGCCCGGGCGAGGATGATCGAAGAGGCCATGGATACGCACTACGAGGCCATCAACTGGGCCCTCGGCGAGATCCACCACTTTGGGCGCAGCGACGGTGCCCTTCGCGACCAGCTCCTGGCCGGCGCCGAGGCCGACCTCCAACGGTGGTACGCCTGGCTCGAGGCGCAGCTGGGGGACGCGCCCTGGTTTGGCGGGGAAAGCTTCGGCTGGGCCGACGCGGCCGTGCTTCCCCACCTCTTTGGCAGCGAAGCCTTTGGGCTGGGGCCCGCACCGGAAAGTCCCCTGGGCACCTACCTGGCCCGAGGACGAGCGCGGCCTAGCGTGCAGGCCGGGCGCGAGGAAATTGCGGCCCTGGGCACCGGTGGCGCCAGCCTTGAGGCGGTTCGCGCGGCCCTCGAAGCGGGTCTCTTTAAGCGGGAATACCGGGACCACCGGCTGGAATGGATGCTCCGCCACGGGGGCCTCGCGGTGGTTCAGGAAGGCCTCGCCCGGGGCAACATTCGCTTCACCGAGCCCTTCTCCGCGGACGGAATCTTGCCCGGCGCCTCCGTTTGAATGCAGCGGCGGTGGGCGCAGAACTCATCCCCGGCGTTTGCTGGCGCTGGGTCGATGACGGGCTTTGGGTTTTAGACAAGGGCGCCGGCGTTTCCGTCCTCGCCGATCGCACCGGCGCCCCCAGCCTTCATGATGCGCTGAAGGCGTGGCATCAGTCGGAAGCGGGCCGGCCCCGGCCCCGCATGGTTCACCGCATTGATAAGGACACCTCCGGGCTGCTGCTG
>JAURCQ010000111.1 GCA_030828335.1 Gammaproteobacteria bacterium
AAGCCCTGCACCAGGGCGCCGGGGGCGTGCTCATCGACACCATTGCGCCGCAGGACGGACAGAGCTTCACCCATCCCGCTTATGACCGCTTCTGGGCCGCGGTAGAGGCCAGCGGCTTGCCCCTACTGCTGCACGTGGGGGTGAACGGCGGCTACTACGATCCGGTCCCGGCGAGCTTCTACGCCAACGGCCGCACCGTGCCCGAACCGAAGGCCGGGGATGCGCCCCGGGATGCCCTTGCCTACATGAGCATTGGCTACAATGCCCAGCTGTTCCTCAGCGCCATGATCTTTGATGGGGTGCTGGACCGCTTTAAGGGGCTTCGCATCGGCGTGGTAGAGCTTGGCGCCGTGTGGTTTGCCAGCTGGGTTCGCCAGCTTGATCAAGCGCACCGGGCCTTTAAGCGCCTTCAGGATCTGCCCGAGCTTTCCCAAGTGCCCAGCGCCTATGCCTATGAGCGCATCAAAATCACCCCCTTTGCCGGGGAGCCCATCGGCTGGATGCTGGCGCAGGATATGGACGAGGTGCTGATGTTTGCCTCGGACTATCCCCATCACGAGGGCACGGACGATCCCATCGGCCGCTTCGAGCGCGCCATGCCCGAGGCCAGCGCGCGGCAGAAAGATCGTTTCTATCGGGATAACTACAAGGCGCTCTTCGCCCTTTCCTAAGCCCCCGGGAGCAGCGCAGGGCGCTGCCCCCAAAGGTCTTTTAGAGCGTGGAGCTGGTCAGCTCCACATCCGCCAGCTGCCAGGTGCGCTCGAAGCGGGCGCGCATGGCGCTCGCCCTGGCTTCATCACCCTGGGCCTCCAGCGCCTGGGCCAGCCCAAACATGGACCAGCCGTTCATGGGGTACTCGTGCAGATCCTCTTCGAAGACCTTCTGAGCCTCTGCCGCCTCGCCAGCAGCCAGCAAAGCAGCCCCGAGGGACTGACGCGTGGGGTAATACCAGAAGGGCGGCTCCGTGTAGGGCAAGGCGTCCTGAAGGGCCACGGCCTGCTCGAAGTGCGGAATGGCCGCCGCCGCAGCCCCGGCACGATAGGCGACTTCCCCCCGCAGTAGGGCCTTCGCAATGCCCAGCAGCGACTTCGCGGGATAGGAGGCCCCGAGGAAGATCTCGTTAACCCGATCCTCTAGCGCTTCCATGGCCGCCAGCTCCGCCAGGGCCTCATCACCCTGCCCCTGCGCCGCCAGAGCCACGCCGCGCCCGTAGTGCCAGATGGCGCGAGCGAAGGCGAAGTCTTCCCGAGGCTCGGGCTCCACAAGGATCTCCTCCCAGCGCCCAAAGCGGACGAGAGAGAGCATGGGCACGGTGCGGAAGAATTGAATGGTGGGGAACTGCTCCACCTGCTCCACGCGGACGTTCTCCACCACTCGGCGCGCGCTTTGCAGCGACAGCGCGCTTTGCCCCTGCATGCTCGCCGACGCCCAGAGGAAGTGAATGTTGTGGGGGTAGTACATCGCAGGGTAGAAGCCCTGGGCATTGCACTGGGCGATGTAGGCCTCATCCACGTCCGCGGCCTTGATGTTCGCCTCCACGGCATCGTTGTAGCGCCCGACGCGGAAGAAGATATGGCTGGGCATGTGCACGAGGTGCCCGGAGCCGGGCACGAGATCGGTGAGCCGATCCGCCGCCGCTTCCGCCTTCGCCGCATTGCTTGAGGCTTCCAGGGCGTGAATATAGAGGTGCAGGGCCAGGGGATGGTCCGGATCCTGGGCGAGCACTCGGTCGAGGCTCGCGATCACCTTCTGCGTCTCGGGCTTTGCTTCCCCATTCGGTCCCCAGTAATCCCAGGGCATGGTGTTCATGAGGGCCTCGGCGTAGACGGAAGCCGCCGTGCTGTCCTCCGGGTAGGCCGCTGCCACCTCGCCCATGGCCTGCGCCCAGGCCTCATCAAGGGGGGCCCTTGAGGTTTCCGGATTGCCGTCATAGCGCTTATCCAGCGCCTTGATGAGCGCCTGCTCCCGCGGGCTCGAGCCCTCCATGAGCGCCAGGGCTTGGTCAATCGCGGCCCGCGCCCGGCGGCGCTCGTCGGGGCTCATGATGGCCTTACCATTACTCGTGACATTGATGTTCGGCCCCGTAGCCAGGGCTTCGCCCCAGAAGCACATGGCGCAGGACGGATCGCGCGCTTGCGCGGCGCGGAAGCTGCGAATGGACTCGGCATGATTGAAGCCAAAAGCGAGCACCATGCCTTGATCGAAATAGCGCTGCGCATAGGCATCGCGGGTCGTGATAGGCATGCTGTAGGCGCCCATGCCCTCAAAAAACGGCGCCCCGGCAGCCTGGGCGATTTCCAGTTCGGTCTCCGCGGGCTCCGCCGCGCAGCCCGCCAAAGCAATGGCCGCGGCAAGCACCGCCCCTTTCAAAAGTTGTCTCATAGCTTTTCCTCCCCGGTTAAGTCACTCCACGCTAGCACCTTTGCCCCTCCCTTGCCTCCCCGGCCCGCCCAAGCCAGACTCCCGGGATCACACAAATCCGGGGGGAGGTGCGCATGGAGCTTCAGGGGAAGGTTGCGGTGATCACGGGGGGGAGCGGCGGCATTGGGCGCGCCATGGCCAAAGCTTTCCTGGCCCAAGGCGCCCGCGCCGTGGTGCTCGCGGATCTGAGCGAGGCCGCCGTGAAGGCCGCGGCAGCCGAACTCGGCTGCGAAGGCTATGCCTGCAACGTTACCGATGAAGCTCAGGTGCACGCTCTGGTCGAAAAGGTCCTCGCCGACCACGGGCAAATCGATCTCTTCTGCTCCAACGCAGGCGCCTCTGCCCGAGCCGACGGTCCGCTGCTCGAGGCCAGCAACGAGATCTGGCAGGGCCAGTGGGAACTCCACGTCATGGCCCATCTTTATGCGGCCCGCGCCGTGTTGCCAGGCATGATCGAGCGGGGCGAGGGCTACCTTTTGAACACCGCCTCCGCCGCCGGCCTCCTCGCGGCCCTCGGCAGCGGGCCCTATACGGTCAGCAAGGCCGCCGCCGTGAAGCTCGCGGAATTCATCGCCATGACCCACGGGGACGATGGCATCAGGGTGTCCGTGCTCTGCCCCCAGGGCGTGAACACGGCCATGGCGCCCCGAAGCCTGGGCGATGGGCAAACGGACGGCATCATCGAAGCGGATGAGCTCGCCGCGGTGGTGGTCGATACGCTGCGGGAGGAGCGCTTCTACGTGCTGCCCCATCCCGAGGTGGGCGAGTACGTGCGCCGCAAGGGAGAAGACGTCGATCGCTGGCTTGGAGGTATGCGGCGCCTACGCCGGAAAACCCTAGACGCCCAGAAAGCCCAAGATCGCTAGCCGTGTCGATCTTCAGCCCGAGCGCCTACGAGCGCCCCGCCTACCGCTGGGGGGTGCTGGCCCTCCTGACCGTGGTCTACTCCTTCAACTTCATCGACCGGCAGCTGCTGGTGATCCTGCAGGAGTCGATCAAAACGGAGATGGGCCTATCCGATAGTCAGCTGGGGCTGCTGTCGGGCTTCTCCTTCGCCATTTTCTACGTGAGCTTCGGCATTCCCATCGCCCGCCTCGCAGACCAAGGCACGCGGCGCTCCATTGTCGCCATGGCCCTGGCGGTCTGGAGCGGCATGACGGCCCTGAGCGGCCTGGCCCAAAACTATATCCAGCTCCTGCTAGCCCGCATTGGGGTTGCCGTGGGAGAAGCGGGGGGAAGCCCCCCGGCCCACGCCATTATCTCCGATATTTTTGAGGGGGAGCGGCGCGCCACGGCTCTGGCCATCTACTCCATGGGCATCAACATTGGCGTGCTTCTAGGCTTTCTCCTCGGCGGCTGGATCAACGAGTTCTATGGCTGGCGTACGGCCTTCATCGTTGTGGGCCTCCCCGGGGTGGCCCTGGCGGTCATCCTGCGCCTGGTGGTGGCCGAGCCCGTGCGCGGCCTTGCCGAAGGAAAGCAGGGGAGCGATGCGGCTCCACCGCCCTTCAAGGACACGCTGGCTTTGCTGTGGTCTAGGCCCTCCTTTCGCCACCTCTCCATCGCCTGCGGCCTTCACGCGTTCATTACCTACGGCGCGGGGAACTTCCTGCCATCGCTGTTCCTGCGTCTCCACGAAATCAGCACCGGGGAGCTCGGCACCTGGCTCGCGCTGGCCTCCGTGTCCGGCGGCGCGGGAACCTTCCTAGGGGGCTATCTCTCGGACAAGCTCGCCGTACGGGATCAGCGCTGGTATCAGTGGGTGCCGGCGGTAACGACCATCGTCACCATCCCCTTTACCCTCTTCATCTACACCACGGACCAAACCTATCTCGCTCTGGCCCTGAACTTCGTCCCGGCGATCTTCTTCGCCGCCTACCTCGCGCCCAACATCGCCGTCACCCACTCCCTCGTGGGCCTGCGCATGCGCGCCCTGTCCTCGGCAATTCTGTTCTTCGTATTGAATCTCGTGGGCCTCGGGGGCGGTCCGCTTTTCATCGGCTGGGTGAGCGACCTCCTCGAGCCTCATTTCGGCCTCGAGTCCATTCGCTACGCGATGGTTTATGTCATTCCCGTGGTCTCCGTGTGGAGCACGGTGCATTACCTGATCGCCGCGAAGCACGTGCGGGAGGATCTGGCCCGGGCCCCCGCCTAGGGGGGCCTGCCTACGGTGCCCCGAAGCGGAGATGCTGGCCGCAGCACCAACCCGAAGCCCAGGCCCACTGGAAGTTGTAACCCCCGAGCCAGCCCGTGACGTCGAGGGCTTCCCCCACGAGGTAAAGGCCGGGGAACTTCTTCGTCTCGAAGGTTTTGGAGGAGACCTCCTCCGTGGCCACGCCCCCGAGGGTGACCTCCGCCGTGCGATAGCCCTCCGTGCCATTGGGATAGGCGCACCAAGCGCCGAGGCGTTCCGCCAGGCGTTCGAGCGTCTCATCGGAAACGTTGGCCAGCTGCGTATCAGCGAAGTCCGCCATGACCAACACCTCCACGAGGCGCGCGGGCAAGGCGCTCTTTAAGAGCGTCGACAGCTGCTGTCGGGGAAAGCGCTGCTGCCCGTCCTTGAGCCAGCCGAGGGCGTCTTGATCGGGCAGCAGGTTGATCTCCACCGCCTCCCCTTCCCGCCAGTAGGAGGACACCTGAAGCACCGCCGGACCACTGAGACCACGATGGGTGAATAAAAGATTCTCCCGAAAGGAGGCCCCACCCGCGGACACGAGGGCGTCAACCGCAACCCCCGCCAGGGGTTCAAAGCGCGCCTTGTCCTCCTTGCGCCAAGTAAGCGGGACGAGGCCAGCTCGCGGCGCCACCCGGCCCAGGCCATGGCGCTCCGCCTCCCGCAGGGCTAGGTCGCTGGCGATTTTCGGCAGGGAAAGGCCTCCCGTAGCCAGCACCAGCTGCGGTGCGGAAAAGCTGCCCCCGGTGGTCTCGACGCGATAACCACCCTCGGCCAGGGGATGGATCGCCGTGACCTTTTGCCGAAGGCGAATATCCACTCCGCCGGCATCGCAGTGAGCGAGGAGCATAGCCACGATGTCCTTCGCGCTGTGATCACAGAACAATTGGCCCAGGGTCTTCTCGTGATAGGCGATGCCCGCCGTCTCCACCATCTCGATGAAGTCTTCCGGCGTGAAGCGCTTTAGGGCGGAGATGCAGAAATGGGCATTCTCCGAAAGGAAGTGCTCCCGCGGATCTACCCGGCGATTGGTGAAGTTGCAGCGTCCGCCGCCGGAGACGAGGATCTTCAGACCCACCTTCGGCCCCATCTCAAGCACCCGCACAGAGAGCCCGCGGTAGGCCGCACTGATCGCGCAGAGCAGGCCGCTTGCGCCGCCGCCCACCACCAGGACGTCCGGGGTGTCCGCCATGAAAGGCCCCTTTTAACGGAAAGGTCGAAGTATACCGGCTGAGGGAAGGCACGCGGCCGCTGGCCGCTGCTACACTCGCGCCTTTCCCCAAACCTCTGATCGGAAAAGGAGTTTCCCATGCGACGCCTTGCGGCCCTGCTTACCCTACTCGCGGGCCTTGCCGCCTGCGGTGAAACCCCGCCCGAAGCGCCGCCCGTGGACGCGGGCGCCAACGCTGAAGCGCTCTCCGCCTGGTTCGAGGAGAAGTAC
>JAURCQ010000112.1 GCA_030828335.1 Gammaproteobacteria bacterium
TGTAGATAAATATCAGCGCCCAGAAATGGATAATGGACAGCCGGTAGGAGAACACCGGGCGTTCCGCCGCCTTGGGCAGGAAGTAGTACATCATGCCCAGATACGGCGTGGTCAGAAAGAACGCGACGGCATTGTGGCCGTACCACCATTGGATCATGGCATCCATGGCCCCGGCGGGAACGTAATAGGACTTCGTCAGGGAGACCGGAATCTGAATGCTGTTGAAAATGTGCAGTACGGCGATGGTGATGACGAAGGCCAGGAAAAACCAATTCGCTACGTAGATGTGCTGAGGCTTACGCCGGGCGATGGTGCCGATGAAGTTGATGGCGTAGGCCACCCAAACGATGGCGATGAGAATATCGATGGGCCACTCAAGTTCGGCGTACTCGTGGGTCGTGGTCATGCCCAGGGGGAGAGTGATCGCCGCAGCGACGATGACCGTTTGCCAGCCCCAAAAGGTGAACTTCGATAGGGCGTCGGAGAACAGGCGGGCTTGGCAGGTGCGCTGCACAATGTAGTAGGAGGTGCCGATCAGCGCATTGCCCCCGAAGGCAAAGATCACCGTGTTGGTATGTAAGGGGCGAAGGCGGCCAAAGTGGAAGTATTCCCAGGGCGTGTTCAGCTCGGGAAAGACGAGCTGGAGCGCGATGAGCACGCCCACGGACATGCCGACGATGCCCCAGAAAACCGTGGCCAGGGCGAAGGCCCGAATAATGCCCGTATCGTATGGTTCGGCGCTTACCTGCGTATTCATGAGCCCGAAATCACCCCCCGTTGTCCGCCGCTGCGCAAAGGCTACGCAGCTTCCATGGCTACTTTAGCGACGCAGGGGTCAAAGGCGCATGACTTAGGTCAAGGGCCCAGACGAGCGGCGCTTCTTGGCGTTCAATAATGCGCCGATTGGGCCTCGGGTTCAAATAAAAGAATAACGATATTTCTAAAAAGAATATATGGCCCTGCCCTTAGCGCAGCCCCCAGGCTGGCCGCGCGGACCTGTGCTGCACTGTCATTGCCTCGCGGTGGCGAGGCGGCACGGTTCGTGCTGGAATGTTCGGACATTTTTTGCATTGAGGTGAGTCTGTGGTTACCAAGTGCGTTTTCCCCGTGGCCGGCTACGGCACCCGCTTCCTTCCGGCCACCAAGGCCATGCCGAAGGAAATGCTTCCGATCGTGAACAAGCCGCTGGTGCAGTACGGCGTGGAGGAGGCCGTGGAGGCGGGCATGGGGGATATCTGCTTTGTCACCGGGCGCGGTAAGCGAGCCATCGAAGATCACTTCGACGTAAGCTTCGAGCTGGAGACGCAGATCGCAGGCTCGGGCAAGGAAGCCGCCCTGGAAGGCATTCGCACCCTCATGAACCAGGCCAGCTTCAGCTATACCCGGCAGAACGAAATGAAAGGCCTTGGCCACGCCATTCTCGTGAGCCGGCGCCTCGTGGGGGATGAGCCCTTTGGGGTGGTGCTGGCGGACGATCTCTGCCTCAACCCTGGGGGAGATGGGGTTCTGGCCCAGATGGCCCGGCTCCACGCCCAGTTTCGCTGCTCCATTGTGGCGGTGATGGAGGTCCCCCAGGAGGAGATCGGCGCCTATGGCGTGATTGCGGGGGAAGCCATCAGCGACGATCTCATCCGCGTCACGGACATGGTGGAGAAGCCCGATCCGGCCCAGGCCCCGTCTAACCTTGCGGTGATTGGGCGCTATCTGCTTACGCCCGATATCTTCGGACTCATCGAGAGCACGGAGGCGGGGAAGAACGGCGAGATCCAGCTCACCGATGCGCTCCGGGCCCAGGCTCAGCAGGGCTGCGTCATGGCCTATAAGTTCAAGGGTCGGCGCTTCGATTGCGGCTCCGTGCCGGGCTTTATGGAAGCCACTAACCACTGCTACGAAACCTTCTTCACCGGCTCCTAGCACCCCACGAATGGCGCGGTCTGCTCCTAGGGGCGAAGCCCGCTCGGCGGCCGTGGCAGCTCCAGGTCACAGCAGAGCACCTGGCGCTGGCCGTCGCAGAGAAAACTCGCCGACAGGGTCTGGCAGGGCCCGCCGTCGGGGAGGGAAAAGTAGGGGTCGCTGACCAGTAGGGCCCCGGGGTGAGCCAGGGCCTGGCGGAAGTAGGGGCGGTGAGCCCAGCTCGCCCCCTCGGCCTGGGCCAGGGGCCAATAGCGAGGATCGCTGCGGGTGCCCGCCGGAGAGAGGTTTTCTGTCAGCTGCTCCCCCGCGTCGTTTAGCACGTAGCACCGCAGTACTCCAGCTTCATAAAGCAAGGTCGCGCAGGCCGTCTCCAGCGGTTCTCCGGTGCGCAGGGCCGTGAGGGCCTGCTCGAAGGCGGGGAGGGCCACCGGTCCGGCAAGGGGGCTTCCCCCGGCCGCAGGCGCGGGCGGCGCCCAGGGCCATACGGCGGGGCCGCTCACCAGGTCCACGGGGGTGTCTAGGGCCCAGCGAAGGGCCTCTGCTTCTGCGAGGCCTTCTAGCCCCACCATTGCACCACTTTCGTGCAAAAGCGTAATCAGTGCCCGGAGCTGCCCCAGTTTTCGGGGTGACCCCTCGGCCGTGGGCAAAAAAGCAGCGTCGAGGGTCACGAGCTCCGGCGACCTGGCCCAGAGCAGGCCCAGGTCGCCGTGTCGGGGCGAAAGGCCTCGGAGTTCTACCGTGAAGCCCAGCGCCCGATGGTACTGCGCAAAATCTGCCAGCACCGCTACCGGGGCGCTGTCGGCGGTTACGCTGAGCATGACCTCCGAGGGCGTGAAGCCGTCGCTGGCGAAGAGATCCTGGGGCACGGGGGGCCAGAGCGTCGCGTCCTGGAGCGCCGGGGCTGGCACGGGAAGCACGAGCCAAGCCCCCGCGCCTTTATGGGACACCTGAAATTGCCGCATGTGGAGGGTGGTCACGGCAGCGGTGAGCGCAAGGTCGGTGTTGTCCTCCGCGAAGGCCGCGGTCTCAGCATCGCTGAGCACCGTCGCCCGATAGGCCACGGGCCGTCCGTGGGCGCGGGAGAGGAGGGGGGCAAAGCGGCTGCGAAGGCGTTGCCCCCTATGGAGGAGGCTCAGACCTGCACCATCATCCTCGAGCATGGGCTGAAGGCTTTGGCTCAGGGGGTTCTGGAACAGGCTTTTGGTGGCGTCCCTTTCCATGTCTTGGCACTCTCTCCCTGGCGGGGAAGTAATCCCTGCCGCTTACTTACGTTGTTTAGCAAATGCCGCGCCAAGGTTGCTCTGCCTCGGTGGGCGAGAGGGAGGACACCATGGCCGACGGCGCGCTTACGCCCCTGCAGACCTACGGGCCCGACGCCCCCGTGGTGCTGGAGCAGCCCGTTCCCCGGGAAGCCCTTCCCACCCCGGCGCTCGTGCTTCAACGGTCGGCCTTCGAGCGGAATCTCGCTGCCATGCAGTCCCTGGTGTCGGGCTATGGTTTGGGCCTCCGGCCCCACGGAAAAATGCACAAGTGCCCCGAAGTGGCGCGGCGCCAGCTGGCCGCCGGCGCCCTCGGGCTCTGCGTGGCCAAGCCCCGGGAAGCGGAGGTGATGGCTCGGGCTGGGGTGGGGCCCCTGCTCGTGACCTCCCCCGTACTGGCCCCCCAGGCCCTGGATCGCATGATCGCGCTCCGGGCCCGCGGCGTCGAGCTTACGCTCGTGGTGGACAGCTTTATAGGCATCGAGGCCTTGGCTGAGCGCGCTGCTCAGGCCGGCGTGATTCTGCCCGTACTGGTGGATCTGGATCCCGCCATGGGGCGCACCGGTGTCGCCCCGGGGCCCGAGGCGCTGGCCCGAGTCGAGGCCGTGGTGAAGGCGGAGGGTCTCGCCTTTCAGGGCTTCCAGCATTACGCCGGCCAGGTGCAGCACATTGCGGAGGCCGGGGAGCGGCAGGCGGCCTGCGAGGCCCACCACGAAGCCGCCCGGGCCCTGGTGGCGGCGACGGAGGCGAAGGGCATTCCAGTCCCCGTCTTCACCGGCGGAGGCACGGGCAGCGTGTTCTACGATGGTCCTGCGGGGCTCTACACGGATCTCCAGTGCGGTTCCTACGCCTTTATGGATCAGGAATATGGGGTACTCGAGGGGCCCGAGGGCACGCTCCTGGACAGCTTTGAAACGGCCCTTACGGTCCACAGCACGGCGATCAGCCAGCCTCGGGAAGGGGCGATTACCGTGGACGCGGGGCTCAAGAGCCTCTGGCCGTCCCCCCTGCCAGCCGTGCTTGATCTTCCGGGAGCGCGCTATTTCTTTGCGGGAGATGAGCACGGAGTGGTGCGCTTTGGCGATGGCGGTGCCCTGGCCCTTGGGGACCGGCTCCGGCTGCGCGTTTCCCACTGCGATCCCACGGTGAACCTCTACGATTGGCTTTGGGTCGAGAATGACGCTGAGGAAATCGTCGAAGCCTGGCCCATCGCTGCTCGGGGAGGGGCCTGGTAATGGCGTGGGAGAACTGGTCAGGGGCCCAGCAGTTTCCCGAAGCTGAGCTCACCCCCTTGCCTTCGGAAGCGGCGGTGCAGCGCTGGCTGGCGGCGTCCCGGGGTTCGGGCGTGCACCGAGTGGTGGGCGCCGGCCATAGCTTTTCTCCCCTTTGGGGCGCCGGTGATGCCCTCGGGTCCCTGGAGGGTCTCGATGGCGTTGTCCAAGAGGACGGCCAGCTTTGGCTGGGCGCCGGCCAGCGCCTTGCGGACCTTGGGCCTAAGCTGGCGGCCCACGGCCTCGCGCTGGCGAATCAGGGGGATATCGATCGCCAAAGCCTCGCCGGGGCGCTTGCCACTGGTACTCACGGGACGGGCTGGGGCCTACCGTCCCTGGCGGCCATGGTCACGGGCCTGCGCCTAGTGGATGGGGAAGGGCGGATCCATGTGCTCACGGGCCCCGAAACGTTGGATGGTGTCCGGATACACCTCGGCCTTTTAGGGGTCGTGACGGCCCTAGCCCTTCGCTTGCGCCCGGCCTACGGGCTCGCTGAGCGCAATGCCAAGGTCCCCTTTGAGGCCCTCTTTGAAGGACACCATGCACGCTTTCGCAGCCAGCGCCACGGGGAGTTTTGGTGGATTCCCGCCAGCGACGAAACGGTCTTTAAGCAGCTCCGGGAGATTCCCCTCGGTGGACCCGTAAAGCTCGACCCCTTGCCCTTTGGGGGGGAGGGAGAGCGCTGGGGACCGGCGTGGCAAATCTTCCCGAGCGATCGGGACGCCCGCTTCAACGAGATGGAATACTCCGTGCCCCTCGAGGCCGGTCCAGCCTGCTTCCGGGCGCTCCGGCACGCGCTTTTGAAGGATTTTCCCAAGCTGCCCTGGCCCGTGGAGTACCGCATCGTTGCCGGGGATTGGGGCTGGCTATCCCCAACGCAGGGGCAGCGGGTCGCAGCGATCTCCGTGCACCAGGACGCTCGCCGTCCCTACGGCCCGCTCTTCGATCGCGTTGAGCCGATCTTTCGCGCCTTCGGCGGTCGGCCTCACTGGGGTAAGCGCTTCTCCCCCGATCGGGCGGCCTTCGACGAAGGCTACGGGGAAAACCTTGACCGCTTCCGAGCCCTTCGCCAGCGCTGGGATCCGGAGGGCCGGTTCCTCACCGCCGGTCTTGCCCCCATCTTTGGAGACGCTGCGGATGCTTGATTGGTTCCTCGCCGGTGGCCCCACCATGGTGCCCCTTGCGCTGGCCTCCGTGCTGGCGCTTACCCTAATCTTTGAGCGTCTCTTGGCCCTCCGCGCCGAGCGTGTGCTGCCCGCGGCGCTGCGGACGCTGACGCCGGAAACCCTACCCCGGGTGGCCCCGGAGGCCCTAGGCGCAAGCCCTCTGGGACGTTTGCTGGCCATGGCCCAGGCGCGGGCCCCCGGGGAGGGCCTTAAGGGCGCCCTGGAGCAGCAGGCGGCACAGGAACTCCAGGGCCTCGAGCGTTACCTCACCCTGCTGGGGATCTTGGCCATGATCACGCCCCTGCTCGGCATGTTGGGCACGGTTCTGGGGATGATCC
>JAURCQ010000113.1 GCA_030828335.1 Gammaproteobacteria bacterium
CACGCGGCAGGTTTGCCCCTGAGCGCCGCCGTGCCCGCCATGGCAGCGGTGCCTGCGCCCAAGGGGCGGGGCTCCCGTTTAGAGGCGGGGGGCTGCGTGCTCATCGATGAAAGCTACAACGCCAACCCAGAAAGCCTACGCCTGGCCCTGCGCGATCTACGGGCCACATCGGGCCCCGGCCCCAAGCTCGCGCTCCTCGCCGACATGCTGGAACTGGGAGCGGAGGCGCCGGCCTACCACGCCGCGCTGGAAGCGCCGCTAAGTGGGCTGGATGGCGTGTTTCTCCTCGGGCCCCTCATGAAGCCCCTGGCCGAGCGCCTGGGGCCGAAGTGCTGGGGCTGGTGGCCAAGCACGGAAGCCCTCGACCTCGCCCCGATCCTAAATGCCCTAAGCCCGGGGGCCCAGCTTCTGGTGAAGGGCAGCAATCGCTTTTTCTGGCAGGCGCGCACCGTGGATCGGCTTCGCGATGCCCTAGAGGCCCGTGGCATACTGGTCCCATGAATAGTGCATCCGCCCCAGGGCCCGTAGATCGCTTCGGCCGCCGTTTCCGCAACCTCCGGGTCAGCCTGACCGCGGCCTGCAACTACGCCTGCACCTACTGCGTGCCCGATGGCAAACGGCTGCTCCGCGCCGACCGGGAGCTTGACGCCGAGCAGATGCTCCGGGCCATCGAACTGCTGGTGGCTGGGGCGGGCATCGATCGCTTGCGCTTAACCGGGGGCGAACCCCTGGTGACCCCAAAGTTCGACTACCTCTTCCCGCGCCTCATGGACCTTGGTCTCGAAGACGTAAGCCTCACCACGAACGGGCAGCTGCTCGGCCCCAAGGTGCCCTTGCTCGCGGCCAGCGGTCTTCAGCGCATCAATATTTCCCTCGACACGCTTGACCCCAAGGCCTTTCGAGCCCTGGCCCGGGGCGGCGATCTGGCCACGGTGCTGGCGGCCATCGACGCTTGTCTCGACGCCGGGCTCAAGGTCAAGCTCAACATGGTGCCCGTGCGATCAAGCAATCGCAGCCAGATCGAACCCATGCTTCGCTACGCTCTGGATCGGGGCATGGAGCTTCGCTACATCGAGCTCATGCGCATGGGCCACCTGAGCCACAGCGCGGCCTTCGACCAAGACTTTATCGGGATGGAAGAGATCCTCGCGCTGATCGGCGAGCACCACAGCTTTGAGCGGACGGAGGCCCCCTTCGACAGCACCGCTCGGCGCTTTGCGGTGGCCGGCGGGGGCGCCTTTGGCATCATCCCCAACGAGTCCGAGCCCTTTTGCTCAAGCTGCACCCGTCTTCGCCTTTCCTCGGAAGGGGACCTCTACGGGTGCCTGTCCTCCTCCGCCCACCAGGCCCTCCGGCCCCTGCTGGCGCTGCCCCGGGAAGAAGCCCTCGCCCAGCTGCCGGCCCTCCTTGAGGCGACCCTCAAGGCGAAGCAACCCGTCGCCTTTACCGGCGGCACCATGGTGATGAAATTCATTGGCGGCTAGGAGCCCAACTGTGACCCTCCCTCGCTTGACCCTAGAAGCCCTCACCGAACGCCTCACGGAGGCCAGCGGGCAGAAGCGACCCCCGGTGGACAGCTGGAACCCCAGCCGCCGCGGCACCATCGACATCACCATCGCCCGCGATGGCCGGTGGTTTCATGAAGGGGGAGAGATCAAGCGGCCGGCGCTGGTGGCTCTGTTTGCATCGATCCTGCGGTGCGATGAGGAGGGGCACTGGCTGGTCACGCCAGCGGAGATGCTGCGCATCACGGTGGAGGACACCCCCTTCCTCGCCGTCGATTTAGAGGTGGCCGGGGAGGGCGCGGGGCAGCAGCTCCTGCTAAAAACCAACGTCGGGGATTGGGTGCCCGTGGACGCCACCCATCCCCTGGTGGCGCGAGATGAGGCCGCGGGCGGGGGCGTGGCGCTCCGGGTGCGGGGGCAGCTGTGGGCCCGCCTTGATCGCCCGACCTACTACCACCTGGCCTCCCTGGCCGAGGGCGAAGCACCCTTTGCCGTGGTCAGTGCGGGACTGCGTTTCCCCCTCATTCCCGAGGGCGCACCGGAAGCGGTGTAACCGCCGCAACGAAAAACGGGCCCGAAGGCCCGTTTCGTCGATCTAGCGCGGCTTTACATGTTGGGGTAGTTCGGACCGCCCGCACCCTCCGGGGTCACCCAGGTGATGTTCTGGGCCGGATCCTTGATGTCGCAGGTTTTGCAGTGAATGCAGTTTTGCGCGTTGATCACAAACTTCGGACCGTCCGCTTCCTTCACCACCTCATAAACCCCCACGGGGCAGTACCGCTGCGCCGGCTCATCGAAGCGGGGCAGGTTCTCCCGGATGGGAAGGTCCGGGTCCGTCAGCTGAAGGTGACAGGGCTGGTCCTCTTCATGGTTGGTGTTAGAGAGATACACGGAAGAGGACTTATCGAAGCTCAGCACCCCATCGGGCTTGGGATAGGACGGCGCCTTGCAGGCGCTGGCCGGCTTCAGGGTGGCGTAATCCGGCGTTTTGTCGCTCAGGGTGAAGGGCAGCTTGCCGGCAAAGAGGGTCTGGTCCACCCAGGCAAAGGCCGAGCCTGCGAGCATGCCAAGTTTGTGCATGGCCGGCCCGGCGTTTCGCGCCTCGGAGAGCTCTTCGTAGAGCCAGCTGTCCTGGAACTTCTCGGCGAAGGCCGGGACCGTTTCGCCCCCTTCGCTTCCCGCGGCTAGCTTTTCCACAATGGCCTCGGCAGCGAGCATGCCGCTCTTCATCGCCGTATGGCTGCCCTTAATCTTGAGGAAGTTCAGGAAGCCCGCGTCGTCGCCGGCGAGCACCGCCCCGGGAACGGTGAGTTCGGGCAGCGCTTGGAGCCCCCCCTTCACAATGGCTCGGGCGCCGTAGGCCACGCGGGTGCCGCCCTTGAGCGTTTCCGCGAACAGCGGGTGATGCTTCATGCGCTGGAATTCATCGAAGGGAGACACGTGGGGGTTGCTGTAGGCCAAATCGACAATCAGCCCCACCACCACCTGCTGGTTCTCAAGGTGGTAAAGGAAGCTACCTCCGGTGTTCCCGGCGGTTTCCGCGAGGGGCCAGCCAATGCTGTGCACGACCTTTCCAGGCACGTGCTGCTCCGCGGGGACGTCCCAAAGCTCCTTGAAGCCAATCCCGTAGTGCTGGGGGCCCGCGTTTTTGTCGAGCTCAAACTTCTTAATGAGCTGCTTGCCCAGGTGACCGCGGCAGCCCTCAGAGAAAATCGTGTACTTCGCGCGAAGCTCGTAGCCCGGCGTAAAGGAGCCCTTCGGTTGACCATCCCGGCCTACGCCGAGGTCTCCGGTGGCCACGCCCACCACAGCGCCCTCTTCGTTGTAGAGAATCTCGCTGGCCGCGAAGCCCGGAAAGACGTTCACCCCGAGATTTTCCGCCTGCTCCCCGAGCCAGCGGCACAGGTTGCCGAGGCTGATCGCATGGTTGCCTTCATTGTGGGTGGCCTTCGGTACGAAGAAGCCCGGGATCTTCACCTTGTGGTCGCCGTCGGGAAGGTAGTAGACCTCATCGTCGGTGACCGGGTTATGGAGGGGGGCGCCGTCCTCCGCCCAGTTCGGGAAAAGCTCATCGAGGGCCCGGGGCTCGACCACGGCCCCGGACAGAATGTGGGCGCCGATTTCCGAGCCTTTTTCGACCAGGCACACGGACCATTCCTGCCCCGCCGCCTGAGCCAGCTGCATGACGCGGCAGGCCGCCGAAAGCCCCGCAGGCCCACCGCCGACGACGACCACATCAAATTCCATCGCTTCCCGTTCTACGGCGTCCACGCCTCTCTCCCTTGCTGAGCCCCTGGGGGCATTTCCCGTGTCGGGCGAAGTATAAACGACGGGGCAGGGGGGCTCCATCATGGCCCTTGGGCCTCGCCTTGACCCCTATGGGGGCCAGGGTCAGAATACGCGCCGTTTGCGAAGGCGTCCCTATGCGCCTGTCTTTGCTGTCCACGGGCCTTCCGGGCCCCCTTGCTATGGGAAGTGGCCCATGAAAGTGTTCGTCGCGATCAAGCGCGTCATCGATTACAACGTCAAGGTGCGGGTCAAGGCCGACAACAGCGACGTTGACCTCACCAACGTCAAAATGGCGGTGAACCCGTTCTGCGAAATCGCCATCGAAGAGGCCGTGCGTCTGAAGGAAAGCGGCCAGGCCACGGAAGTGGTCGCCGTGGCCGTGGGTCCGAGCCAGTGCCAGGAGCAGCTGCGCACTGCCTTAGCGCTCGGCGCCGATCGCGCCATCCTGGTGG
Source organism: Gammaproteobacteria bacterium (assembly GCA_030828335.1). Taxonomy (GTDB): domain Bacteria; phylum Pseudomonadota; class Gammaproteobacteria; order Pseudomonadales; family Azotimanducaceae; genus Salivita. The sequence goes on from JAURCQ010000113.1 coordinate 4,247, forward strand.
AAACCGATGGCTTTCCCCAGCCCCTGTCCGTCGCAAAGTTGCTGAAAGGCGTTTACGACCAGGAGCAGCCTGGGCTGGTGATCTTTGGTAAGCAGTCCATCGACGCCGACAACAACCAGACTGGCCAAATGTTCGCGGCCCTCGCAGGCCTCGGCCAGGGCACCTTTGCCTCCAAGGTGGAAATCGCCGGCGATACGGTGAACGTCACCCGGGAAGTGGATGGCGGTCTGCAGACCGTGGCCCTGAAGGCGCCGGCCGTGGTCACCACGGACCTGCGCCTCAACGAGCCGCGCTACGCGTCCCTGCCGAACATCATGAAGGCGAAGAAAAAGCCTCTCGATACGCTCACCCCGGAAGCGCTGGGGGTGGAGGTCAAGGCGACCATCGAAACCCTTCGGGTCGAGCCCCCGGCAGAACGCCAGGGCGGCATCAAGGTCGACTCGGTGGAAGCCCTCGTTGACAAACTCAAGAACGAAGCCAAGGTTATCTAAGGGCGCGCTAGGGAGCTTAAAGACATGAGTATTCTTCTTGTAGCAGAACACAACGACGCCGCGCTCAACCCCGTCACGCTGAACGTGCTGGCGGCAGCGCAGGCTATCGGTGGGGACATCACCGTGCTGGTAGCGGGGGAAGGCTGCGGCGCCGCCGCCGAAGCCGCAGCTGCACTGCCCGGGGTGAGCAAGGTGCTCTGCGCCGATGCCGCGGTCTACGGCAAGCAGCTTGCGGAGAACGTTGCCCCCCTCATCGCTGAAGCCGCTGCGGGCCATAGCCACGTGCTGTCCGCGCACAGCACCAATGGCAAGAACACCATGCCGCGGGTGGCCGCCCTTCTCGATGTGAACATGGTGTCGGATATTATCTCCGTGGAAAGCGAAGACACCTTCAAGCGTCCCTTCTACGCCGGGAACGCCATCGCCACGGTGAAGAGCTCCGATGCGGTGAAGGTGGTCACGGTGCGTCATACGGCTTTTGATCCTGCGCCCGCCACCGGTGGCAGCGCCGCCGTGGAAGCCCTGGGCAGCGCCCACGACGCCGGCGTTTCCAGCTTCGTCAATGAAGAGATCGTCAAGCTCGACCGTCCCGAGCTCACCGCCGCTCGCGTGGTGGTGTCCGGGGGCCGGGGCATGGGCAGCGGCGAGAACTTCAAGATCCTGGAAGGGGTCGCGGACAAGCTCAACGCCGCCATGGGTGCTTCTCGAGCGGCAGTGGACGCAGGCTTCGTCCCGAATGATATGCAGGTGGGGCAAACGGGCAAGATCGTCGCCCCGGAGCTCTACATCGCTGTCGGCATCTCCGGCGCAATCCAGCACCTGGCGGGCATGAAGGACTCCAAGGTCATCGTGGCCATCAACAAGGACGAGGACGCACCGATCTTCCAGGTGGCGGACTACGGCCTCGTGGCGGATCTGTTCCAAGCGGTACCGGAGCTGGAATCGCAAATCTAGCTGTAGCCCTTAAGCGATGGAAAAGCCCGGCCATGCCGGGCTTTTTTTTGCCCAAGGAATCGGGCCTAGGGGCGGCGCCCCCCCGTATACCAACGCACCGGCTTCAGATCCTTCTCCACGTCCCCCACCACATCCAGGCACAGGGCGAAGAGGGCCATGCGAATCACCACGCCGTTATCCTTGGCCCACACTTCATATTTAATCCTGTTATGAAGGCGATCATTATCGGTGATTTTCTTACCTGGGTTGAT
>JAURCQ010000114.1 GCA_030828335.1 Gammaproteobacteria bacterium
ACTTCAATTACGGACTCGCCGCCATTGAGAGCGGCCACTACGAGGACGCGATTTTCGCGCTGGAGCGGGTCGTCTTCCTCCGTCCCGATATCTTGCGGCTGCGCCTCGAGCTGGCGAGAGCCCATTTTCTGAACGAGAACTTCGTGGCGGCCCGGGCGGAGTTTCAACGGGTGTTGGATCGCAGCCCACCGCCCAATGTGCAGGAAAACATTGCCCGCTTTTTGGCCCAGATGGACGCGGCACAGCTGGCGAAACGCCGTCAGATCAGCGGCTGGGGCCAGCTTCGGGGTGGCTACGACACCAACGTGAACTCGGCGACGGAAGCCGAAGCCATTACCACGCCCCTCGGCACCTTCGATTTGCTGGGCGATGGCCGGGCCCAAAGCGATGAATTTACGCGCTGGGAAGTGGGGGCCTCCTGGCGCGAGCCCTTAGATAAGCGCCGCACCTTGGACTTCCGGGCGGTGGCGAACCTGAAGAACAATCTCAGTACGGACGCCTTTGATTTGGGGTCCCTGGGTCTCGCCGCGGCCTACACCACTCAGTACGACTTCGGCACGGTGCGCTGGGGCGCCCGGACCCAAACGGTTCGCCTCGACTCCGAGGTCTTCCAGCGGGCCTACGGCTTGTCCGTCGGTATGGATCGGGAGCTGACTAAGGGCTGGCTTTTGTCCCTCTCCGCTGCGGGTACCCGTATTCGCTTTGAGAACGGGGGCGAGCTCGATACGAACCAGCTGCTGATGTCCGCCACTGTCCTGCATCCCACGGAGCGGGCCATTCACTCCCTCACGCTTTATCAGGCCCTTGAGCCGACGGAGCACAGCGGCATCGGCAAGCACAATGGCCGGAAGTTTCATGGCTTCTTCTACGGTCTCCAGGTGCCTGGGCAGCGCTACCAACCCTATCTGCGCCTCGGTGCGCAGAAGACCAACTATGACGATACGCAGCCGGTGTTTGCCGTGGTGCGGGACGACACCATGCTCACGGCGACCGCCGGGGTGCGCGTGTCATTGTGGAAGGGCGGTGAATTTTCCCTGGAAGGGGTTTACTCCGAAGTGGATTCGAATATCGTCGTGTTCACCAATGACCGCTACTCTATTGAAGCGGGCTTTCGACATAGTTTCTAAGGCCTGAGGTGCCATTGATGGCAGGCTTTTCGGAAGACGAGCTCGGCGCCCTAGGGCGCCTAGCACCCATGGAGGGCCTCCCCGGGGCAGCCTTTGCGTCGCTTCTCGATACCGTCGAGCGGCTAACGGTCCCTGCAGGGCGCGTGCTCTTTCGACGAGGGGAGCGGGACGATTCGCTTCTGTTCCTCCTCTCCGGCGCCGTTGACTTGGCGGATGCGCAGTACGACGTCAAACCTATTGTGGCAGGTACCCCAGAAGCAGCCTTCCCCTTAGACGAGGCGTCGCCTCACCGCTTTGCGGCCGTGGCCACCGCCCCCTGCGTCTTGGCAAAGCTTTCCCGGGATGCTCTCGATCTCGCCCTGACCTGGGGTCAGGCGGGGGAGACGGTGGTTTCCGTGCTGTCGGAGGCCCGGGAAGGGGCGGGCGATTGGATGGCTGGGCTCCTCGCCTCGCCGGTGTTTTCCATGGTGGCGCCCGCGCAGCTCCAGGCGCTGTTTGCGGCCTTTGAGCCCGTTAGCTACCGCGCCGGCGAGGCCGTGATTCGGGAAGGGGAGACGGGCGACTATTTCTATGTGGTTCAGCAGGGCACCTGCACCGTGACCCGCGCGGGGGTCCCCGACGCCCTCGCGATGCTCAAAGCCGGGGACACCTTCGGGGAAGACGCCTTAATCAGCGGCGCGGCCCGGAATGCCACTATCACCATGGTTTCGGACGGCAGGCTCCGGCGCCTCGACAAGGACGCGTTCCGAGGCTTGGTAGAGGAACCGGTGTTGAGCCGAGTGCAGGCTTCGGATCTTTCGAATTTCCGGTCTTTGGGGCTTAAGGTCACCATCGTCGACGTGCGTTCAGAAGCGGAGCACGCCCATGACCCCTTCCCCCAAAGCGTATGCATTCCCCTCCGAACCCTACGGGAGCGCATGGGGGAGCTTCCCCTGGAGGGGACCTTGCTCACCGTTTGTGATGGGGGGCGGCGCAGTCGCCTCGCGGCCTTCCTTTTGATCGGGGCGGGGTATGATGTCCGCGTGCTTGAACGCAACGAGGACCGCCCGCGGGAGCGCAGGCTCGAGGAGAGCAAAGGACCATGAACTTTCTCGATACGATGATTAGCCGGGCCGATCGACTGCTACGAACCGTCGCCGGGCCCGTGGCCGCGCAGCGTCCGTCCCCTGCCAAGGATCTACCCCCAGCTCACCTCGATGACGACGCCCGGCGCCATGCGGCGGGGCTTATGCGCGTCAACCATACGGGGGAGGTGTGTGCCCAAGCCCTTTACGAAGGGCAGGCCATGGTGGCGAAGGCGGCTCACGTTCGGCGAGCGCTCCGCCACGCCGCGGTGGAGGAGGAAGATCACCTTTCCTGGTGCGAAGAGCGGCTCCGGGAGCTTCATGCCCGGCCAAGCGTCTTCAACCCCCTGTTCTATGGCGCCTCCTTTGCCATGGGTGCGGTGACGGGGCTCCTTGGCGATCGCGTGAGCCTGGGCTTCGTGCATGCGACGGAGGATCGGGTGGTGGCCCACCTCGAGGATCACCAGCGCACCCTTCCGGAAGACGACCATCGCAGCCGCGCCATCATTGAGCAAATGCGGGTGGACGAGGCCGAGCATGGGGAAGCCGCGCTAGATCTGGGGGGGACACCCTTCCCGGCGCCCGTACGTGCCCTGATGGCGGCCTCCGCCAAGCTGATGACGGAGACCACCTACCGCCTTTAGGGCAGGGCCGGGCCCTTAGACAGGGGCGGGTGGTAGATGAGCTGCACCAGGGTGCCGGCGGGGTCGTAGCAGTAGAGGCTGCGGGCCCCATCGCGATGTTTCTTTGGCCCCTGCGCGATGGTCACGCCGTGGGCCAGCAGGAAGGCGTGCCAGCGCTCGACGTCCCCTTCGTCATCCACGATCAGGCCGATATGGTCCAAACGCTGGGCCTCGCCGGGCGTGCCGGAGCGCCGGTGCAGGGCAAGGTTATCGATGCCCGAGCAGAGAAAGGCGTTGTCCTCGTCGGGCTGCCATTCCACGGCAAACCCCAGCACCTCGCAGTAGAAATGCAGGCAGGCTTCGAAGGGCTCGATGTAGAGGGCCACGTGCCGGAGGCCGCCGTGGGCAGGACGGGGCGGTAGGGTCATGGAGAACGCTCCTCTTCGGCGCCCGCTTCAACGATTTCATGGCTGTGGGTGATCTTTACACCACCGGCGGCCAGCATGAGGGATGCAGAACAGTATTTCTCGGCCGACAAGGCCACAGCCCGGGCGACCTGCCCATCCTTGAGGCCTTTCCCTCGCACCTTGAAGTGCAAGTGCACGCTTTCAAAGACCGCGGGGACGGCGTCGGCGCGCTGGGCCGAGAGTTCGGCAACGCAGCTTTCCACCTCCGCCCGAGCCTTCCGTAGAATCTGCACCACGTCGAAGCTCGAGCAGCCGCCTACGCCTAGCAGCATCAGCTCCATGGGGCGCAGGCCTGCATTTTGACCGCCGGCGCTTTCTGGCCCATCCATCACCACGGAATGGCCGCTGCCGGCCGTTCCAACGAAGCGGACGCCATCGACCCAGGTGACCGTTCCTTCCATGTGCAGGCTCCTTTTGTGCTGGCTCTAGGTGCGGAAAAGGCTGTGCAGCGCAGCGCCGGGGTCTGGCGCCCGCATAAAGGTTTCCCCGATAAGAAATGCGTGAAGGTCTGCCGCGAGCATACGCTGGATGTCTTCCCGTGTTTGGATGCCACTTTCCGTGACCAGGATCGCTTCGCTGCCTTCGGGGATGCGTGTCCGAAGCGAAAGGCTCGTCTCCAGCCGGGTCTCAAAGGTATGAAGGTTTCGGTTGTTAATGCCTAATAGCTGAGGCTCAAGCTCTAGGGCTCGATCAAGTTCCTCGGCGTCGTGCACTTCCACCAGTACATCCAGGGCGAGGGACCGCGCCTCCTGGTGGAGGGCTTTTAGCGTGGGTTGATCAAGCGCCGCGACGATCAGGAGGACGCAATCCGCACCCAAATCGCGCGCTTCGTATAGCTGCCAGGGGTCGATGGTGAAGTCCTTTCGGAGCACGGGCAGCGCACAGGCGCCACGAGCGGCCAGCAGATCCCTTTCCTGGCCCTGGAAAAAGTCTAGGTCCGTGAGCACGGACAGGCAGGTGGCGCCCCCCTGGGCATAGCTTTGGGCGTGGGCGGCGGGGTCAAAGTCCTCGCGGATGACGCCTTTGCTGGGGGAGGCCTTTTTGATCTCCGCGATCACGCCCGCCTGCCCGGCCTGCCGGGCGGCGGCGAGGGCGCTATAGAAGCCCCGGGGCGCCGGGGCCTCGGCGCAGCGCTTTTCCAGGGTGGCCAGGGGTAGGCTCTGGGAGCGGGCCTGAACCTCTTCCCGCTTACGCGCGAGGATTTTCGAAAGTACATCGCTCATGGCTGACTCCCGGCGAGCGCTTGCGTGCGCTTCGCAAAGGCCTCAAGGCGCGCGAGGGCCCGGCCCGAGGCGAGGATGACCTGGGCCTGCGCTACGCCGTCCCCGAGGGAGCCGGCTTTCCCGGCCACGTACAGCGCCGCGCCGGCATTCATCGCCACCATGGGGGCCCCGGCGCCGGTGCCCGTTAGGGCGTTGCGAATCAGCGCGAGGCTTTCCTCTGGGCCAGCGGCGCGGAGCTCGGCAAGCGGGGTCTCGGGCAAGGCGAAATCCGCGGGGCTGACGCGGTGCTCTGTGATTTTCCCGTCCTTCAGCTCCGTGTAGGCCGTGGGGCCCGCGGGGCTAAATTCGTCAAGGCCGTTGTCTGCGTGAACCACCAGCACGTGTTGACTGCCCAGGCGCTGGAGCACTTCTGCCAGGGGCGCCCGCCACCGGTGGTCGAAGACCCCCAGGACCTGGCGCTTGGCCCCCGCAGGATTCGTCAGGGGGCCAAGGATGTTGAAAAGGGTGCGGATCTTCAGGGCCTGGCGCACCGGACCCACGAAGCGCATGGCGCTGTGGTGACGCTGGGCAAACATAAAGCCGACGCCGAGTTCTTCGATGCACCGGGCCACAGCCTCGGGGGAAAGGTCGAGGCGAACCCCGGCCGCTTCGAGCACGTCCGCCGAGCCGCTCGCGCTGGTCATGCCTCGGTTGCCGTGCTTGGCGACCCGTGCACCGCCTTCCGCGGCGACGAAGGCCGAAGCGGTGGAGACGTTGAAGAGCTTGTGCCCCGTCCCCCCGGTGCCGCAGGTGTCGATGAGATCCTCGAAGGGCGTAGGGACAGCGGTGGCGAGGGACCGCATGGCCTCGGCGGCGCCGGAAATTTCGGCGACCGTTTCCCCGCGCAGGCGCAGCGCCATGAGCACCGCCGCAATTTGGGCTTCGCTGGCCTCGCCGCCCATGATGGCCAGCATGAGGTCCCGGGCGCCTTCCTGGGGGAGGGTTTCTCCCCGGGCCAGGCGGTCTAGGTCTTCCGTGATGGGGTGGCTCATGATCCCAGCCTCCCCTCGAGGAAATTCTCTAACAGGGTTTTGCCCTGGGGAGAGAAGATCGACTCGGGATGAAATTGCACCCCCTCCACGGGTAGCGTGCGATGGCGCAGGCCCATGATCTCGTCCTTCTCGCCCTCGGGGGTTTCGGTCCAGGCCGTGACCTCGAGGCAGTCGGGCAGGCTATCCCAGCCAACGATCAAGGAATGGTAGCGGGTGGCCGTCATGGGCTGGGGCAGGCCCCGGAAAACGCCCTCGCCTTCATGATGGATGGGGGAGGTTTTGCCGTGCATGACCGTGCGCGCCCGGCGGACCTCC
>JAURCQ010000115.1 GCA_030828335.1 Gammaproteobacteria bacterium
GCCTGCCGCGGACGAACCGGCGGAGCATATGCTCGACCATCCGCGCAAAGCCTATATATCGCGCTATGCCCTCGGGCGAGACTATCACAAGGTGCTCAGACACCGGCTACAGAAACTGGCATCGAAGATCGAGGAACACATCGGGCCCTTTGGCTACCGTGTCTTCGTCGACAGCGCCCCGGTTCTTGAAAAACCGCTCGCCGAAAACTCCGGGCTTGGCTGGATCGGCAAACACACGAACCTGATCAACAAGACGGCCGGCTCCTGGTTTTTGCTCGGGGAGATTTTGAGCACCCTGCCCCTGCCCATCGACGACCCCAGCACCGGCGACCCCTGCGGCACCTGCAGCCGCTGCCTGAGCGCTTGCCCCACGAACGCCTTCCGCGGGCCCCGGCAGCTCGACGCCCGGCGCTGCCTTGCCTACCAAACCATCGAGAATAAAGGCCCCATTCCCGAAGCGCTTCGCCGCCCCCTGGGCAATCGCATTTTTGGCTGCGATGACTGCCAGCTGGTGTGCCCCTTCACGAAGTTTTCAAGACCCACGGAGGAACGGGACTTCGCCCCGAGGAATGATTTTGACGGCGGCGCGCTCCTCGACTTTTTTCGCTGGGATGAAGGGATCTGGTCGGCACGCACCGCCGGCAGCCCGCTGCGGCGCCCGGGCTATGAGGGCTGGCAACGTAATTTGGCCGTGGCCCTGGGAAATGCGCCCTTTGATCCCGCGATCGTCGCCGCCCTTCGGGAACGCTTGGAAACCGCAAGCCCCATGGTGCGGGAGCACCTGACCTGGGCCCTCGCGGAGCAGGCCGCTAAGGCGCCTTGAAGATGGTCCGCCGGTAGTGGGCCAGCTCGGCGATGGAATCGCGGATATCGTCTAGGGCCAAATGGCGCCCCTGCTTCTGAACCCCCGCGTAGGCCTCGGGATACCAGCGCGCGGCGAGGCCCTTCACCGTGCTGACGTCAATCAGGCGATAATGGAAGAAAGCCTCGAGGGTCGGCATGTGCCGGCGAAGGAATCGACGATCTTGATGAATGGAATTGCCACAGAGCGGCGCCTGCCCGGGCTCCGCAAAGCCCTGGAGGAAGGCCAGCGTTTCAGCCTCGGCCTGCGCCGTGGACACGGTGCTGGCGCGCACCCGATCCACCAGCCCCGAGCCACCGTGGTGGGTCCAGTTCCACTCATCCATCTTGTCCAGCTCGGCTTCACCGTGATGAATCGCAAAGACCGGTCCCTCGGCCAGAATCTGAAGATCGCTGTCCGTGACCAGGGTGGCCATCTCGATAATGACGTTCTCCTCCGGATCGAGGCCGGTCATTTCCAAATCCATCCAGATCATAGGGGGGTGCTGGGCCATGGAAAGCTCCTTTCGCGGAAGGGGGCCGGGGGGCCGGCGCGCAGTTTAGCAAAGGCCACGGCGGAGCCGCGCCCGTGACCCGGGCCGTCGTGCTGTCCCACCTAGGCCATGAACTGCTCGTCGCACCGGAGTCGACCCTGACTCCGACCCGCTGCGCGCTCCGCAGCGCCCTGCCGCCCCTCGTGGCCGGGGATGAGGTGCGCCTGAAGAAAGAGGGAGACACGGTGCTCGCCGTAGAGGCCCTGCCCCGGCAAACGCTGCTGGAGCGGCAAACGGCCCGGGGGACGCGACCGATCTGCGCTAACCTCGACACCCTGCTCATTACCTTTGCCAGCGCCCCAGCGCCCCACGGCGATCTTTTGGATCCGCTCCTGGCCGCCGCCTTCGACGCCGGCCTCGAGCCCTGGCTTCTGCACAATAAATGCGACCTCGCCAGCCCCGAGGCAGAAGCGCTTCACGAGGCCTTCTCCGCCCTGGGCTTTCGCGTTTTTCGCCTCAGCGCCCACGCCGGCGAGGGCATCGAGGCTCTACGCACCGCGCTTCAGGGTCGCCGAGCGGCCTTCGCCGGCCAGTCCGGGGTGGGAAAATCGTCCCTCTTAAACGCCCTCATGCCCGAAGCTGCCGCCAAGGTTGGCAGCCTATCGGAGCGACTAAACCGGGGCCTTGGCCGGGGCCGGCACACCACCAGCGTAGTGCGTCTCTATCCCCTGGGCGCCAGCCTCACCGATGGCACCCTTATCGACGCCCCGGGGCTCCGGCGCTTCGTTCCCCTGCCCGTCAGCGCCTGGGCCCTCGCCAAAACCTTTCCCGATGTGGCCGCTGCTGCCGCCCATTGCCGCTTTCGCGATTGCGCCCACGACCGGGAACCCGGCTGCGGGGTGCAGGCAGCGCTCGCCGATGGCACCCTCGACGCCGAGCGCGTCACACGCTATCGCCAATGCCAAGCGGGTCCGGAGGTCCTATGAACGCTGATCGCTGCCTCTCTCTTGAGGCCTTCGACGCCCTCGCCGCCGCGGCGCCTGCGCTTTGCCTGCTGGATGTCGGTGCTCCGCAGCGCTTTGCCCAGGCCCACCTCCCCGGCGCCGGGCTTTTGAACCCCATGGATCTACTCCTGGGCTTTGGGCCCGCGCCGGGGAACCCCAAAGACCCGGAGCGCCTGCGCCAAACCCTAGCCGCAGCCCTCGGCCCGGAGGCTTGGGCGGGCAAGGCCCCGGTGGTGCTCTACGACGACGAAGGGGGCGCTTGGGCCGGACGCGCGGTGTGGACCCTGGAGCTCTTTGGCATCGACGCCTGGGCCGTGATTGATGGCGGTCTGATCGCCTGGGCCGAAGCCGGCCGGCCCCTGGAGCGCGGCGCGCCGCCCGCGCCCTTCCCCGTGGCCGAGACCGCGCCTCTTAGCGCCTTTCCAAACCCCGAGCCCTGGGCCACCCTGGAAAGCGTGGAAGCGGCCCTGGCCGCGGGCACACACTGCCTTTGGGACGCCCGAAGCCCGGCAGAATACGCAGGATTCCAGCGCACGGCGGCGCGCAACGGCCACATCCCGGGCGCGGTGAACGTCCCCATCACTACGCTTCTTGACGCTCAGCGCAGCGGGCGGCTGCGCGCCGATTTAGCGCACTGGCTTACGGAAGCAGGCATCGACGGCACCCGCCCGATCATTACCCATTGCCACAGCCACCATCGCTCGGGGCTCAGCTACCTTGCGGGGCGCCTCCTCGGCTGGCCGATCCGCGCCTACGCTGGAAGCTGGGGCGAGTGGGGCAATCACCCGACGACGCCCATTACGGAAGGACCGCACCCCCATGGTTGATCTTGCCCGCGCCCAGCGCTTCCTCTGGCTCCAGCATCGCCTACCGAAGGCGCTGCTCACCCGCCTCGCGGGAGCCTTCGCGCGCTGGGAGGGCGGCTGGCTCACCACCCTGGCCATTCGCGCCTTCGTCGCCGTATTCAAGGTCGACCTCGGCGAAGCCGTGGAAACCCGCCCCGAAGCCTTTCATCGCTTTAACGCCTTTTTTACGAGGGATCTAAAGCCCGGGGCCCGAAGCTGGCCCGAAGACCCGACGATACTTTCGAGCCCCTGCGACGGGGCCCTCTCGGCGCAAGGGCCGATCCGCGCCGGCCAGCTGTTCCAAGCCAAGGGCATCGACTACTCCGCGGCGGCCCTTCTGGCCGGGGACGCTAAGGCCTACGACGGCGGCGCCTTCGCGACGATCTACCTCGCCCCCCGGGATTATCACCAGATCCACATGCCCCTCGCAGGCACGCTCACGGCTTTGCGCTACGTGCCCGGGGGTCTGTTCTCCGTGAATCCCGCCACCGCCGCCACGCGCCCGGGGCTCTTTGCCCGCAATGAGCGAGTGGTACTCGAGTTTGAAACCCCCGGCGGGCCCTTTGCGCTCGTGCTCGTGGGGGCCCTGATCGTGGGCGCCATGCGCACCCGCTGGACCGGCCGGGTCACGGCCGAAAGCGCCGCAGGCTGGCACGAGGGCGGGGCCGCTGAGGTGGCGTTAGGGGAAGCGCTCGGGGCCTTTGAGCTGGGCTCCACGGTGATCGTGCTGCTCTCCGAGCGCCTTCGGAGCGCCCTAGGACAGGACTGGCAACCCCGGGAACCGGGCGCGCCGCTGCGCCTAGGGGAAGCGCTACTGGAAGGCTAACGCCGTGCCCAGCTGAAGGGCATCACCTCATCGAGGCCGGCGGCCCCGGTCATGAGCATGAGCACCCGATCCACCCCCAAGGCCACCCCGGCGCAGGGCGGCAAGCCCGCTTCGAGGGCCGCGAGGAGCGCCTCATCCACTGGAACATCGGGCTTGCCCAGTTGCCGGCGCCGGGCCCGATCGGCTTCAAAGCGGTCCCGCTGGGTTTCCGCGCAGCCCAGCTCCTCAAAACCGTTAGCCAACTCCACCCCGGCCACCACGAGCTCGAAGCGCGCGGCCGTCTCTCCGCCGGGACGCAGCGCCGCCAGGGAGGCCAGGGCCGGGGGGAAATCCGTGATGAAGGTCGGTGCCTGAAGCGTTTCCGACGCCTCGCCGTAGAGCCACTCCAGGACCGTCAGGGCGTCGCCCTCAGCCAGGGCCAGGGGATCCCCTTCCCGTCCCAGGGCCGCCCAGTGCGCTGCGAGGGCCTCGGCCCAGGCGGACGCCGGTACCTCACGCCAGGCCAGCCCAAACACCTGCTTAAGCAGGGCATCGAAGGGGAGACGCTGAGCCGGAAAGCCCGGCAGCAGGGGCGCAAGGAGATCATCCATCTCTCGGCGCAGGGCTTCGTCGTCAAAGCCCGGTCGGTACCACTCAAGCAGCAGAAATTCCGGATTGTGGCGCCGGCCCACCTCACCGCTGCGAAAGGCCCGGGCGAGCTGATAGATCGGTCCGCTTCCCGCGGCCAAAAGCCGCTTCATGAAATATTCTGGAGAGGTTTGGAGGGCGCCGCCCTCCGCGGCCGGAGCCTCCAGGGCGGGGTCCGTGACCCCGAGGCGCCCCAGCACCGGGGTGTCGACTTCTAGCACCCCGCGCTCGGCAAAAAACCTTCGCAGATAGGCGAAGAGCTCGGCGCGGCGTTGCCACCCCGCCCGGTCCCCCCCGGGGGCCCAGGGGTGCTCGGCCATGGCTAGCCCTTGGCGCGGCTCTGGTATTCGGAGCTGCGCGTATCGACGCGAATGATTTCGCCTTGGTTGACGAAGAGGGGCACCTTCACCACGGCGCCCGTGGACAGGGTCGCGGGCTTGGAGCCCCCCTGCGCCGTATCGCCCTTAATGCCTGGATCGGTTTGCACCACCTCAAGCTCGATGAAGTTCGGCGCCGTCACGGAGATCGGGTCCTCGTTCCAGAGCACGATCTGGTAGGACTCTTGCTCCTTCAGCCACTCCTTGGTGTCCCCCACGGCGGAGGCGGAGGCGGCGACCTGCTCGAAGCTGCCATCGGTCTTCATGAAGTGGTAGAACTCACCGTCGGTGTAGAGGTACTCCATGTCGAGTTCCATCACGTCCGCGGCTTCGATGGATTCCCCGGACTTGAAGGTGCGTTCCCACATGCGGCCGGTTTTGAGGTTGCGAAGGCGCACGCGGTTAAAGGCCTGGCCCTTCCCGGGCTTCACAAACTCGTTTTCCATGATGGCGCAGGGCTCTCCGTCGAGGAGCACCTTCAGCCCTGAGCGAAATTCGTTAGTAGAGTAGGACGCCATGATGTCTCCCAAGTCGCCAATGCGGATAATAGGGGCCCGCCAGCGGCGAACCCTGGGCAAAGGCCAAAGGCCCGGGCACGGCGGGGGGCGAAATCGCCGTTCCCCTTTCCTCTACCCTGGCAGCGGGGCGTGATGATACCTATAAGCTTGGAATCTGGGCAGCCCGAGGATTGGCGCAAGCTGCTCCGGGACGCCCTGCGCACTCCGGAGGCGCTCCTCGTGGCCCTGGGCCTTGAGGCGCATCGCGCCACCCTCGCGCCCGACGCGGCGAGTCCCTTTCCCGTGCGCGTCCCCGCCCCCTTCCTCGCCGCC
>JAURCQ010000116.1 GCA_030828335.1 Gammaproteobacteria bacterium
CGGCCCAGGCGACGCTGCGCGCCGTTTGGCTCGATGCCCCGCGGGACGCCCAGATCGGCTCCGGGGTGCGCGACCCCGCCGGCGAAAGCGGTGATGATGTGGGCACGCAGCTCGATGCGCGCCTCGTCTGGCGGCCGCATCCGCGCTGGACCCTCGACGGCGGCATCGCGCTCTTTAAGCACGGGCGCTTTATGCGCCAGGCGCCGAACGCCTCGGGGCAGGGCGATCCCGCCTACGGCTATTTCTCCGTGACCTACCGGCATCCCCAGCGGCGCTTTTAGGGGCTTGCAATCCGCAGGCCCGGTCTATAACCCCTGGGCGACCGCCAGCATTTCCGCCTCGAGGGCTTCCGGGGAAGCCTCGAGGTCTCCCGCCCGGACCCGTCCCTTCAGCGTTTCCGCTTCCTGCCTGGACCACCCCTCGAGCAGGGCGCGCAGCTCGGCCACCTCCCCCAGATTCCTTAAGACGTTGTTCGGCGGCAGGGGAATGGCCCGGTCCGGGGCCAGCACCACGGCAGTGATCCGTTCCAGATCCATCATGGGCGCGCGCTCCCGCTCGAGGCTCACCACGGGGTGGCCCAGGAGGCGGCTTAGGAGGGAAAGATCATCGGTGAAGGTCACGGCGCTCCCTGGGGATGGCATGCTTGGGCCTGAGCTTAAGGAACGGAGGAGGGGAAGGCTATGGATCTAGGACTTTCGGGCACGCGGGTGCTGGTGGCGGGCGCCAGCCAGGGCATTGGACAGGGCATTGCGGAGGCGCTGCTGGAGGAGGGGGCGAAGGTGCTCCTCACGGGGCGGAGCCCGGGACCTCTGCAGGCGGCTTATGAGGCCTTTGCGGTGCAGCATGGGGATCGGGTGGCCCAGCACGCGGCGGACATGACCGCGACGGACGGCATCACCGGCGCCTTTGCCGCCATGGAGGCGGCCTTCGGCGGGGTGGATGCGGTCATCGCCAACGTCGGGGGCGGGGGGCTGAAGCCTGGGTGGGACGTCAATGACGACGACCTCGCCTATGCCCTAGAGCAAAACCTCACGGGAACGGTGCGCCTGGCTCGGGAGGCCATGCGCCACCTGCAGGGCCTGGAGGGCACGAGCCTGACGGTGATTTCCTCCATCGCCGGGGTGAACGCCCTCGGCGCGCCCCATAGCTACGGCATTGCGAAGGCGGGGCTGAATCACTTTGTCGCCAATCTGGCTAAGGAAGTGGGCCCCGCCGTGCGGGTGAACTCCGTGGCGCCAGGCAACATCCTGTTCCCCGGCGGCTCCTGGGAGCGGAACGTGGCGGCCCGCCCCGATGCGTGGCAACGCTGGATCGACTGGGAAGTGGCGCTCAAGCGCTTTGGCACCGTGCGGGAAATCGCCGACGTGGTGGCGTTCCTGACCTCCCCCCGGGCGGCCTTCGTCACCGGCGCCACCTGGGTGGTGGACGGCGGTCAGGTGAAGAGCACGGCCTAGGTCCCGGCTAGGCCAGGGCTAGGCCATCGCTTCTGAGGGCGCCGCCGCTGCGCTATCGCGGCGGGCGCTCTCCCAGGCCAGGAGCCCGCGTTTCACGGGCAAGCCCCAGTGGTAGCCGCCGAGGGCGCCATCGCGGCGCAGCACCCGATGGCAGGGAATGAGCCACGCCAGGGGATTGCGTCCCACGGCGCTGCCCACGGCGCGCACGGCCTTCGGGTTTCCGATGGCTTCGGCGATGTGGGAGTAGGTGGCCACAGCCCCCTCGGGGATAGCGATGAGCGCTTGCCACACCTTGAGGTCGAAGGGCCCTCCGGCTACGGCTAGGGGCACCGCCCCGCGCCGGGCAAAGGCGTTGTCCACCCAGCTTCTCAGCGCTTCGGGCCGTTCCTCCCAGGTGGCCTCGGGCCAGCGCCGCTTGAGGTCAAAGCGGGCCCCCTGTTCCCCTAGCTCGGCGGTAAAGGCAAGGCCGCAGAGGCCTTGGCTCGTTCCGGCCGCGACCACGGGGCCGAAGGGGCTTTCGAAGGTGCCCCAGGCGATGGTGAGCCCCGCGCCCCCCTGGGCCGCCGCGCCGGGGGCCATGGCTTCCCAGCGCAGAAAGAGATCGTGGAGCCGACTGGGGCTCGAGAGCCCCAGGGCGAGGGTGGTGTCCAGCACGCTGTGGTCCTTCAACAGGGCCTTGGCGTGATCGAGCTGGAGATACTGAAGGTAGCGCTTGGGGGATACCCCCACCCAGCGGCTAAAGGTGCGCTGAAAGTGGCTTGGGCTGAGCCCAAGGGCCCCGGCGAGCTCCTCTAGGCTGAGGGTGTCGCGCCGGGCCTGCGCCGCATCGAGGAGGGCCATGGCTTCCTGCATGAGGGCAAAGGTTGAATCCATGGGGGCTCTCCTGACGTTTGAGGCCTCAGCATAGGCGGGCCCCTGGGGCTAGGCGACCCGAATCTTGCGCTTCGCCGGGTCAGCCAGGGCCTCGCGCCCTTGCAGTTTCCGCCCTCGCCTTTGAGAATCCGGCGCTGCCCTTTGGCCCGTTCCCTTGTGTAAGGATGCCCTATGTACCTCGCCCAGACCCTCCGCCGCTCCGCCCAGCTTCAGGGGGACCGCCTGGCCCTGGTCGAGGGGGACTATCGCCTCAGCTGGTCCGCCTTTGAGGATCGGGTCGCCCGCCTCGCCGGCGGTCTTGCCGCCCGGGGCGTGGCGCCGGGGGATCGGGTGGCCATGGTCTCTCACAATAGCGCCCGCTACGTCGAGTTCTTCTATGCCTGCTTCTGGGCCGGCGCCGTGGCCGTGCCCCTGAATACGCGCTGGGCCGGGCCCGAGCTCGCCTATGCCCTGGAGGATTCGGGCACGAAGGTGGTCTGCGCCGATGGAGATCACGCCCCCCGGGTGGAAGCGCTGCGGGAGGCGTGCGGCTTGACCCATTGCCTCTTTGCCGATGCGGGCTTAGCCCCGGAAGGCTGGGAAAGCTTCGACACCGTGGCCGAAGCGCCGCGCCTCGCCGATCAGGGCGCGGGGAAGGACGACCTCGCCTGCCTGTTTTACACCGGGGGCACGACGGGGCGCTCCAAGGGCGTCATGCTGAGCCATAACAACATCCTGGCGAATTCCCTTACGGCCATGCTCAACATGGACATCCGGGACGATAGCGTGCACCTGCACGTCTCCCCCATGTTCCACGTCGCCGGCGGTGCGCGCATCTTCTCCACGACCCTTGCCGGCGGTCGCCACGTGGTGATTCCCCGCTTCGAGCCCGGCCCCTTCCTGAAGACCCTGGAAGCGGAAGGGGTGACCATCACGATCATCGTGCCCACCATGTTGGCGCGGCTGGTGCGCGAGCCGGCCCTTTCGACCACCAATCTGTCGGCGCTGAAGCTCCTGACCTATGGCGCGTCCCCCATGCCCGAGGCGCTCCTTCGCGAGGCCATGGCGAAGCTCCCCGGGGTGCGCTTCCTTCAGTCCTACGGCATGACCGAACTGTCCCCCGTGGCCACCGTGCTGACCCCGGAGTATCACGCGTTTGAGGGCCCGAAGGCGGGGAAGACCGCCTCCGCCGGCCAGCCGGCCTATAACGCCGATGTGGTGGTGCTCGGTCCCGACGATTCCCCCGTGCCCCGGGGGCAGATCGGGGAGATTTGCGTTCGCGGCCCCATGGTTATGCAGGGCTACTGGCAGCAGCCGGAGCTCACCGCCGAGGCCCTGCGCGGTGGCTACATGCACACCGGCGATGCGGGCTATTTCGACGAGGACGGCTTTCTTTTCATCGTCGATCGCCTGAAGGACATGATCGTCTCCGGTGGCGAGAACGTGTACTCCGCGGAGGTGGAGGACGCGCTCTACAGCCACCCCACCGTGCAGGAATGCGCGGTGATTGGCATCCCGAGCGAGCAGTGGGGGGAAGCGGTGCACGCGGTGGTGGTAAGGAAGGCCGGCCAGGACGTCTCCGAGGCCGATCTCGTCGCCCACTGCAAGGCCCGCATCGCTGGCTTCAAGGTGCCACGGTCCATCAGCTTCTCCGAGGACGAGCTGCCGAAGAGCGGCCCCGGGAAGATCCTCAAGACCGATCTGCGCGCGCCCTTCTGGGCTGGGCGCGATCGCGCGGTGAACTAGGGGCTTTGGCCGTGGGGCTTCGGGGCGCTCTCTGGGCTCGGGCCCTGGCGTTTGCGCTCGGGATGCTCGCTTTGGGGGCCCCGGCTTCTCTGGCGGCTGCCGCGGCGTCTGCGGCTGCCGCTTCTGACGGGCTTGGCCCCGTGCTCTGGCGGAACACTTCCCCGGTGAGCGCAACCCTGGGCCTGCCGCGGGCGGCCAGCGCGGTCCTGCCGGCGCCGGGCGTGCTCGCCGCCGATCTAGCCCTCGATTGGGCCAGCGATTTCACCACTAACCAGCGGGGCGATGCTTCCGTCCGCCTAGACGGGGAGAGCCTCGTGGGCACCCTGCGCCTCGAGCGGGGCCTCGCCCCGGGCTGGGCGGCGTCCCTCACCGTGCCCTTTGGGACCCGCGGGGGCGGCGTGCTCGATCAGCCCATTGACGGCTGGCACTCCCTATGGGGCCTTCCCGAGGGCGGGCGCGATCGGGCGCCCACGGGGGCCGTTGCGCTTTTGGCTTCTGAGGCCGGGGCCTCGGCCTTTGCCGTGGACCAGCGGCGCTCGAGCCTCGGTGATGTGCAGCTCGGGCTTGCCCGGACCCTCGTCGATGACGGTGCCTCCGTGCTGACCCTGCGGGCCCAGCTGGAGCTTCCCACGGGGTCCGCTTCGGAACTTTGGGGGAGCGATGCCTGGGAGGGCAGCTTGGCCCTCGCCCTGGCTCGGCCCCTCGGGCCGCTGGCGCTGACCCTTCAGGGCGGCGTGCTGGCGGGGACCGCTTCGGATTTCGCCCCCTTCGATCGAAAAGATCTGGCCGGCTTTGGCTCCCTGGCCCTCGCCTGGCCCTTGAGCTCCCGGTGGTCCCTGCTGGGGCAGCTGGATGGGCATTCGGCGCTGCTCGATGCGCCGCTGACGCCCCTCGGGGGCTGGAGCGTCCAGGGGCTTCTTGGTCTCCGCTGGCGTTCCTCGGGGGCCTTCGCTGTAGACTTCGGCTTCAGCGAGGATTTGCGGCCCGGGAGTGCGTCGGACTTCTCGCTCTTCGCGACCCTGCGCTATCGCCCCTAGGAGGCATCCGGGACTTAGGGGCCTGTGCACCCATTTGGGGCGGCGCCGGGAAAGCCCCTTTAGGCGAATTTCTAGGTATCTACATGAACGCGAAACCTCGCGTTCTGCTCTCCCACTTTAGCGCGTCTAAAGGCCATTTCGGCGTCTTATTCTGCCCACTTTTAGGGTGATTTGGACCGATTTTTCGGTTTCGAAACCCACTTCTAATAGGCCCAAGTATCTACATCGAACACGGGGAGGGGTGGTGGTCAGGCCAGCAATGACGCGGCTTAGCGCTGAGCTGGCCCATGTTCTGTGTATCTACATGAACGCGAAACCGCTGGCTAATAAAACCCACAAAATGCTGATTCTGGGTTGAAACCGAATGTGAATACCCACTTATGGTTTATTTGGGCTGCTTAAAAACCCTTTATAGCCCACCTCAATTCACGCCAAGTGTCTACCTAGAATTTGGCCCAAAAGGGCTTTCCCCGGCCCAGGCCCCTGGGAAAAAGCGCAGACCCTTGTGCGCTAGGTCCGCAAGGCCCTTTGTCAGCCCTTCATGGGTGATTCATAGAGGGCAGGCATACTCACCAAGTAGAATAAGGAGCCTTTCCGTGACCACGCCCCTCGCCAGCAAGGACCGCTCGGCCCAACTTCAGCGCTTAAGCAGCGAGCGCTTCGATCTTCTGGTGATCGGCGGGGGCATCACCGGTGCGGGGGTGGCGCGGGAAGCGGCGCTC
>JAURCQ010000117.1 GCA_030828335.1 Gammaproteobacteria bacterium
CGTGTTTTTGCCGATCCAGCCCAGCCCGGCCTTCTCCCCATAGGCCTTCTCCAGGAGGGGCGCGGAGTCCGTGAGGGCTCGGTGCTGCCCCCCCGCTTCCCGTTCCATGCGTTCCGCCAGGCGGGCGAGGCGGGGCCGAAGCACCTTGTGGTAGTCGCGACCGAGGGCGTAGCGGGCGATGTAGGCCTTCCGGGGGTCGGCGAGCACGGCCTCCGGGTCGTCGTCCCGGGGCCGGTAGTTCATGCGAACACTGATGACCCGAAGGGTCCCGGGCAAGAGCCCGGTGGGGTCGCTCCGCAGGGCTTCATGGCGCTCCATCCAGAGCATGGAGCCGTGGTGGCCCTGGGCCAGCCACTGGGCGAGATAGTCCCGGTGGGGCCCGGCGTCCACGTCCGTGACCCCCAGCGCCTCAAAGCCGAGCTCCCGGGCCCAGCCGTCCAGGCGTCGACGCAGCGCGTCGAGCGCCGCTGGGCTGGCGGGAGGTGCTCCATCGCTCATGGGATACCTGCAGGGGACGGGGGGAGGCCCTATACTGCCCCGGCCCTGCTACGCGGAGAAAGCCCCCATGACCTGCGCCCCCGTTCCGGGCATGAGCGATGCCCTGGCCTACACGGCCGCCGCCGCCCAGGCGCACGATCGCGCGCTCCAGGCTGAGGGCGTGCCTGGGCTCCGGCTCATGCGCCGGGCCGCCGAGGCGGCGCTGGCGACGTTGCAAGGGTCCTGGCCCGACGCCCGTCGGGTAGCGGTGCTGGCGGGGCCGGGCCATAACGGTGGGGACGGCGCGGTGCTTGCGGGCTTGGCGCAGGGCCGGGGGCTCCGCTGCATGCTTTTCTACCTCTCGCCGCCTAAAAGCGCGGACGCGCAACGCGCCCAGGGCTTTGCGGCGGCCGCCGGGGTGCCCCAGGCCCCCTTCGAACAATTCGATCCTTGCGAATTTGATGTGGTGGTGGACGGGCTGCTCGGCACGGGGGCTGCCCGCCCCGTGGGCGGGGCGCTGGCGCACTGCTTTGAGCGGGTGAATGCGCAGGGTGTGCCGGTGCTGGCGCTAGATTTGCCCAGCGGCCTGAACGCCGACACGGGCGCGGCCCCGGGCGCGGTTCTGCGGGCGACGGTGACCCAAAGCCTACTGCTGCCTAAGCGCGGCGCCTTCACCGGGGAAGCCCGGAATTGGGTTGGGACCCTGACCCATGCCGATCTTGCCTGCGCGCCCCCCGCCGAGCCGCCCGAGGGGACGGTGACCCTCCTAGGCCCCCGGCCCACCGGGGCTTTGCCTCGGCCCGCCGCTGCCCATAAGGGCATTTTTGGCCGCGTGCTGGTGGTGGCCGGTGGCGTGGGCATGGGCGGGGCTGGCCTTTTAGCGGCAGAGGCGGCGCTGCGCGCCGGCGCCGGCGCCGTCACCCTGGCCACGGCGCCGGATCACGTGGCGCCGGCCCTGGCCCGGTGCCCGGAGCTGATGGTGCGAGGCGTCGCCCATCGCCGGGATCTTGCGCCCCTCCTGGCCCGCGCCGACGCGGTCCTGCTGGGCCCGGGGCTCGGGCTTGATGGCTGGGCCCGGCAGCTTTTCGGGGCCGTGCTAGAGGCGCGCCTGCCCACGGTTTTCGACGCCGATGGCCTAACCCTCTTGGCCGAGCCGGGGCCTCGCGCCCTCCCCTTTCCCGCCCTCCTCACCCCTCACCCCGGGGAGGCGGGGCGCCTGCTTGGCTGCCCCACCGCTGCCGTGGAGTCGGACCGCTTTGCCGCGGCCGAGGCCCTCGCCCAGGGCTACGGGGTACCTACCGTACTTAAGGGGGCGGGGGCGATCATTGCGAGCGAGGCTGGGCTGGCGGTGAGCCTCGGGGGCAATAGCGCCATGGCTACGGCAGGCATGGGGGATGGGCTCGCCGGGCTGACCGTGGGGCTTTGGGCCCAGGGGCTGGCGGCGGAGGCGGCGCTCACCGCGGCGGTGCAGCTTCACGGTGAAGCCGGGGACCGGGCGGCGGAGCACCGGGGGCCGAGCCTCCTGGCCCGAGATCTTTTTGACGAATTTGGGCCCCTGCTGAAGGCCTGGGCGTCATGAGCGCCCTGGCGGGGAATCACTGGTTGGCGAATGAGGCGGCCACCCTGGCCCTTGGCGCTCAGCTTAAGGCCCTTCCGCGCCCCCAGGTGGTCTATCTTTACGGCGATCTTGGCGCCGGCAAGACCACCCTAGTGCGGGGCGCGCTTCGGGCTCTGGGCTATGGGGGCGCGGTGCGCTCGCCCACCTACACCCTCCTCGAGCGCTATGAGCTGGGGGATCTCGTCATCGTGCACTTCGACCTCTATCGCCTCGCCGATCCCGAGGAGCTTCACGCCCTGGGGCTCCGGGAGCTACTCGAGGAGGCGGCCATGCTGTTCTTTGAGTGGCCCGAGCGGGGCGAAGGACTCTTGCCGCCGGCGACCCTCACGCTGCGCTTTGAGCTCGAAGGCGAAGGGCGGCGCGTCTACGGGGCCGTCCCCCAGCCCTGACCGCTCGCGGACCCCTTGCGAAAGGGGAGAGGACTGCCCAGACTGACGACGTCACTGGGCGGTCAGCGTGCGGGGTTCGTGTTCCCCATGGGTCAATTCCTAGCCGGTTTTGCGCGGCTCGGCCTGCGCCGGGGCCGGGCGGGGACGCTGCTAGCGCTGCTGCTGCTCGCCGGCCCCCTGGGCGCCACCTCCATTCAAGGTATGCGTACCCACGCGGGCCCGGAGCACACGCGCCTCGTCCTCGATCTTTCCGCGCCGGCCCGCTGGTCGGCCTTTGCGCTCAAGAATCCGGCGCGCCTCGTGCTCGATTTGGCAAACACGAACCTCGCCTTTGATCTGGCCCGCTTGCCCTTGGCGCAGACCACCCTGGCGAGGGTGCGGAGTGCGGAAAAAGCCGGGGGCGAGCTACGCCTCGTCCTCGACCTCACCGGTCCCCATGACCACACGGTGTTTGCCCTGGACCCGGTCGCGGGGATGGGGCATCGCTTGGTGGTGGACCTTCGCCCCCAGGGTACGGTGGCCGCGGCGCCGCCCCCCGTGGCCGATACCCAGCGGGACGTCGTGATTGCCATCGATGCGGGGCACGGGGGCGAGGACCCGGGGGCCCTGGGCCCGGGCGGGGTCCGGGAAAAGGATGTGGTGCTGACCATTGCCCAGCGTCTAAAGGCGAAGTTCGACGCGACGTCGGGCTTTCGGGGAGAACTCATCCGCACCGGCGATTATTACGTCCCCCTGCGCCGTCGCACGGCCCGGGCCCGGGATCTCCGCGCCGATTTCTTCATTTCCATTCACGCGGATGCTTTCGATTCCCCCCAGCCCCGGGGCGCCTCGGTCTACGCCCTCTCCCAGCGTGGGGCCACGAGCGAAAGCGCACGCTGGCTGGCGGCGAAGGAAAACCAGTCCGATTTGATCGGCGGGGTGGGCGCCGTGAGCCTCGCGGACCGGGACCCGGTGCTGGCCCAGGTGCTCATCGATATCGCCATGACCGGGACCTTGAGCCAAAGCCTCTTAGCTGGGGGGCGAGTGGTGGATGCCCTTGGGGCACGTACCCGGCTGCACAGCAAGCGGGTGGAGCAGGCGGGCTTCGTGGTGCTGAAATCCCCGGATATCCCCTCCCTGTTGGTGGAAACGGGCTTTATCTCCAATCCCGAGGAGGCTCGGCTGCTGCGGTCGGCCCGGCATCAGAACCGGCTGGCGGAGGCGGTCTTTGAGGGCGTCCGAGCGCACCTCGAGCAGACCCCACCGCCGGGAACCTTGCTCGCCTCCCGGCAGACCCAGCTGGCCGATGCGCCGCGCTACAAAATTCGCCGGGGTGATACCCTGTCCACCATCGCGGCGCGCTATGGCATTGATACGGCG
The DNA here is from genome assembly GCA_030828335.1 of Gammaproteobacteria bacterium. Taxonomy (GTDB): domain Bacteria; phylum Pseudomonadota; class Gammaproteobacteria; order Pseudomonadales; family Azotimanducaceae; genus Salivita. Next base: position 3,844 of record JAURCQ010000117.1, read on the forward strand.
CGCCTTAAGTCGGCGAACAACCTCGCCTCGGACCGCATCCGCGTGGGGCAGGTGCTGGTCATTCCCCGGAGCTAAACCGTGCCCATAGCCCTGTTGCCGCCGCAGCTCGCGAATCAGATCGCCGCCGGAGAGGTGGTCGAGCGCCCGGCCTCGGTGCTGAAGGAGCTGGTGGAAAATGCGATCGACGCCGGGGCTACGCGCATTGAGGTGGAACTGGAAGAGGGGGGCGTGCGTCGCCTCCGGGTTCGGGACAATGGCTCGGGCATTCCTAAGGACGAGCTCACCCTGGCCGTGGCGCGCCATGCCACCAGCAAGATCGCTCGGCTCCAGGACCTCGAGGCCGTGGGCACGCTCGGTTTTCGCGGCGAGGCCCTGGCCAGTATTTGCTCCGTGGCCCGGGTCACCCTGACCTCCCGCCATCGGGATGCGGAGGAAGGCTGGCGCCTCGTGGTTAATGGGCACGCCGAGAACGTGGACTGCTACCCCGCGGCGCACCCCGTGGGCACCACCGTCGATGTGGAAGACCTCTTCTTCAACACCCCCGCGCGGCGAAAGTTTCTACGCACGGAGCGCACGGAAAGCACCCGGATCGAAGAGGTGCTTCGGCGCTTAGCCCTGGCCCACCCGGAGGTCACCTTTGCCCTGCACACCCCGGGGAAGGCCGTGCGCCACTTTCCCGCGGTAGTGGGGGAGCGGCAGCTCGAGCGGGTCGGCGCCATTTGTGGTGAAGCGTTCCTGGCCGCGGCCTTCGCTTTGGACGGCAGCCGGGATGGGTTGCGGCTCCATGGCTGGGTAGCCGAGCCCACCTTTTCCCGGAGCCAGGCCGATCTCCAGTACTTTTTCGTCAATGGCCGGGCGGTGAAAGATCGGGTCATCGCCCACGCCGTGCGTCAGGCCTACAGCGACGTGCTGTACCACGGTCGCCACCCGGCGTTCGTGCTCTTCCTGGATCTGCCCCCGGATGCGGTGGACGTGAATGTCCACCCCACGAAGCACGAGGTGCGCTTTCGCGAGCAGCGTCAGGTTCACGACTTCCTTTTCGGGACCCTAAAGCGCGCTATTAGCGATATGCGCCCGGAGCACCGCCTTGCGGCGAAGCGCAGCGTTTTTGGCGCCCCCGCCCCCGCCGCCGACGATAGCTCCCGCGGTGAAGCCCTTGGCTCAGCGCCGCCAGCCTTTGCGCCCCGGCCCCAGGGGGCTCTTGCGTTCGGGTCGTCTGCCCGGGCGTCCGGCGCCACCCTCGCCCTTTATGAGCGCTTGGCCAGCGCCGGCGCTGAGCCTGAGGTTGGCTTTCCGCCCGGGTCCGGCGGTGCTGCCCTAGGCGGCCCCGCCATCGGTGCGCCGACCCTACCCCCGGAATCGGAAGCGGGCCCCCCGCCCCTGGGCTATGCCCTGGCCCAGCTCCACGGCATCTACATCCTGGCGCAGAACGAGGACGGGCTGATCCTCGTTGATATGCACGCGGCCCACGAGCGGATTACCTATGAGGGCCTGAAGCGGGGCCGGGAGGCCGAGGGGGTGCGAAGCCAGCGCCTCCTCGTGCCCGTGGCCGTGGCCGTGAGCGAGGGGGAAGCGGATCGCGCCGAGGAAGCCCGGCCGGCCCTGGATGCGCTCGGGCTTCGGGTCGACCGGGTCGCCCCGGGGCAGCTGCTCGTGCGGGAAGTGCCGGCGCTTTTGGCGGAGGCCAACGTGGAGCAGTTGCTGCGGGACGTGCTGGCCGATCTTCAAGCGGAGGGCGGCAGCGCGCGGGTGCAGGCGGCGGAGGAGGCGCTCCTGTCTACCATGGCGTGCCACGGCAGCGTACGGGCGAACCGCGCGCTCACCGTCGCCGAGATGAATGCCCTGCTCCGTTCCATGGAGCACACGGAGCGCAGCGGCCAATGTAATCACGGTCGCCCCACCTGGGCGGCCCTCAGTCTTCCGGAGCTCGATCGTCTCT
>JAURCQ010000118.1 GCA_030828335.1 Gammaproteobacteria bacterium
GCAAGCACAAGTTCGAGCCCGTGCTGCGCCTTGAGGGCGGGCTTGCAGGATGGCGGGCGGCGTCCCTGCCGCTCGTAAAGGGGCGTGGCTGATGGCCCCCGTGCTGATGTACGGCACTGCGGCGTGCCCCTACTGCCAGGCAGCTCGAGCGCTCCTCAACGACCTCCGCGTCTCCTTCGAGGAGATTCGCGTCGATCTAGAACCGTCGCGTCGGGAAGAGATGCGCCAGCGCGCGGGGGGACGGCACACGGTTCCACAGATTTGGATTGGCACCCAACATGTTGGGGGCTTTACGGACCTACTCGCACTTCATCAACAGGGCGCCCTCGAGGCGTTGCTTCACACGCCAGCTAAAGGAGAGACCCCATGAGTGAGAGCCCGGTGGATCCGCAAGGGCCGCAGTTTGGCATTCAGCGTATCTATGTGAAGGACGTGTCCTTCGAAGTGCCGCGGGCCCCGGAGGTCTTTACCAAGCCCTGGCAACCGAAGATGAAAATGGACATCAACAGCCGGGCAAAGAAGGTTGAGGAGCACACCTACGAGGTGGTGCTGACCCTCTCCCTCGAAGCGCGGGACGACGAGGATCAGGTCGGCTTCATCTGCGAACTGTCCCAAGCGGGCATCTTCTTCGTGGAAGGGGTTGAGGGCCCCCAGCTCCAGCACACGCTATCGGCGTACTGCCCGTCGCTCTTGTTCCCCTATGCCCGAGCCTGCGTGGATAGCCTCGTGACCCGGGGTAGCTTCCCGGCGCTCATGCTCGCCCATGTGAATTTCGATGCCCTCTACAACGAGGCGATGAAGCAGCAGGCGGAGCGGGCCGGCGCCACCCCCGAGGAGGGCGCCCAGCCCCACTAAGCCTCTTCAGCCGAGCAGCCTAGTGCGCCTTCGCATCCCCCGCGCCCCGAGGAATGCGAAGGTTTTCCACCAGGGCTCGGGTGGCCGGCGACGGCGGCGCCGTGAAGGCGCTCACCGTCAAGGCCACGGTGAAGTTCAGCACCATCCCCACAGCCCCAATCCCCTCCGGTGAAATGCCCAGCAACCAAGCCTCGGCGGTGTTGGGAAAGAGCGGCGCCATAAAAACGCCCTTGAAGGCCACGATGTAGCTGAGGGTGAAGAGCAGCCCCGTGAGCATCCCGGAGATCGCCCCCGCTGCATTCATTCGTAGGCTGAAGATTCCCAGGAGTAGCGCAGGGAACAGGGACGCCGCCGCGAGGCCGAAGGCGAAGGCCACCACCTGGGCGACGAAGCCCGGGGGGTTATAGCCCAGGTAGCCGGCAAGGACGATGGCGCCCGCCGCCGCCAGGCGCCCGGCCCGAAGCTCCTGCTTATCCGTGAGCTCGGGCACGAAGGTGCGCCGGAGCAGGTCGTGGCTGACCGCCGAGGAAATCACGAGCAGAAGCCCGGCCGCGGTGGACAGGGCCGCCGCAATGCCTCCGGCGGCGATGAGCGCGATGACCCAGTCCGGTAGCTGGGCGATTTCTGGATTAGCCAGCACTAGGATGTCTGGGTCCACGGTGAGCTCATTGCCGGCCCAGCCGTAGGTCTCCGCCTGCGCCGAAAAGGCCGGGTCGGCATCGCCGTAATACTGGATGCGCCCGTCGCCATTTTTATCCTCAAAGCGCAGGAGCCCCGTGGCTTCCCAGGTTTTCATCCAGCCTGGGCGCTCGGCGTAGGCGAGGCTACCCGCGGGTTCGGTTAGGGGGCCGGGTTGGAGCGTAGCGTGCAGGTTCAGCCGAGCCAGGGCGCCCACCGCCGGTGCGGTGGTGTAGAGCACGGCGATAAAGGCCAGGGCCCAGAAGGCGCTGCGCCGGGCATCGGACACCTTAGGGACCGTAAAGAAGCGCACGATCACATGGGGAAGGCCAGCGGTGCCGGCCATGAGCGCGGCGGTCACGCAAAAGACGTCGAGGGTGCTCTTCGCTCCGTCCGTATAGGCCCGAAAGCCGAGCTCCGTGACCACCGCGTCGAGCTTTTCCAACACCGTGACGCTCTCCCCGGGGAGGGTGGCGCCGAAGGCCAGCTGGGGGATCGGCGTGCCCGTGACCTGCAGGGCGATGAAGATGGCCGGCACCGTGTAGGCGGTGATGAGCACGCAGTATTGGGCCACCTGCGTGTAGGTGATGCCCTTCATGCCGCCGAGCACGGCGTAGAAAAAGACGATGGCCATGCCGATGACCAGGCCCACGCCGAGGTCCACCTCGAGGAAGCGGGAAAACACAATGCCGACGCCGCGCATCTGCCCGGCGACGTAGGTAAAGGACACAAAGATCAGGCAGAGCACGGCCACGAGGCGCGCCGCGGAGGAGTCGTAGCGGTCCCCGATGAAATCGGGAACGGTGAACTTCCCAAACTTTCGCAGATAGGGCGCGAGCAGCAGCGCCAGAAGGACGTAGCCGCCGGTCCAACCCATGAGATAGACCGAGCCGTCGTAGCCTAGGAAGGCGATGAGGCCCGCCATGGAGATAAAGGAGGCGGCGCTCATCCAGTCCGCCGCCGTGGCCATGCCATTGGCGATGGGATGGACGCCGCCGCCCGCGACGTAAAAGTCCCCGGTGCTGGCAGCCCGGGTGCGCAGGGCAATGGCGATGTATAGGGCGAAGCTCGCCCCCACCACGAGGTAGGTCAGCGTTTGTAGGGTCATGGCTTAATCGTCGTCGACATCGAATTTTTGATCGAGGCGATGGCTTGCCCAGCCGTAATAGGCGAGCACCGCAAGGAAAACCCAGATCGCCCCCTGCTGGGCAAACCAAAAGCCTGCGGGGACACCCAGTATGGTGAAGGCGTCCAAGGCATCGCGAAACATAATGCCGCCCCCAAAGGAGGCGATAAACCAGAGGCCCAGGCAGCGGGCGATGAGCGCGAGATTGGCGCGCCAGTAGGCGCGGTGTGACGAATCATTCATAACCTTTCCTCCCCTGACCCTGAGTGTAAACCGCTCCGGCGGGAAGGTCAGGGGGCCGGGGGAAAGCCTTGCTGGCGCCAGGCTTCGTAGACGGCGACGGCCACGGCGTTGCTGAGGTTCAGGGAGCGCCGGCCCGGTAGCTGGGGCAGGCGCAGCCGCTGCGCTTCGGGAAAGCTTGCCAGCACGGCATCCGGCAGGCCCCGCGTTTCCGGCCCGAAGAGCAGCGCCCCGGCGCTCCCTAGGGGCGCTTCATAGGCAGAACGGGCGCCCTTGGTGGTAAAGGCGTAAACCGAGCCTGGGGGGAAGCGCTTCAGGCATGACTTAAGGCTATCGTGGACCGTGAGGGAGGCGAACTCGTGGTAATCCAACCCTGCGCGCCGCAGGCGCCGATCCTCCAGCTCAAAGCCTAGGGGCGCGATGAGGTGGAGGGGCGCCCCGGTGATGGCACAGAGCCGGATCACGTTCCCCGTGTTCGGAGGGATCTCCGGCTCGTAGAGAATGACCGCCGGTGGCGTCACCGCGGCGTCAGGCGCAGCACGCTGGCGTTTTGGTCCGCGGAGAGGAGCACGGAGCCGTCTCCCAGGGTGGCAAGACCCGTGGGAATAAAAGCGGCCGGGGTCCCGGGCGGCGCTTCAAACCCAATAGGGAGATCTGCGGCGATGGCCCGGAGCCCGCCCCCCTCCACGGCGAATACGGCGCGCTGATCGACGTCGGCGACCAGCAGCGTCCCGTCGAGGGTGCGGGTCAGGCCCTCCGGCGCCTTCAGTCCCTTGGCGACGACCGTCGCACGCCCGTCGGCCAGGTTCACGCGGCGCACCTGGCCGGTTCCCCGCTCACTGATCAGGACGTGCTCGGCATCGTCTCGCAGCAGCGCCACGGGTCCCGCAAGATCGCTAAGGATGACGCGCTGGTCTTCCAGCTGGGGGCCCCTGGCTTCGACGAGCCGGCCTCCGAGGAAATCCAAGAACAGCACGGCCTCGCCGCCAAGGGGCAGCACGTCCATGGGGCTCGCCATCCCATGGTAGGTGCCAAGGATGGCGCCGGAGGCCGCGTCGAACCGCTGGATGACCCCAGCGGACCAGGAGCTCGTGGCCACCTCCCCGGCCCCCGCTCCCACGGATAGGGGGTTCTCAAGGGCGCCCGCATACTGCCGCGCCGCCTCCGTGACCGTGCCCTTGCCGTCTACCCGGCGCAGGGAAAAGACGTCGGCAATCCAGGCGCCGTCCCCGGCCTCCGTTGCGGCAAGATCGCCGGCCACGGCGAGGGCGCTGCTGACGATGGTGCGGGTGGCGCCGCTATCGGGATCGATTTCGATTAGGGCGTTATCCGCCATGTTCGAGATGATGATTTGGTCGTCGGGGGTGATCACCAGGTTGTCGATGGCGGGGGCCACGGTGGCAATGAGACGATGCGCTCCGCCGTCCCGGTTCACCTCAAGCACCTCTCCTTTCTGCGTATCGACGGTGAAGAGCCGGCCCTGGCTGTCAAAATTCACCGCCGCGGGAATGGCAAAGCCGTCGGCGATGACGCTCAGGGTTTCGGTCTCGAGGTCTACCCGGGCGATCTGCCCCTTAAACCAGAGCGGGCCATAGAGCGCGCCATCGGGACCGATCTCAAAGCCGTTCAAGCCGCCCATGCCCTCCATGATCAGGCGCGGCGCCTGGGCGCCGGAAAGATCAGCCTCATAAAGGGCATCACCGAGGAACACCTGGGTGAAGAACAGCCGCCCGTCATCGGTAAAGGCCAGGGAGTTGGCGCCGGGGTAGCCCGCGGCAATGCGCTGAGGGGCTTCCCCGGGGCGCTGTATCCAAAGGGTGCCGGAAAGAAAGCCCGTCCAAGCCAGGGTGCCGTCGGGGGCCAGGGCGAGGTCGTCGGCCATGCCATCAGGGGCAGGAAGGGCCACGGTGACGGCGCCGCTGTCTCGATCCACGGCGTAGGTGGTGGCGCCAACGACGCTACCGGCGAGGAGCCGGCCGTCCCGGTCGTAGCCAAGGCCGTGAATGCCGTGAAAGGGCCCCGGGGCTACTAGGGTCGTCACCGACCATGGGGCCGGCGGGGACCCTTCGCAGCCCAGAAGAAAAGCAGCGCAGAGCGCCGTGGTGAGCATGGTGTTGCGTCGCATCATGTGAGCCTCCCTCCCAAGGAAGGCCCAGTGTGACTGCCTTTGCCGTGGCGGTCACCCGTCCTCGGCGTCGTCCCCCGGGCTGTCGCTCTCCGGGTTCTCGGCTTCCATGCCCAGCTCCTTGATTTTCCGGGTGAGCGTATTGCGCCCCCAGCCCAGCAGATTGGAGGCATCCCGCCGCCGGCCACCGGTGTGCTTCAGGGCCACGTCGATCATGATGCGCTCGAACTTGGGGACGGCGACGTCAAGGAGCGGGCTGCCGTCGACCTCCGGACGGCGGCCGAGTTCCTGGTCCGCCCAGTTGCGCAGCGCCGATTCCCAGTTCGTGGTGGTGAGGACTTCCGTTTCCCCGCGCCGGAGCTCTGGGGGTAGGTCCCCAACGTGAATCTCTCGCCCCGAGGCCATCACCGTCAGCCAGCGGCAGGTGTTTTCGAGCTGGCGCACATTGCCGGGCCAGTCCAGGGTGGAAATGTAGTCTTCCGTTTCCGGGCGCAGGATCTTGGTCTCTCCGCCCAGCTCCTGGGCGGCGCTGGCGAGGAAGTGGCGTGCCAGCAGGGGGATATCGCCGCGCCGCTCCGCGAGACAAGGGAGGTGGATGCGAATGACGTTTAGGCGATGGAAGAGGTCCTCTCGGAATCGCCCTGCTTGCACCAGATCCTCGAGGTTTTGGTGGGTGGCGGCGATGATTCGCACGTTCACCTTCACGGGCTGATGCCCCCCCACGCGGTAAAACTCGCCATC
>JAURCQ010000119.1 GCA_030828335.1 Gammaproteobacteria bacterium
CGGGGGCGCCCGGCGAAGCCTCGCGCGCAGCGCGGAGTTTCGCGTCTTGGGCCATTTCGGCTGGCGCGCCGTCCTCGAGGAGAACGAAGCCACCCTACCCCTGGCCCTCTGGCTCCCGGAGCACGAGGACACCCCCGGGCTCGCGGGCAGTCTCGCCGTGGATCTTCGGCGCTTCCTGCACCTATCGGGGACGGTGTTTGTGCAGGACGGCGAGGGGTGGCTTGAAATCCCCCTCGCGCGGCGCATGCGCTCGGAAGAGCTTCACCATATCGACCATCCCCGCCTGGCCGTGCTGATCGAGGTCCGGCCCGTAGCGCCCTAGGCGCTGAGGGCGGCGGCCGCCGCCGCCAGCACCGCCATGATCCGACCCCGCCCCGCTTCCGCGGCCGCCATGATCTCCGGCAGGCTCACCGAGCCCCGGCCCGCCGCAGGATTGACCACCAGCCCAAGCCCCGCCAAGGGAAGATCCAGCTCCCGGGCCAGCCCCGCTTCCGGCATGCCCGTCATGCCTACGATGGTGCAGCCATCACGCTCGAGGCGATCGACTTCCGCGGCCGTTTCGAGCCTCGGCCCTTGCACGGCGGCATATACGCCGTCGCTGACCAGCGGCAGGGAAGCTTCTGCTTGCACCGGTGCGGCGGCGCCCAGGAGCGCCTGCCGAAGGGTTTCGTCATAGGGGTCCGTGAAGTCAACGTGGAGCACCTCCCCTTCCAGGGAGTAGCTCTGCTCCCGGCCCCAGGTGTAGTCAATGAGCTGGTGCGGGACCACCAGAGTGCCGGGCTTCCAGGTCGGCGCGGTGATGCCGCCTACGGTGTAGACGGCAAGGATGGCCTTCGCTCCCGCTTCCTTCAGAGCCGCAATATTCGCCCGGTAGTTAATCGCATGGGGCGCCAACGCGTGGCCCTTGCCGTGACGCGCCAAATAGAGCACCGGGGCACCGCCGAGCCTGCCCCGCAGAAGAGGCCCGGAAGGGGCCCCCCAGGGGGTGGAGAGGGTCAGGCTGTCCTCGACGGCCATGGCGTCGAAGTTTTCGAAGCCCGTCCCTGCAATTAAACCAATGGTCATGCTGCCTCCCTAGGCGACGGCCCACAGGCCCCGCAAATTGCGACCGTAGCCCTTGTAATCCATGCCCTCGCCGAAGAGAAATCGATCAGGCGCCACCAGGCCCACAAAGTCCGCCTCCAGTGCCCGATCCGGGCGCGCCTTATCCACCAGCACGGCGCTGGCCACGGAGGCCGCCCCTTCCGCTTCGCAGAAGGCATGGAGCGCCTTCAGGGTGACCCCTTCATCGAGAATGTCATCCACGAGCAGAACGTGCCGGCCCCGCAGCGACTGCGTCGGAGGCTTCTTCCAGAGGAGCGCCCCGCCCTGGGTCTCGTCGCCGTAGCGCGTGACCTGCAAATAGTCGAGCTCGAGGGCAAAGCGCAGGTGCCCCAGAAGATCGGAGGTGAAGCGAAGCCCACCGATCATCACGCAGAGAACCAAAGGGTTCAGATTCTCGTAAACGTCCGTGACGGCCCGGGCGCAGCGCTCCACGGCGCTATCCACGGCTTCCGGGGCAAAGAGGCACTCGGCGTGATCGAGCACCTCAAGGTATTCCTGCTGCAGCTCACTCTTACGGGTCATGAAAAAGCCATTCCTAGGGGTTTAGAGAGGGCTCAGGGCTCGGCCCAGCCAGATGAAGGGTGCGCGTGGGGAAGGCAATCTCGGCGCCATGGCGGTCAATAATCGCCGCGATGTCGAGGAGGATGGCTTCCTTGATGGCGTGGTACTCGGTCCACACCGTGGTGCGGGTGAAGGTGTAGATGAAAAAGTCGAGGGACGACGCCCCGAAGGCGTTGAAATTCACCATGAGCGTACGGCCGTGATCGATGGCTTCGTGCCCCGCGAGATAGGTCCGAATGTCTTCCAAAATCGCCGGAAGCACGGCGACGTCATCGTAGCGAACGCCAATGGTCTCGTAGATCCGCCGGTTGTTCATGCGTGAGGGATTTTCCACCGTCAGGGACATGAAGGTGGCATTGGGCACGTAAAGCGGCCGCTGGTCGAAGGTGCGGATGCGCGTCAGGCGCCAGCCAATGTGCTCCACGGTCCCCTCGATTTCCTGGTCCGGGGAGCGGATCCAATCCCCCACGGAGAAGGGGCGATCAAGGAACACCATGAGCGCGCCAAAGAAGTTGGCCAGAAGATCCCGGGCCGCGAAGCCCACGGCAATGCCCCCAACCCCGCCGAAGGCCAAAATCCCGGCGATGGAAAAGCCCAGGGACTGGGCCGCGGTCAGCACCGCCGTGATGATGATGGACATGCGCAGCAGCTTGCCCACCGCCGTCGCCGTGGTGGCATCCATGCGCCCGTCTGCAGCCTCCCCGGCCAGGAACCGGTCCTCTACCTGCTGCACAAAGCGCACGCCCCAGAGGGCCACGAGGGAAACCACGGCCAGCGTGCGAAGCGGGTCCACCAGCTCGAAGAGCTCCACCTGCGCCTGAGCCCCAGCGGCTTCCGCGGCTTGGCAGAGGCCAAGGACGGTCAGCAGCCACACCATGGGGCGCTCGGCGGAAGACACCAGCGCATCGTCATAGGGGTTGGAGGTTTTCTCAAACTGGCGCCGGAGACGGCTAAGAAAGCGTTTTAGAAAGGCTGCGGCCACAAGGGTGAAGAAGACGGTCAGGAAGACCTCGATCATCCAGCCTTCGAGGCCAAAGCTCGCCCCAAAATTCGTCATAGAAGCGGCAATGCGATCGTTGATGGCGTCCATGAGAACCCCCGGCGCTGCTGAGGGCGCGCACTATACACCAGCCCCTGCGGCCGCGCTGCCCCGCGGGTTGATTAAATATACAGGCTGGATAAAATCACAGAAAACCACAGGGAGCTCGGCTATGGATCGCCTCACCCCCCGGCAGCAACAAGTGCTCGATGTCATCCGCAGCCACATTGACGAAACGGGCTACCCCCCCACCCGAGCCGATATCGCCCGCAGCCTCGGTTTTCGTTCCGCCAACGCCGCGGAGGAGCACCTGAAGGCCCTGGCGCGGAAGGGCGCCATCGCCCTCATCCCAGGCACCTCCCGGGGTCTTAAGCTGCTCGAGGAAAGCCCGGCAGCGCCCCTAGGGCTCCCCATCGTGGGGCGCGTGGCCGCGGGCCAACCCATCCTGGCCCTGGAGCATGTCGAGGACCACAGCCCCGTACCGCCCAGCTTTTTTAAGCCCAGCGCTGATTACCTCCTCCGCGTTCACGGGGAAAGCATGCGCGACGTCGGCATTCTGGACGGTGATCTCCTTGCCGTTGCCCGAACCGAAACGGCGCGCAACGGAGAAATCGTGGTGGCCCGGGTAGACGATGAAGTCACGGTGAAGCGCTATCAGCAGCGTGGGCCGCAGGTCACCCTTTTGGCTGAGAACCCAGAGTTTGCCCCCATCGAAGTGGACCTCGCGACCCAGAGCTTTGCCATCGAAGGCCGTGCGGTGGGCGTCCTGCGGCAAGGAATTTAACTGAAGGGGTCTAGTTCAAGGGCCCGCGCCCTAGTGCAGGGTTGAGCCCTCATCGTGAAACATGAGGGCCCAGCCGTTGCGGCTTTCCCCAGAGTGCTGTTCGTGAAGATCCGAGGCCGCATCGGCTGCAGCGTCCAGCATGGCCTCTACCACTTCAAGCAGATCATCGCCAAAGCGTTCTAGCATCGCGCGGGAGAAACGAAACAGCACCAGCGGCTCTCCCTCCGGCTGCTGCGTCCGCCGCAGCACCACGTCCCCGTTCTCGAGCTGCATGATCTCCAACAGGCCGTCCCCGGTACTCGATCCTTCCGTCATGTGCTCCGTGCCTTGCGCCGGGGCGCCTTCTTCGCCGGCGCCTTACGGGGCGCGGCCTTCGCCTCTTCCTGCACCCAATTGCCATCGCGGAAGAACGCGCGCCACTTTGTGGCCTGCCCTTCGACTTCTGACAGCAGATACTGCTCCCCTTCCTTCCGGCTCCAGCGAATCACCGACGGGTTGCCGTCTGGATCAGCCTCCGGGGCATCCAGGAGGAAGGCGTACTTGGGGTCCAGCTCATTCCCGTGGGGCTTCAGTTCAGACACTAGGGGCGCTCGGGTCTCGCGATTCTTCGGAAAGCCGCTCGCCGCGAGGAAGAGCCCCGCCGCCCCGTCGCGCAGCACGTAGGTATCGTCCACCTTCAGGCACCGAAGCTCGGGCATGGGAATGGGCGTCATCTTTGGCGGCGCCGGCTGGCCGCTGCGAAGAAGCTTCCGAGTGTTCTTACAATCCCCTGCCATGCACCCAAAGTACTTCCCGAAGCGTCCCGATTTCAGCTGCATCTCCGCGCCGCACTTATCGCACTCCAGCGTGGGACCTTCATAGCCCTTTAGGCGAAACACCCCCGTTTCGATGGCGAAGCCTGAGCAATCGGGGGCATTGCTGCATACGTGCACCTTGCGCGTTTCGTCCAGCAAGTACGATTCCATGGTGGCATTACAGGTTTCGCAGCGGCGCTTCTGCCGGAGCGCCTTGGACTCGCTTTCATCGTCCGCATCGAGGTCCACGGCCTCGTCTCCGCCGAGGAGATTCATGGTCTGGGTGCACCGCTCCTTCGGGGGCAGGCTGTAGCCTGAGCACCCCAGGAAGACCCCCGTGGAGGCGATGCGCAGCATCATGGGACGTCCGCAGGCGGCACAGGGAATGGGCGTTTCCATGGGATCGTTGGGTCGCATGCCCCCTTCCGCCTGCTCGGCCTTGCTCAGGCGGGCGGAAAAGTCCGTGTAAAAGGTATCGAGCACCTGCTGCCACGGCACATCGCCTTCCGCCACGGCGTCGAGGCGCTCCTCCATCTGCGCCGTGAAGGCGTAGTCGAGGAGATCGTCGAAGTTTTCCACGAGCCGATCCGTGACCACCTCGCCAATCTTTTCGGCGTAGAAGCGGCGCTTATCAAGCTTCACATAGCCCCGATCCTGAATCGTGGAAATGATGGCCGCGTAGGTGGAGGGACGACCAATGCCCCGCTTTTCGAGCTCCTTCACCAGCGCCGCTTCGCTGTAGCGCGCCGGGGGCTTAGTGAAGTGCTGCTTGGGATCGAGCGCTTGGCAGGCCAAGGCTTGCCCCGCTTGGAGATCGGGGACGAGCACGTCCTCGTCTCGCCCGGCGGGCGGCTGAACCCGGGTGTACCCATCGAAGCGAAGAATCCGGCCGCGGAGCCGAAGCTCATAGCCCGCCGCATCCACCACCACGCTGGTGCTCGTATATTCCGCGCGCGTCATCTGGCAGGCCAGAAACTGGCGCCAGATCAGGTCGTAGAGACGCTGGGCGTCGTTCTCCACCGCCAGGGATGATGCCTTCACCCGCACGTCCGAGGGACGGATCGCTTCGTGGGCCTCCTGGGCCTTCTCCCGGCTGCTGTAGAAATTGGGCTTCTCGGGAAGATAGGCCTCCCCGTACTGGCGCTCAATGAAGCTCCGCGCAGCGCCGATGGCATCCCCGGACAGGTGGGTGGAGTCGGTTCGCATGTAGGTGATGTAGCCCGCCTCGTAGAGGCGCTGGGCCAGGGTCATGGTCTTCTTCACGCTAAAGCCCAGGCGCGTGGAGGCGGCCTGCTGCAGCGTCGAGGTGATGAAGGGCGCGCCGGGACGCGTGGTGGTGGGCTTATCTTCCCGGCTCCGCACCACAAAGTCGGCGTCCCGGAGGGCTGCCAGGGCCTGCTCTGTCTCTGCCTCCGAGCCCGGGCGGAAAGC
>JAURCQ010000011.1 GCA_030828335.1 Gammaproteobacteria bacterium
AAGCACTTAGGGGGCGTCGGTGGGTAAGGGCGGGGAGGGCGCCGCGGGCCCGGGAGAGGGCGCTTTCCGTGAGGGTGGCCAGGCCTACCGCAGGGGCCTCTCCGAGGTCCAGCACCACCCGGCCCCAGGGGTCGAGCACCAGGCTATGGCCATAGGAGCGGCGGCCGCTGCCGTGGTCGCCGCACTGGGCCGCAGCGATGAGCCAGCACTGCTGTTCGATGGCGCGAGCCCGCAGCAGCGGGTGCCAGTGGGCGCGCCCCGTGCTTTCCGTAAAGGCTGAGGGGACCGTGAGTACGGTGGCGCCGTTCATGCGCTGGCGCTCAAAAAGCAAGGGAAAGCGCAGGTCATAGCAAATGGCGAGGCCTACCGTGAAGTCCTGCCTGTCCGCCAGCTCCAACAGTGCCCCTGCGCCCGTGTTTGCCCCGTCATCGAGGCGCGTGCCGTCGGGAAGATCGACGGAGAAGAGATGGAGTTTGCGATAGGCGGCCTTAAGCCGCCCGTCCCGACCGAGGTGTAGGGCTGTGTTATAGGTGCGGGCGCTATCCAGGGCTTCTGGGAAGCCGCCAAGGAACAGCTCGACCTTAAGGCTTTGAGCGAGCTGCTGGGCCCAGGTAAGGAGGGGGCCTGCGGGGGCCCGGGAGCCGACGGATGGCAGGGCTTCGGCGATGGCCAGCCGTCCCGCTAAAGGCCCCAGGTAAGCAAAGCCTTCCGGAAGAAAGAGCGCCTCGGCCCCGGCGGCAGCCCCTTGACGGATCAAGGTCTCGGCCTGAGTGAGGTTGGCTGCGACGTCCGCCGTGCTTTGGAGCTGCGCAAGGCCGACGGTCCAGCCCCTCATGGCTGCAGGGCGTAGCGAACCTGCACCCGCGCTTCCACAGTGAGGGGCGGGGGGGCCAGGGAGGGCCCCGCATCCATTTCCGCGGTTGCGCGCATCATCATGGGCTCGGGAAAGGTGGGCCGACCCCCTTCCCGATCCGCTTCTAGATGAAGGAGCGCCCCCAGACGATGATCGGCCGCCGCGGCGAGGGTTTGGGCCGTGGCCCGGGCGCGCTTAGTGGCCAGCGCCAGGGCCTCGAGGCGGTGGCTAAGGGGATCGGCGAGGGCGTAGCGAAGGCCCGTTACCGTGTCTGCACCGGCGCCGTTGGCGACCGTGAGCAGGGTGCCGAGGGCCCCTAGGGCCTCCGTGGTGATTTCGAGGGTCAGGCGCGCGTCGTAATGGGTGAGGGTTCGGGGGCCGTTCTGCACGTAGCGATACTGGGGGGTCACGTGTGTGCCGCGGGTAAAGAATTGGTGGGGAATGGCCGTCCCCGCCAGCGCCCCCTGGAGTGTGCTCAGGGCGCCGTGCGCGGCCTCCAGGGCGTCCTCCGCTTTCGGGGCGCTGCGCACGATGGCTAGGTCCAGGTGTGCCTTTTCCGGCGCACGCTCAAGGCGCGCAACCCCCTCGGCCGAAACCGTGCCGGGGGCTTTTCCGGAGCCCGCGTCGGACGCGGCCCAGGCAGAACGCGCCAGCCCCACCGGGGTCAGCATTAGCAGGGCGACAAGCGCCCAGAAGGCGAACCCTAGGGCTCGGTCTTGGGAAGCGTCAGTGCAACGGTCCATAGTCGGCCCTCTTCGTTGCCCAGGAGGAGCGTGGTGTCGTCCCGCCAGCTTAGGGCCTCGGCCTGCCGGGTCTCAAGGAAGGGCAGGGGTCGGGAAAGGGCAGGGCCGGAAAGCCAGCGCTCTCCCGTCTTAGGGCGTGGGAACAGCCACAGGGTTCGATAGGTCAGCACCGCGAGCCAGGCGCCGGAGGGGGAAAGCTCCGCTGCCGTGACCGCTGTCATGTCGTCATGCTCATCGACGAGGGTCAGGGCGACGCTTTCCGTTCGGCTGCCCTCTAGGGGAATGCGATAGAGCTTGGCACCGGGAATAAAGCGACGCACGTCCCCGGCCTTGCGGTGCTTGGTAATAAGATAGAGCGCGTTGTGTTCCGGGTCGGCGAAGAGGGCTTCGGCGTCGAATTCCCAGGCTTCGGCGGGGAAGCGCTGCTGCTCGGGGTAGTGAAAGGGCAGAAAGAAAGCGGGGCGCTGCCGCTCCGTCGCCCGGGGGTTCGGTTCCGGCAAGGCCCAGAGGCCTAGGTCCCGGCGCGCATTGCCGTTGTTTCCAAACTCACCTAGGTAAAGCCAGCCATTCAGCGTGGTGAGATCTTCCCAGTCGATGTTGCTGGCCCCCTCGAGGGTCAGGCCCGGCCAGGTGGCGCCGTTATCAAATTCCTTAGCGAGATAGGGCGGAAAGGCGAGCTCACCGCGCTCGAGATCCAGCGCCCAGAGCACCGGGGCCTGCCCGCTGTCCCCGTGGCCCCAAGCAATACCGGGGTAGGTCGTGCTGGCGGTGAGCCCGGAGAGCTCTTCAATCTGTGCGGAGCGCTCAAGGCGCAGCGCCCTGAGGCCGGCTTCCAGGGGCGCGGCTCGGTCCGCCGCCTGCGCCGGGCTTTGCCCCCCCAGGGTGAGGAGCAGGAGCGTAAGACCGAGACGCCGGGATCCCATGGCCTAGCGACGCCGCGGACCGCCGCGGCCGCCACCGGAACGTCCGCCACCGGAACGTCCGCCACTGCGCGGGGTGCGGGGCAGGCGATTTGCCCCCGGCGCTTCCTCCGGGGCCACCAAAAGCTCCGCCTCCGGCTGCTGGGAGGTGAGCTTCATGCCCAGGAGCGTTTCGATTTCCGGTAGGAGGAAACCATCCGCCTCGCCTAGGAAGCTGATGGAGATTCCCGTGGCGCCGGCCCGGCCCGTGCGGCCAATGCGGTGGACGTAATCCTCCGGATCTTCCGGGAGATCGTAGTTGATGACGTGGCTGATGCCGTCCACGTGCAGGCCTCGCCCAGCCACGTCCGTGGCGGCGAGCACTCGGGTGCGCCCGTCCTTAAAGCGCTCGAGGGTTTTTAGGCGCTTCGCCTGGGGTACTTCCCCAGACAGCAGTTCGCAGTCCACCCCGAGGGCCGCCAGGCGCGTTTGGATCAGGCGCGTGCTATCCCGGCGGTTGGCGAAGACAATAACGCGCTCGAGCTCCAGGTCCTGCATGAGGTTGTAGAGCAGGGCAAACTTGTCTTCCTCTGCCACGGGATAGATGCGTTGCTCGACCCGGTCCGTAGCCACGGACTCGGGCTCAATCACCACCATCTCCGGGTCTAAGGTCCACTGGCTGGCAAGGCGGAGGATGGTTTCGCTGAAGGTTGCGCTGAAGAGCAGGGTTTGGCGCCGCTCCTTCGGCGGGGTTTGACGCACGATGCGGCGCACGTCGGGGATGAAGCCCATGGACAGCATGCGGTCCGCTTCGTCCAGCACCAGCTGTTCCACCTGGCGCAGGTTCAGCTTGCCCCGGGTAATAAAGTCGATGAGGCGCCCCGGGGTGCCCACGAGAATATCGACCCGGCGCTCCTCGAGAATGCGGCGCTGGCGCTCGAAGTCCATGCCCCCCACCACGGACAGCACCCGCAGCCCGGAGAAGCGGCAAAGGCTCTCGGCGTCGTCGGCAATCTGCAGGGCGAGCTCCCGGGTTGGGGCCACGATGAGGGCCCGAGGCGTGCCCGGAGGCAGGAGCGGATCCTTGGGGAATTCAAGCTGGTGGGCGATGATCGAGATAAGGAAGGCGGCGGTTTTTCCCGTCCCCGTTTGCGCCTGCCCCACCACGTCGTAGTCGGAGAGGGCGTGGGGGAGCGTTTCCCCCTGAATCGGGGTGCAGGCGGTGAAGCCGAGGGCCTCGATGGCCTTCACGAGGGGGCTTGGCAGCCCGAACTCTTCAAACAGGACCGGCTCGGGGGCTTCCTTAGGCGCTTCCGCTTCGGCCCCAGCCAGCGCTTCGAGGCCTTGGGTTTCTTGGGTTTCTTGGGTTTCTTGGATCTCTTCGGGTTCGGTCACTTAGCTGCGTTCCTTTAAGCGCTGGCGCGCGCCGGCAAGGCGAACGCAATTCACAAAAACCGCCATGGCCGCTTCAACGTCGGCGAGGGGCGGGAAGCTGGGCGCAAGGCGCAGGGTTTGGTCCTGCGGATCTTGGCCATAGGGGTGGGTGGCGCCGGCGGGGGTCAGCTTAACGCCCGCCTCCGCCGCCAGCTCGACCACCGCCTTGGCGGTGCCCGGGACCACGTCCACGGAAACGAAATAGCCGCCCTCGGGCACGGTCCAGTGGGCGAGGCCCGTGTTGCCGAGGCCCTCGTCGAGGGCTTTGAGTACGGCATCGAACTTCGGCGCCAGCAGGGCCCGGTGCTGGGCCATGTGGGCCTTTAGCGCGTCGAGCGTGGGGAAGAGCCGCGCATGACGCAGCTGGTTCACCTTATCGGGCCCAATCATCTGGAAAGACAGGTGCTTCGCGAAGCCCGCGAAGGTTTGGGGGCCGCTGGCGAAGAAGGCCACGCCACCCCCCGCCCAGCTCATCTTTGAGGTGGAGGCAAAGAGGGCCATGGCATCGAGGGTCCCTTCCCGCTCCGCCGCAGCCCAAAGAGACGGCAGGGGCAGGGGCGCCTCTGTGAGATCGTGCACCGCGTAGGCATTGTCCCAGAGCACGGTGAAGCCCGGGCCTGCGCGCTTGGGCAGGGCCGCGAGGCGCGCCGTCACCGTTTCCGAAACGCTGACCCCCGTGGGGTTGCTGTATTTCGGGACGCACCAGATGGCTTTGATCGCAGGGTCGGCGGCGACGGCCGCTTCGGCGGCATCCATATCCGGCCCGGCGTCCGTCATGGGGAGGGGGACGAGCTCGATGCCGAGGTGTTCACCGATGGCAAAGTGCCGGTCGTAGCCCGGCACGGGGCAGAGCATTTTCGCGCCCTCGCCCCAGGGGGGCTGCTCCCCGAAGCCAAAGCGCAGCGCCGCATCCACAAACTGGTACATCAGGGTAAGGCTGGAGTTGCCTCCTGCCATGACCTGGGCCGCGGGCGCGTCTAGCACCGCGCCGCCGAGGGCGCGAAGCTCGGGAATGCCCAGGGGGCCCCCATAGTTCCGCGTGTCATTGCCATCCTGATCGAGGAACTGACCGCTGAGAATTCCGTCGAGGGCATTGGCCGCGTCGAGCTGGCTCGCCGCGGGCTTGCCCCGGGTGAGATCGAGGGCGAGGGGGCTGGCGCAGGCGGCGCGATGGGCGGCCTCCGCATCCTTCAGCACATTTTCGAGGGAATCGCGATTCATGGGGTGGCCTCGGAAAGAGGTTCGAGCCCGGTGAAGGGATCACAGCCCAGCATGAGGTTGAGGTTTTGGACGGCGGCGCCTCCGGCGCCCTTGCCCAGGTTGTCCAGCCGGGCAACGAGGAGCGCATCCCGGTCATTGCTGAACACCATGAGCTCGACGCCGTGCCCATGATTTGACCCCTCGGGGTCGAGGAAGCGGCCGTCGGAAAGCCGCGGCGCCTCGGCCACGCGC
The DNA here is from genome assembly GCA_030828335.1 of Gammaproteobacteria bacterium. GTDB lineage: Bacteria > Pseudomonadota > Gammaproteobacteria > Pseudomonadales > Azotimanducaceae > Salivita. The sequence goes on from JAURCQ010000011.1 coordinate 5,382, forward strand.
ACCGCCGGGGACCCTTCGTAATGGGTGGCGAGGGCTTCCCTCAGCGCCGCCGCCCCCCCGGCGGGCAAGAGCGCCCCAGGCAGGGGGATCTGCACCAGCATGCCCCGGTAGTAGGCGCCCACCATGGGCACGAACAGGGGCGCCTGCGCGAGGTCGGCGTAGCGCTGGATTTCCGGTAGATGCTTATGGTCCAAGCTGAGGGCATAGGGCTTCGGCGTCGGTGCGGGCCCCTGGCTCAGTGCGGCTTCATAGTCCTCGATCATGGTGCGCCCGCCGCCGGAATAGCCGGAGAGGGCGTTGATCGTCAGCGGGGCGTCGGCGGCCAAAAGGCCCGCGGCTCGGAGCGGCGCCAGCGCAAGAATTGCGCCGGTGGCATAGCAGCCGGGGTTCGCGACCCGGGAGGCGGAGGCGATGGCGTCGCCCTGGGCTTGGGAGAGTTCGGGAAGGCCGTACACCCAAGCTTCCGCCGTGCGGTGCGCCGTGCTGGCGTCCAGAACGCGCACGGCGGGGTTTTCTATGAGGGCCACCGATTCCCGGGCCGCGTCGTCTGGCAGGCACAGGACCACCACGTCCGCGCTGTTGAGCAAGGCTTTCCGAGCCGCGGGGTCTTTCCGCGCCGTCGGGTCGATGGTGAGAAGCTTGAGGTCATCTCGGTGGGCCAGCCGCGCTTGGAGGTCAAGGCCCGTTGTTCCGGCTTGCCCGTCGATAAAGATTTGATGAACCACGGCTGTCGCAAAGCAAAGATAGGTGACCCCCAGTATAGGGCGCCACCCCCGGCGGGCGCAAAGCCCTGTTTCTGCGCGGATTTCCGTTCCTAGGGGTGGGGCGCTGGCCCGGTCCCCAGGCGAGAGCGAAGCCAATGGCTAAGGGCGAGGATTTCCTCCTGGGAAATTTCGTGGCCCATGGCCAGGCTATGCCACTGCACGGCGTAGCCAAGGCGCTCGAGCGTGGCCCGGCCCGCGGCGGCAAGGCTGATGGGAATCATGGGATCCCCGGTGCCATGGGCTAGGAAGACCGCACCCCCGGCATTGGCGAGCCCGCAGCGCGTCTCGGCCTGCTCATGATCGAGGAGGCAGGTGGATAGGCCCACCACGCCGGCGAGGGGGTGGGGGCTGGACAGGAACGCGTTGAGCGCAATCATGCCCCCCTGGGAAAAGCCCCCAAGGATGATGCGTTCTGGGGCGATGCCGCGCTCCCGCTCCCGCTGCACCAGGGCCAGGGCCAGGGCTTCGGCGCCGGCGATTTCCTCGGCCGGGCCCTCAAAGCCCTCCGGGTCGAGGTCATACCAGGCGCGAAGGGTCATGCCGCCGGCGGCGCGCAGGGGCCGCTCCGGGGCGTCGGGGAAAATAAAGCGCCAGCGGGCTTCGCTGGGCGTGAGAAGCTCCGCCAGGGGGCCAAGATCGCGCCCGTCCGCGCCAAAGCCGTGGAGTAAAATGAGCGCCGTATCCGCGTCCTCAGGTCCCGCCTCAAGCAGGTTGATGTCAGGCTGGGTCATAGCGCCTCCACTGATGCTAGAGGGGGAAGTCTGGAACAAAGGGGGCGCTCTGCCTAGGGCAGGTCTGTGGGATACTCCCGCGCCTGCTATTAAGGAGACACCATGGCTGCCGCCCCCCTCGAGGATCGCCCGCGCTCCCGCCGCTTGACGAGCTTGCGTCCGGCCCTTGCCTTCCTCAAACCCTATCGCTGGGCTGTGGTGGGGGCTTCCATTGCGCTGGTACTCACGGCCAGCGTGACCCTTTCCGTGGGCCAGGGGGTGCGGCTGCTCATCGACGAGGGCTTCGCCAACGGATCCCCGGAGTTGCTGGTGCGCTCCCTGCTGGTGTTCTCGGCCATGGTGCTGGCCCTGGCTCTCGGCACCTTCGTGCGGTTCTACCTCGTGTCCTGGGTGGGGGAACGGGTGAGCGCCGATCTTCGCCGGGCGGTCTTCGATCACGTGATTACCCTTCACCCCGGCTTCTTTGAGGACAACTACGCCAGCGAAATCCAATCCCGCATCACCACCGATACCACGCTGCTGCAGACCGTCATTGGCTCGAGCGTTTCCATCGCCCTGCGCAATGCGCTGATGTTCGTTGGTGGCCTGGTGCTGCTCGTGCTGACCAATCCTCGCCTGTCTCTGTTCGTGGTCATCACCGCGCCCCTGGTCGTAGCGCCGATCATCCTCTTTGGCCGCCGTGTGCGTAGCCTTTCCCGGGACGCGCAGGATTCCATCGCCCACGTGGGGAGCTACCTCTCCGAGGCCCTTCGGCAAATCAAAACGGTGCAGGCCTACACCCACGAAGCCATCGACCAAGCGCGCTTTAAGGATCACGTGGAGGCCGCTTTCAAGGTGTCGCTGCGGCGGGTCCGGCTGCGCGCCACCCTCATTACCCTGGTCATGGTGCTGGTGCTCGGGGCCATCGCCGGCATGCTCTGGGTGGGGGGGCAAGATGTGCTGGCGGGTCGGACCACCCCGGGGGATCTGGCCGCTTTTATCTTTTACGCCCTTCTGGTGGCCGGGTCCGTGGGGGCCATCAGCGAGGTGCTTGCCGATCTCCAGCGGGCTGCGGGGGCCACGGAACGGCTTCTTGAGCTCTTAGAAGCGAAGAGCGCCCTGCCCGTGCCGCAAGCGCCAACCCCCTTGCCCCAGCCCATAGAAGGGCGCCTGGCTATCGAAGGCTTGACCTTTACCTACCCCACGCGCCGGGGGCAGCCCGCGCTCCGGGACCTGTCCCTTACCGTGGCGCCGGGGGAAGCGGTGGCCCTCGTGGGGCCCTCCGGGGCGGGGAAAAGCACGCTTTTTGATCTTTTGCTGCGCTTCTACGACCCCGATACCGGCTGCATTACGCTGGATGGGCAGGCCCTTCCAGCCCTAGACCCCCGGGATCTGCGCAGCCAATTCGCCCTTGTTTCCCAGGATGCGGTGCTCTTTACGGGCACGGTTTTCGACAACATTGCCTATGGCGATCCTGCGGCGTCCCGCGATGCGGTGGCGGCGGCGGCTCGGGCCGCCTTTGCGGAGGGCTTTATTGAGGCGCTGCCCCAGGGCTACGACACGGAGCTGGGGGAGGGGGGCGTGCGCTTGTCCGGGGGGCAGCGCCAGCGCATTGCCATTGCCCGCGCCGTGCTTCGCAATCCTCGGGTGCTCCTGCTCGATGAAGCCACCAGTGCGCTCGATGCGCAGAGTGAGTTTGAGGTGCAGCAGGCGCTTGATCGCTTGGCCCGGGGGCGTACTACGCTGGTGATTGCGCACCGCCTGGCCACGGTGCGCAACGTCGATCGCATCGTGGTGCTGGACGAGGGGCAGATCGTTGCCGAGGGCACCCATGAAGCGCTGCTGGCGGAAAACCCCCTATACCGACGCTTAGCGACGCTCCAGTTCGGCGCCAGCGGAACCATAGGGTAGGGGCAGCTGGCGCTGGGGCATGCGCTGGCTTCGGAAGCCGAGCCCCACCCCCAGCAGGCGCACGGGGCGTGCCCCCCGGGCCCAGGCGGTGCGCAGGAGCGCAGTGAGACCCTCCCGATCGAGTCCGGCCATGGGCGCCTCAGCGGTGGTGGTGGTGAAATCATCGAAGCGAACCTTCACAAAGCCCCGGCTTGGGGCCTCCTCAAGCGTTTGCCGGCTGAGGCGCGTTTCCAGCGCGATGAGGAGCTCGGGGAACAGCGCTAGGCAAGCCGCCTCGGTGGTCAGATCTTCACTGAAGGTGCGCTCCACGGAGAGGGACTTGCGGACCCGATGGGGCTGCACGGGGCGCTCATCCTTCCCCCGGGCCAAGTCGAAGAGGCGCTGCCCAAACACCCCGAAGCGTTCCGTGAGCGTAGCTAAATCCAGAGCGCGGAGGTCTTCGCAGCTTCGGAGCCCGAGGCGATGGAGCTTTTCCGCGGTTCGGGGGCCCACCCCAAAGAGCTTTTCCACGGGCAGGCGGCGCACGAAGGCGTCCACCTCCTCCGGTTTAAGGACGAAGAGCCCATCGGGCTTGCGCCAGTCGCTCGCGATCTTTGCAAGAAACTTGTTGGGTGCAACCCCCGCGGAAACGGTGAGCCCCAGCTCTTCGCGCACGGCCCGGCGAATGGCCTCCGCGATGCGCGTGGCGCTGCCGTTGAAAAGCACCGAGCCCGTAACGTCGAGGAAGGCTTCGTCGAGGGAAAGGGGTTCGATGCGATCGGTGAAGCGGCGGAAGATGCTGTGCACCGCCTCCGAGGCGTCCTTGTATTTCTCCATGCGCGTGCGCAGCACCACCAGCTCGGGGCAGAGGCGTAGGGCCTGGGCCATGGGCATGGCGCTGCGCACGCCAAAGCGTCGGGCTTCGTAGCTGCAGGTGGCCACTACCCCTCGCCCGTCGGGGCTCCCCCCCACGGCGACGGGGCGACCGCGAAGGCTCGGATCGTCGCGCACCTCCACCGACGCGAAAAAGCTGTCGCAGTCGATGTGGATGATTTTTCGCTGCTGTCCTGCGCTCATTTTTGGGCTCTCGGTGCGCCAAAAAAGTGGCGCCCGTCAAAAAAATATCGCGTTGAAACCGCGTCCGTTCCCTGGAAAACTCGATCAAAACCTAAGCCGCCGCCCGGTGCAAACCATTGTCTGCGGGGGCGGGAAGCGCTCTGGTAAGCTGGGGCGCGCGAGGGGGGTCCTCGCGGTGGGAACTTCAAAAAGCGGAAGGGAGGGGAAACATTGTGGGACCGTTAGCAGGCATTAAGATTATTGAATTGGCGGGCATTGGCCCGGGGCCCTTCTGCGGCATGATGCTGTCGGACATGGGCGCCGAGGTGATCCGCATCGATCGTCCCGCCCCCGGTGCGCCCGCACCGAAGGACGTACTCGTGCGCAACCGACGCTCCCTCGCGGTAGATCTGAAAAGCGAGGCGGGCCGGGAGACGGTGCTTCGCCTCTGCGAAGGTGCCGACGCCATCTTTGAAGGCTTCCGCCCCGGCGTGACGGAACGGTTGGGCTTGGGTCCGGGGGACTGCATGGCGCGCAATCCCAAGCTGGTCTACGGCCGCATGACCGGCTGGGGCCAGGAAGGGCCCATGGCGCAGGCCGCGGGGCACGACATCAACTACATCGGGCTTTCCGGTGCGCTCCATGCCATCGGCCGGGCCGGGGAGCGCCCCGTGCCCCCCCTGAACCTTGTGGGGGACTTTGGCGGCGGTGGCATGCTCCTGGCCTACGGCTTGGTCTGCGGGCTTCTGGAGGCCCAGCGCTCCGGCCAGGGCCAGGTCATCGACGCGGCCATGGTCGATGGGGCCGCTGCGCTTATGGGGATGTTCTTTTCCTTCGCGGCCCAGGGAGGCTTCACCGATCAGCGGGGCACGAACCTGCTCGATGGGGCGGCCCACTTCTACGACACCTACGAAACCGCCGATGGAAAATACGTTTGCCTGGGCTCCATCGAGCCCCAGTTCTACGCCCTGCTCATCGAGAAGGCGGGCCTCGACCCGGAAACCTTCAAGCCGCAAATGGATCGCCGCGCCTGGCCCGAACTGAAGGCCAAGCTCACTGAGGTGATGAAGCAAAAAACCCGCGACGAATGGTGCGCGATCATGGAAGGCACGGACGTGTGCTTCGCCCCCGTGCTTTCGATCTTTGAAGCACCGGAGCATCCCCACAATAAGGCACGAAACAGCTTTATTACGGTGGATGGCATTTCCCAGCCTGCTCCGGCGCCGCGCTTTTCGCGCACGGCCCCGGCGGTGCGCGGGGGGGCTCCGGCTCCGGGCGCAGACAGCGCAGCGGTGCTCGCCGAGTTCGGGTTCTCTGACGGGGAAATCGCTGCGCTCATGGAGAGCGGGGCCGTCGCCGCAAACGGTTAGGCAGAAAGGGTGGGGGGCCTTGGGCCCCCCCATAAAAGTGGATCGGCGCGACCAAGGAGGGTTTGCCGTGAGTGTGGAGCTTTTGAATACCCCGCGTTTCTATGGGTTCCGGGTTCGTCGTCAGATCGACGGCCGCACCTACCAGGAGTACTTCTCCCTAAAGGCCGAGGGGAAGCGCATTCGGGGCCCGGAGCGGGCCGCTATCAAGGTGCGCGCTGAAGCCCGGGACCAGGAGCTTAAGGCGCTGCAGCAGAAGAGCCGGGAGGGGCTGGCTCGGCGCCGGGCCGTGGACGACGAGGGGCGGGTGCGGGGCGTGCTTTTCCGCCTAAAGCAGGAAAAAAGCGGCACCCGAACCCCGGTCTTTCAGGTCGGTATCCATTCCTTTGTGGAGCACCGCATCGTCAACACCACCGTATCTATCACTCGCCATGGGCTAACCGGTGCTTGGCGTCGCGCCATCGATTTCTATGCCCTCCATAAAAAAATAGGGCCCCGGAGCAAGGCCTTCAAGGACCTGCTGGCGGCGTGCCCGAGCGAGCAAGATCTCGAAGCGCTCCTCGCCGGCGCCTAGGGCGTCAAGACAGGGTCTCCGGACCCTGGCACCATGGCGCCTTGCTGAGGAATAAGGCGAGCGATAGAGGAGCGAGGCAGCCCGGTGCAGACATTCGATTTCCAGGGGTTTCCCCAGGCCTATGCGGCGGCGCAGGAGACGCCGGAGGCCTTTTGGCTGGAAGAGGCCAAGCGCCTTTCCTGGCATACGGCACCGACGCAGGCGCGAAGCCTCTCCCCGGAGGGGATTGCGGCGTGGTTCCCGGACGGCAAGCTCAATACTTCGTGGCTGTGCCTCGACGCCCACCGGGAGGCCGGCCACGGCGATCGCACGGCGCTGATCTACGATTCTCCGGTGACGGGGCAGAAGGCGCACTTCAGCTTCGCGGCCCTGACGGAGCGGGTAGCGCGTACCGCCGGCGGCCTTCGGGCGCTCGGCGTAGGGGTCGGGGATCGGGTGGTGATTTACATGCCCATGATCCCCGAGGCGCTCATTGCCATGCTGGCCTGCGCGCGCCTGGGGGCTATTCACTCCGTGGTTTTCGGAGGCTTTGCCGGCCGCGAACTGGCCGTGCGCATTGATGATGCCCAGCCGAAGGTGCTGCTCACCGCAAGCTGTGGCCTAGAAGGGGATCGAGTCATTCCCTACGAGCCTCTGGTGACGGAAGCGCTTGCCCTCGCCGCCACGCCCCCGGCCCACTGCGTAGTGGTGCAGCGGCCCCAGGCGCCCATGGCGCTCACCCCGGAGCGGGATCACCCCTGGGAGGCCTTCGAGGCCGCCGGGGCGCCGGTGGATGCCGTGCCCCTGACCGCGACCGATCCCCTCTATATCCTCTATACCTCGGGAACCACGGGGAAGCCCAAGGGCGTGGTGCGGGACCACGGGGGGCATGCCGTGGCCCTCGCCGCCTCCATGGCACGGGTTTACGACACGGGCCCTGGGGAGGTGTTCTGGGCCGCCTCGGACGTCGGCTGGGTCGTGGGCCATTCCTATATTTGCTATGCCCCCCTCTTGGTGGGGGCCACCACGGTGCTTTACGAGGGCAAGCCCGTTCGCACTCCCGATGCGGGAGCCTTCTGGCGGGTAATCGCCGAGCACGGGGTGAAAACCTTTTTTGCGGCGCCGACGGCCTTCCGAGCCCTGCGCAAGGAAGATCCGGACGCCGCCCTGCGTTTGAAGTACGACCTTTCCGGCTTCAAGCGCCTCATGCTGGCGGGAGAACGCTGCGATCCCCCGACCCTGGAGTGGCTCCAGGATCGACTCCAAATCCCCGTGGTGGATCACTGGTGGCAGACGGAAACGGGCAGTCCCATTTGTGGGCTGCCCGCTGAAGCCGGCTGGGCGCCGAAGGTGGGGTCCTCTGGCGTGCCCATGCCGGGCTACCGCCTCGAGGTCCTGGATGAGGCCGGGGCGCCAGTGGGCCCGGGGCAATCGGGGCAGCTGGCCCTGGCCCTGCCCCTACCGCCGGGGACCTTGCCCACGGTGTGGGGCGATCGGAAGCGCTTTACGGAGGCCTATCTGGCGCGCTTTCCCGGCTATTACGACACGGGGGATGGGGGCTACAAGGATGAGGACGGCTACGTTTTCGTCATGGGCCGCACCGACGATGTGATTAATGTCGCGGGCCATCGCCTGGCCACCGGAGAGCTGGAGGAAGCGCTGGCGGGACACGACGCCGTGGCTGAATGCGCCGTGGTCGGAACTTCGGATCCGGATCGGGGCGAGGTGCCCGTAGGCTTTGTGGTCCTTAAGGACGGCGTGAATCTTTCTGCGGACGCCGTGGTGGACGCCCTCATTACGCGCATGCGCCAGGAGGTCGGGGCCTTTGCCTTCTTCCGCCGTGGCTACGTCGTGGGCAGGCTGCCGAAAACCCGCTCCGGGAAAATTCTCCGCTCCGTGCTCCGGGATTTGCTCGAGGGCCGCCCGCCGGTGGTGCCCTCCACCATCGATGATGTCAAAATTGTCGAGGAAATCGCCGACGTCCTGGCCAGCGGGAAGATTGCATGATTATTGTTCACGGCCTCATTCCAATCCTTCCGGAACGGCGCAGCGAAGCGCTGAAGCTGGTTCGGTGGATGGAGCGAGAAACGCAGGCAGAGGAAGGCTGCCTGACCTACCGCTTTTTCGTCGGCTTGAATGATCCCAATACGCTGATGCTGTTCCAGGAATGGGATAGCGCCGAGGCGCTGGAGGCCCATTTCGAAACGGCCCACATGGCGTCCTTCCTGGAGGCCCTGCCCACCATCGTGGCCGGGGATATCCAGACCCGCCGCTACGCCGTGGCCCTCGATGAGGGCGACGATGAAGGAGACTGGGACGAGGAAGAAAGCCTCCTAGGGGACGCTGAAGTGGGCGCTCCGCCCATCATTCATTAGGCCTATCCCCGTCGCTGGCGGCTTGGCCCTCGGCCTGCTCCGCCAGGAGGGCCGTGTTCCGCATGCCCCGCGCCTTGGCGAAGTAGGTGGTGCCAAGAAAGAGCTGGAGGGAAAAGAACAGCTCCGCTGCGCCCCAGCCCCGCCGGGCAGGATCGAGCAGGGTGAGGATGGCCACCACGAAATAGGGCATGGCGAGGAAGGCCACGTAGGCTGCCCCTCGAGCGTTGCCCTTCAGGAGCGTGGGTAGGCAAAGCAGAAGCGGCAAGCTTTGCAGCGCAAACACCACGCCCTGCCCCGTGGTGGAGAGGCGCGAAGGAAACAGCAGGTGCTGAAGGCCATAGACCGCGATGAGGGATCCGAGGGCGAGGAGCGCCAGGAAGTGCCAGAGGCGCTCCCCCGGACTGGGTTGGCTGAGGGAGTTCACAAGGTGGCCCCCAGCTGCTTCGCGACCGTGGCGAGGCGGCGCCCGAGCTCCTGGGCCAGGGCGCTTTCATCTTCCGCGAGGTCCTTCCCGCCGCTGCCAGCGTGATGGGACGGGCCATAGGGCGTGCCGCCCCCCGTGGTGCTGACCAGGCGCCCGCTTTCATAGCTGAGGCCCAGCACCATCATGCCGTGGTGGAGCAGGGGCAGCATCATGGAGAGGAGCGTGCTTTCCTGGCCCCCGTGAAGGCTTGCCGTGCTCGTGAATACCCCCGCAGGCTTGTCCCGGAGGGCGCCCTGCATCCAGAGGCCGCTGCTTTGATCCAGGAAATACTTCATGGGCGCGGCCATGTTGCCGAAGCGCGTGGGCGAGCCCAGGGCCAGGGCATCGCAGGCGGCGAGGTCCTCGAGGGTGGCGTAGGGGGCGCCTTCTGGCGGCTCCGGCGGTAGGGTTTCCGTAGTGCTGGGCGCCACCGGGGGCACGGTGCGGAGCATGGCCTCTGCCCCGGCCTGGGCCACGCCCCGGGCCACCTGTTTGGCGAGGGCCGCAGTGCTGCCCCCGGCGCTGTAATACAGAACGAGGACCACGGGCGTTGTCATGGAGAGGACTCCTCCGCTAGGGCATCAAGTAGGGCGCTAAGGGCGCTGGTGTCCGGGCGACCGAGCGCGGCGCGCTGCCCGGCAACCAGCACGGGACGTTCGATAAGCACCGGGTGAGCCACCATGGCGTCGAGGCAGGCGTCCTCCGAGGCTTCAGCGAGGCTTAGGGTCTTGAAGGCGTCCTCCTTACGCCGGAGGAAGGTTTGGGGCGTCAGGCCAAGGGCTTGGATGACCGCCGCAAGGGCCTCCCGGGTTGGTGGCGCTTCGAGATAGGGGCGCAGGGTAAAGGGGCGGCGCTGCGCTTCGAGGAGCGCCAGGGCTGCGCGGCTTTTCGAACATCGAGGGTTATGCCAAAGCTCAAGGGCTGCCATGGGTCGGCTCCTGGGAGGGCGAAACGATTTGCGGGGCAAGCATAGCAAGCCTGGCGACCTTGAGGTCCGCCGTGGGACCCGTATGCTAGCGCCGGTTTCCACGGCTCACCGAGGTCTGTTCATGTCACCGTTTAGCGTTCGTTTTCTGGGGGTGGGGATGCTGGTTGCCCTCTTGAGTGCGTGCTCCCCCGGGCCGTCCATCGTCCTGCTTAAGGAAGCGCCTCGGCCTCTCGAGGCCTATCGCGGCCAGTGGCTTTACGTGAACTACTGGGCAGAGTGGTGCGCTCCCTGCCTCGAGGAGATCCCGGAGCTCAACGCCTTTCACGGTGCGGACAATGGGGCGGAGGTGCTGGGTATCAACTTTGATCAGGTCGATAGCGCGCTCATGGCCGAGCAGGCGGAAGGGCTGCAAATTGCCTTTCCCCTCGCCCTGGGCGATCCGGCAGCCCTGCTCGGGATTCAAGCCCCGGAAGTGCTGCCGAGCACCTACGTGTTTGACCCCGACGGGGGCCTCGTCACCGTCCTCGTGGGGCCCCAGGATGAGGCGTCGCTGCTGGCGGCCCAGGGCACGCCCTAGCGCCTAGCCCCCAGCGCCTGGGGGCTAGCTCGCCAGCTTCGCCAGAAGCTGAGCTCGAGCCTCGCCGAGGGGGAGGTTCTCCCCTTCGCCACCGCGACGGTTTTGATACTCCACCACGCCATCCTTCAGACCGCGATCGCCAATGACGATGCGATGGGGCAGGCCCAGGAGTTCCATGTCCGCGAACTTCACCCCCGGACGCTCGTCCCGGTCGTCTAGTAGCACGTCGACGCCCGCCGCCCGAAGCTCGGCGTAGAGGGTGTCCGCAGCGTCTCGCACCGCCTCGCTCTTGCCGTAGTTGACGGGCACGATGGCGACCTGGAAGGGCGCGATGGCCTCGGGCCAGAGGATGCCCGCGTCGTCGTGGCATTGCTCGATGACCGCGCCCACGAGGCGGCTCACGCCCATGCCGTAGCAGCCCATGGTGAGGGTGCATTGGGTGCCGCCCGCATCCTGCACGCTTGCCCCCAGGGCCGCCGCATACTTGGTGCCCAGCTGGAAGATGTGGCCCACCTCAATGCCCCGGCGTAGCTGCAGCACCCCCTGACCGTCAGGGCTGGGGTCGCCGGCTTCCACGTTGCGAAGATCCACCACCTGGCGGGCATCAAGGGGCACGTCCCGATCCCAATTGACGCCCTGGTGATGCTGATCGAGGGCGCCGGCGCCGCAAACGAAGTCCGCGAGGGCCGCGGCGCTGTGGTCCACGAAGAAGGGAATGGTGAGACCCACGGGGCCGATAAAGCCCGGCACCAGGCCCGCGCCCTTAAGCGTGTCTTCCCCAGCGAGGCGGAAGGGATCGGCGATGCCCGGAAGCTTCCCGGCCTTGATGGCGTTCAGGGTGTGATCGCCGCGAAGCATAAGAGCCACGGGGCCGTCCGTGCCTTCCACCACCAGGGTCTTGAGGCACTGGGTGGCGTCGACGCCGAGCTGCTTCGTGAGGGCTTCGATGCTTCTAGCCTTTGGCGTGTCCACGGTGGCGAGGGGCGCGCTTGGGGCCGGGCGCGGGGCCGTCGGCGCCAGGGCCGGCGCCAGCTCGACGTTCGCCGCGTAGTCCGAGGCGTCGCTGAAGGCGATGAGGTCTTCCCCGCTTTCCGCGAGCACGTGAAATTCGTGGGATTTCGCCCCGCCGATGTTGCCCGTATCCGCCAGGACGGGGCGGAAGTCGAGGCCCATGCGCTGGAGGATGCGGTGATAGGCGGCGTGCATCTCGCCGTAGGTGGCTTCGAGGCTCGCGTCATCCAGATGGAAGGAGTAGGCATCCTTCATGACAAACTCCCGGGCTCGCATCACCCCGAAGCGGGGGCGGATCTCGTCGCGGAACTTGGTTTGAATTTGGTACAGGTTCAGGGGCAGCTGCTTGTAGCTGCGCAGCTCCCGGCGCACGAGGTCCGTGATGACTTCTTCATGGGTCGGGCCAAAGCAGAAGGGGCGCTGGTGCCGGTCTTCCATGCGCAGGAGCTCGGCGCCGTAGTGTCCCCAGCGGCCGCTTTCTTCCCACAGCTCCGCGGGTTGCACCGCGGGCATCAGCACCTCCCGGGCGCCGCTCTGGTCCATCTCTTCCCGAATCAGCGCTTCGATTTTCCGCAGTACCCGAAGGCCCACGGGGAGCCAGGTGTAGATACCGGCGGCGACGCGGCGAATGAGGCCAGCGCGAAGCATAAGACGGTGGGAAATGATTTCCGCGTCCGCGGGCACCTCTTTGAGCGTGCTCAGAAGCAGGGAGGTCGTTTTCATTCGATGGGCCCAGAACGTTAGGGAAGGGGCGAGATTCTACGCAGGGGGCGAAGGCGGCGGAAGGGAGATGCGTGCGGAAGAGGAAGAAGGCTGCACCCGCCGGGCGGGCGCAGCCAGAGGGCTGGCCTCCTACTGGGCCATGTCCTTGAGCTTCTTCAGGGGCGTGATCCGCACCCGAACGGAAGCGGGCTTGGCAGCGACGTCCATGGTCTCGCCGGGCTTGAAGGGATTGGGCACCCCTTTCTTGGCCCGTTGTGCCGGCTTCTTCACGGTTTTGATTTTCAGCAGGCCCGGGAGGGCAAATTCGCCCACGGCGCGCTTCTTCAGGTGACGCTCGATGATGACTTCGAGCTCGGTCATGACCGACGCAACGTCTTTCCGAGCCAGGCCGGTGGCCCCTACGATCTCATTTAAGATCGTGGCCTTCGACATTTTCTCGGAAACGGCCGTTACCTTCTTGACCGGAGCCTTAGCCGGAGCCTTGGCGGCGGGGGCCTTGGCCGGAGCTGCCTTCTTGGCAGCAGGCTTAGCGGCAGCTTTTGCCGCCGGCGTCTTGGCTGCCGTTGCCCGCGCAGCGGGTTTTTTGGCAGCAGGTGCTTTTCTTGCGGGTGCTTTCGTACCCGTGGTTTTGGTCGCAGCCATGCAACTATCCCTCAGCTATTGAATGCCCAACGGCCCCGTGCCGATGGCTTTCGACAGCGCGATCTCCCCAACCCCTTAATAGTGAGCCGCTGCCAGCGTTTTTATAGCCATTAAGTTTCGGCGTAGCAAGGATTTAGACGTGCCTTAGGCGTTTTTTAGGGGGTTTTTTGGGGTTTCGGGCCTTTTTCGATGGAAACCCCCGCTTTTTGCCGAGGTGGGACTTGATAATTTGGGGAAATCTGCCCATATAGCGCGGCGCCGATCCTTGTCCCCCGGGGCAGGAATCGGCCGAGCTGCGGGCATGGGGCCCGCCCTCGGGAAACTGTTGGGAGTTTCATCACGATGCCCATCTACGAATATCAGTGTGATGCCTGCGAGGGCATCTTCGACGCCCTGCGGAAGCTCAGCGATCCGCCCCTGACCCAGTGCCGGCTTTGCCACGCGGAAGGTCAGGTGCGCAAGAACGTCACCGCCCCGGCTTTCCGCCTGAAGGGGTCCGGGTGGTATGAGACCGACTTCAAGAAAGGCGGCAAGCGAAACCTTGCGGGCGGCGACAGCAGCAGTAGCAGCGACAGCAGCAGTAGCAGTGGCGGCGGCGCTTCCGGCGGCGCCAAGAGCGACGCGCCCAAGGCAAGCAGCGGCGGGGATAGCTAGGGCCTCGGGCCGCCCAGGTGCTACACTGGCGCCATCGCTAAAAGACGCTGGGCACCCCCTCGCGCTGCACCCCCCGGGCCCCGGGCGGGCATCGGCCAGGGCCCTGCCGCAGCGCTCATCGGAAAGGACGTACATGCGTAGTTACTATTGCGGGGCGCTGCGGGCGGCGCACGACGGGGAAACGGTCACGCTCTGTGGTTGGGTGCAGCGGCGCCGGGATCACGGCGGGGTGATCTTCCTCGATGTCCGGGATCGCACGGGCTTTGTTCAGGTGGTCTTTGACCCGGACACGGAAGAAAGCTTTGCCCTGGCCGATCGCATGCGCAGTGAGTATGTGATTCAGCTCACGGGTCGGGTGCGGATGCGCCCCGAGGGGACGCGGAACTCGGAGATGCCCACGGGCGACGTCGAGGTGCTGGGTAAAACCCTGACGCTCTTGAACAGTTCGGTGACCCCGCCCTTTGTGCTCGACGAATATTCCGATGCGGGGGACGACGTCCGGCTGCGCTATCGCTACCTCGATCTGCGCCGCCCGGAAATGCAGGCGCGCCTCGCCCTCCGGTCGAAGATCAGCCGGGTCATCCGCAACACCCTCGAAGAGGCGGGCTGCATCGACGTGGAAACCCCGATCCTTACTCGGGCCACGCCGGAGGGCGCCCGGGATTACCTGGTGCCGAGCCGCACCCATCCCGGGGAATTTTTCGCGTTGCCCCAGTCGCCCCAGCTCTTCAAGCAGTTGCTGATGATCTCCGGGCTTGATCGCTACTACCAGATTGCCAAGTGCTTCCGGGACGAAGATCTTCGCGCCGATCGCCAGCCCGAATTCACCCAGGTGGATATCGAGCTGTCCTTCGCCGATGAAGAGACCGTGATGGCCCTTGGGGAGTCGCTGGTGAAGCGCCTCTTCGAGGACGTGCTGGGGGAAAGCCTCCCGACCTTCCCGCGCATGACCTGGGAAGAAGCCATGCGGCGCTATGGCTCGGACAAGCCCGATCTGCGCAACCCCCTGGAACTGGTGGATGTCGCCGATCTCATGGCCGAGGTGGACTTCAAGGTGTTCTCGGGCCCGGCGAAGGATCCCGGCGGCCGCGTGGCGGCGCTTCGAGCGCCCGGGGGCGCGGCCCTGTCCCGGAAGATCATCGACGATTACACCCGCTTCGTGGGCATTTACGGCGCCAAGGGCCTGGCCTACATCAAGGTGAATTCGCGTGCGGACGGCCTCGAAGGGCTTCAATCCCCCATCATCAAATTCCTGCCGGAAGCGGTGGTGCAGGCGGTGCTAGATCGCGTGGGGGCGGAAGACGGCGACCTGGTCTTCTTTGGCGCCGATCAAACCCGGGTGGTGAACGAATCCCTCGGCGCCCTGCGCCTCAAGCTGGGCCAGGATTTGAACCTGGTGGATGAAGCCGCCTGGGCCCCCCTTTGGGTGGTGGCTTTCCCCATGTTCGAAAAGGATCGCAGCGGCGCCTTTACGCCCTTGCACCATCCCTTCACCGCCCCGGAGGGCTCCCCGGACAGCTTGAAGGCCGATCCCGGCGCAGCCCTGTCCCGGGCCTACGATTTGGTGCTGAACGGCTATGAGCTCGGGGGCGGCAGCATTCGTATTCACGACCTCGCCATGCAGCGAGCGGTGCTGGAAATCTTGGGGTTGGATGAGGCCGAGGCCCAGGCGCGCTTTGGCTTCTTCCTTGATGCGTTGGCCTATGGGGCGCCGCCCCACGGGGGCATTGCCTTTGGCCTCGATCGCATCGTCATGCTGATGTCGGGCACCAGCGCTATTCGGGACGTCATCGCCTTCCCGAAAACCCAAACGGCAGCGTGCCTCATGACTGCGGCCCCGAGCACGGTGGATCTGGCCCAGCTCCAGGAGCTGTCCCTGCGTTCCACGGCAGCCCCTCGCCAGCCCGCGGAGCACCCCGCATCCCCTTCCGTCGATAACGCCTAGGCAGGAGAAAAAACGCCATGGCAGGACATAGCAAATGGGCGAACATCAAGCATAAAAAGGCGGCCCAGGACGCTAAGCGCGGCAAGCTTTGGACCAAGCTGATCCGGGAAATCACCGTGGCGGCCCGGGTCGGCGGCGGCGGCGATCCGGCGGATAACCCTCGGCTCCGGGCGGCCATGGATAAGGGCTTTGGCGCCAATATGCCGAAGGACACCATCGAGCGAGCCATCGCTCGGGGGACCGGAGCAAGCGATGGCGATCAGGTCGAGGAACTCACCTACGAGGGTTACGGCCCCGGGGGCGTGGCGATCCTCGTGGAAGCTATGACCGACAACCGAAACCGTACCGTGGCCGAAGTTCGCCATGCGTTCACGAAGCACGGGGGTAATTTGGGCACGGATGGCTCCGTGGCCTACCTCTTTAAGAAGCTTGGCATGATCAGCTTTGCGCCGGGCGCGGAGGAGGACCAGCTGCTGGAGTGCGCTCTAGAAGCTGGTGCCGAGGACGTGCGCAGTAACGATGACGGCTCCTTTGATGTGATTACGGCCCCGGAGGACTTTGGCGCGGTGATGGATGCGCTGGCGGCGGCGGCCCTTGAGCCCGCGAACGCCGAGGTGGCCATGATTCCGGACACCTACAGCGAGCTTGATGAGGAGACGTCCCTGACCGTCATGAAGATCATCGATCAGCTCGAGGATCTCGACGATGTGCAAAACGTTTACACCAACGCCAGCTTCGACGACGCGGCCTACGGCTAGGCGGCGAACGCCGTGATTCGTATCCTCGGGGTCGATCCGGGTTCGCGCATCACGGGCTACGGCGTCATTACGGTGGAGGGGAATCACCACCGCTACGTGGCTAGCGGTTGCATTCGAGCGGGCGCGGGCCCCCTTCCGGAACGTTTGGGCCGGATTCACGCGGGGCTCCGGGAGCTCATCGAAACGCACCGACCCGATGAGGTCGCCGTCGAGAAGGTGTTTGTCTATCGCAGTGCAGAATCGGCCCTAAAGCTGGGCCATGCCCGGGGCGCGGTGATGCTCACGGCGGTGATGGCAGGGCTGCCGCTAGCCGAGTATGCGGCCCCGAAGGTGAAGCAGGCCGTGACCGGTTCGGGCCGGGCCGATAAGGCTCAGGTGGCGCAGATGGTTACTACCCTGCTTGCGCTCAGCGCGACGCCTCAGGCCGACGCTGCGGATGCCCTGGCCCTGGCCCTTTGCCATGCCCATAGCCGGAACCTCCTTGCGGGGGCCGATGCCGTGGGCTTCCGTCGCAGCCGCCTTCGCTAGGAGCGCCCCCATGATTGGCAGACTCCGAGGCCTCGTCCTCGAAAAGCGCCCCCCGCAGCTTCTGTTAGATGTAGGCGGGGTGGGCTACGAATTGGAAGCGCCCTTATCAGCGTTCTTTGACCTGCCCGCGGCGGATACCCCCGTCTCCCTCTTTACCCACCTCGTGGTGCGGGAAGATGCGCAGCTTTTATATGGCTTCCGAAGCCGCCCGGAGCGCGAGCTTTTTCGAGCGCTCATTCGCGTGAACGGCGTGGGCCCGAAGCTGGCCCTGGCGCTGCTCTCGGGCATCGACGCCCCGGAGCTCGTCCGCTGCATCCAAGAGGGGGATGTCGCCTCCCTCACGCGCCTTCCCGGGGTCGGGAAGAAAACTGCCGAGCGGCTTATCGTCGAGATGCGCGACCGTATCGCCGAGGCCTTTGGGGAAGCGCTGCCGCCGGAGCTGGCGCGGCCCACGGCGGTGGCTACGCCGGCCCCGGAGGTGAATCTTCGGGACGAAGCGGAGGGCGCCCTCATTGCCCTGGGCTATAAGCCCGCGGAAGCCAGCCGCGCCGTGGCGGCGGTCACGGAGGACGTGCCTCTCGAGGAGCTCATTCGCCAGGCCCTGAAGGGCATGGTGAGCCGCTAGCCGTGCGCTATGATCGCCCTTTCGACGTGCCGGGGGCCGGGGATCGTTCATGATTGAGCAAGATCGGATCATCACCGCCGATGCGGCCCCGCAGGAGCAGGCCTTTGATCGCGCCCTGCGCCCCGTGCGCTTGGCCGAGTACGTGGGTCAGCCTGCGGTGAAGGAGCAGCTCGAGATCTTCATTTCCGCGGCGAAGGGGCGGGGCGAACCCCTCGACCACACCTTGATCTTCGGGCCTCCGGGGCTCGGGAAAACCACCCTTGCCCACATCATCGCCCAGGAAATGCAGGTCTCCCTGAAATCCACCTCCGGCCCTGTGCTGGAGAAGGCTGGGGATTTGGCAGCGCTGCTCACGAATCTGGAGCCGGGGGATGTGCTCTTCGTCGATGAAATTCATCGCCTGTCTCCCGTGGTGGAGGAAATTCTCTATCCCGCCATGGAGGACTACCAGCTCGATATCATGATCGGGGAGGGGCCTGCGGCCCGTTCCATCAAGCTCGATTTGCCCCAGTTCACCCTCGTCGGCGCGACGACCCGCGCCGGGCTCCTCACCTCGCCGCTCCGGGATCGCTTTGGCATTGTGCAGCGCCTTGAGTTTTATAGCGTCGAGGACCTCACGCAGATCGTGCTCCGCTCCGGGCGCAAGCTCTCCATGACCATGGATGAGGCGGGCGCTCGGGAGGTGGCCCGGCGGGCCCGAGGCACGCCCCGGATCGCCAATCGCTTGCTGCGCCGGGTGCGGGATTTTGCTGAGGTCCGGGCCGAGGGGAAGGTCGATCAGGCCATCGCCGATCTACCCGCGGCCGCTCACGTGTCGGTCACCTGCTCGCCCGTGAAGGGGATCGCGGCCACCCAGGAGTACACCGATCAGCTGCTGGCGATCGGGCATCGGCCCGTCCCGCACTTCGCTGCCCGCCTGGTCA
>JAURCQ010000120.1 GCA_030828335.1 Gammaproteobacteria bacterium
CCTGTCCCTCTGGTCGAACCGCTGGTCCACCATGCCTGTGCGCGGCATGGCCTCCCTGCGGCTCCCAGAGCCCGACCACCGCGCCTTCATCGACTTCATGCCCGGCGCCACCATTCCCGTACTGCGCCAGCCCTTCGCCCCCGGGGACCCCCTCCCCTACTGGGCCCTGGGCATGAAGCCCGATCAGCACGTGCTCTTCGATCTGGAAGAGGACCCCGAGGAAGCTCACAATCTTTGTGGCACGGCCCAGGAACAACGCTGCCTGGAGCTGCTCAGCCATGCTCTTCATGCCATGCACGCTCCAGAGGAACAGTGGGCGCGCCTTGGCCTTAAGCTTTAGGAATCGCCATGACCCTTGAACACCCCTTCGCCGATCTCGTCGGGTTTTCCGTCACGGAGCGCACGGAGCAGCAGTGCGTTACGGAGCTGACCCTGGAGAAAAAGCATCTGAACCCGAACGGGGTGGTCCACGGCGGCGTGCTCTATACCCTCGCCGATACGGGCATGGGCGGCGCGCTCATGGCGGCCCTGCCCGAGGGCCACTACTGCGCCACCATCGAAATCAAAATCGCCTACTTCCGCCCTGCCAAGGAAGGCGTGGTCCGCTGCGTCACCGAGCTGGTCCACCTGGGGCGGCGCACAGCGAGCCTTGAAAGCCGCCTTGAGCTGGGCGGCAAAACCCTGGCCCGGGCCTACGGCACCTTCATGATCCTGAGCCACGAAAGCTAGAACGGGGCCCTTTTAAGCGGGCAGAAAAAAGCCCCGCGAGGCGGGGCTTTTGGGACGTACGGAACAACGTTTCGGCTAGCTCTTGAACTCCGCCACGAGCGCAGAGATGGACTGCTTTGCATCGCCGAACAGCATGCGCGTGTTCTCCTTGAAGAACAGCGGGTTGTCCACGCCAGAGAAGCCCGAACCCATGGAGCGCTTGAGTACGAATACGGTGCGCGCATGGTCCACGTTGATGATGGGCATGCCGTAGATTGGGCTGTTCTCGTCTTCCCGGGCCGCAGGGTTCACCACGTCGTTCGCCCCAATGACCACCACCACGTCGGTGTTCGGTAGCCGGGGGTTGATGTCGTCCATCTCCACCAGCTGCTCGTAGCTGACGTTGGCCTCGGCCAGAAGCACGTTCATGTGCCCCGGCATGCGCCCGGCCACGGGGTGGATGGCGAAGTTGACCTCGGCGCCGTTCTTCTCGAGAAGCTCCCCAAGCTCGCGCACCACGTGCTGCGCCTGGGCCACGGCCATGCCGTAGCCCGGTACGAAGGTCACAGATTGCGCCGCCTCCAGGATGAGGAAGGCGTCATCAGCGACGATGGGCTTGACCTCACCCTCAACCTTGGTCGCTGCCTTCGCCGCGCCAAAGCCGGAGAAGAGGACGTTCGCGAGGGACCGGTTCATGGCCTTACACATGATGTTAGTCAGGATGATCCCGGAAGCCCCGACCAGCGAACCGGCCACGATCAGCAGGTTGTTGCCGATGGCAAAGCCCGCGGCGCAGGCCGCCAGGCCCGAGTAGCTGTTGAGCAGGGAAATCACCACGGGCATGTCGGCGCCGCCGATGGGGATGACCGCCATCACCCCGAGCACGAGGGACAGAGCGAGCAGTACCCAGAACCACTGGGACCCCAGGGCCGGCTCGAGGCAGAACATTACGGAGGAACCCACAATCCCCACCAGGATCAGGGAGTTCACGACCCGCTGGCCCGGAAAAACGATGGCCGCCGTGGTCATGCGCTCCGCCAGCTTGGCGTAGGCGATGAGGCTCCCGGAGGCCGTCACCCCACCGATCAGGATCGACAAAATGATCGTGACCAGGATGAAGGTGGACGGTGCGGAGGTCCCCAGGATTTCGTCGTAAAGGGCTGCCCAACCCACGAGCAGGGACGCTGCCCCGCCGGAGCCATTGAAGAGGGCCACCATCTCGGGCATGGAGGTCATGGCGACAAGGCGCGCAGCGAGCGCACCAACCACCGTACCGCCCAGGGTTGCGAGGGCAATGACCTCGAAGGAGACGATGCTGTCTGCCAGCAGGGTCACGATGATGGCCAAGGCCATACCCACGGCGGAGTAGAGATTGCCCCGGCGCGCGGAGTCGGGATGACCCAGCATTTTCAGGCCCAGAATGAATAGGGCCGCGGAAATAATGTAGGCGAAGTTAACCAGCTCAGCACTGAGGTTCATGCTGCGTCTCCCGTGGGCTTCTTCCGGAACATGGCCAGCATCCGGTCCGTGACCATGTAGCCGCCCACCACGTTAATGACGGCAAAAAATACGGACGCGCCCCCGAGCCAGGTGGCCATCTCGCTGTTATTGGCACCGGCGGCCACCAAGGCCCCAAGCACCGTGATGCCGGAAATCGCGTTGGCGCCGGACATGAGCGGGGTGTGCAGCGTCGCCGGCACCTTCGAGATCAGCTCGAAGCCGAGGAAGATGGACAGCATGAGAATGAATGACAGAAATACCGCTTCCATGAGCTGATCTCCCCCTATAGGTTCTTGATGGTTTCGTTGACGATCGCGCCATCGTGGGTGATGACGCAGCTCTTTAGGATGTCGTCCTCAAGATCGAGGCCGAAGCTTTTGCCTTCCGCATCCCAGAACTCATCCACAAGATTGAAGAGGTTCGCGGAGAACATCTCCGAGGCATTCTGGGCGACCTCGCTGGGCAGGTTCCCCAGGCCGATGATCTTCACGCCGTTGACGTCGACCACTTCCCCAACCTTCGAGCCCTCGACGTTGCCCCCGGTTTCCACCGCCATATCGACGATGACCGAGCCGGGACGCATGCCTGCGACCATGTCCGCGCCGACGATGCGGGGCGCCGGCCGGCCGAAGACCTGGGCCGTGGTGATCACCACGTCGGCCTGAGCGATGGCGGCCTTCATGCCTTCCCGCTGCTTCTCCAGCTGCTCCGGGGTGAGCTCCCGGGCGTAGCCCTGGTCCGTCTGCCCCGTATCTCCGAGGTCGATCTCAAGGAACTTGGCGCCGAGGGATTGCACCTGCTCGGCCACCACGGGGCGCGTATCGAAGGCGTCCACCCGGGCGCCAAGGCGCTTCGCCGTGGCGATGGCCTGAAGCCCTGCCACCCCGGCACCAATGATGAATACCCGCGCCGGCGAGATCGTGCCTGCGGGGGTCATCATCATGGGGAAAATTTTGTTGATCTGCCGCGCCGCCAGCATGACCGTGACATAGCCCGCCAGGTTGGCCTGGGAGCTCAGCACGTCCATCTTCTGCGCCCGGGTGGAACGGGGCACCATTTCCATGGAGATGGCCGTCACGCCCTTGGCGGCAAGCGTATCGATGAGGCCGCGCTCGTTGAAAGGGTCGAGCAAGCTCGCGTGCATGGCGCCCGATTTCAGCAAGGCCACATCGTCATCGCTGGGCTTGCGGATGCGCAGCACCAGATCGGCGGCGCCCAACAGCGCAGCCCGGTCGCTCTCGATGCGCGCGCCAGCCTCCACGTAGGCTTCATCGGAGAAGCCTGCGGCTTCCCCCATGGACGCTTCCACCGCCACTTCTAAGCCCAGCTTCACAAGCTTCTTCACGCTGGCGGGGACCAGCGGCGCCCGCAGCTCCCCAGCAATGGTTTCCTTCGGAACACCAATTAGCATCAGTTTTTACCCCTACAGACACGAAGGAGGCGCCACGCTGGGCGCCTTGACGTTATCTCACTTAATCTTGAAATCGACCTACGCGAGCCCGGGACTGCCAGGCGGCCCCGACGGCGATGACGGACTTTGCGATGGCGCGTGCGTGAACACAACCTGTACAAAGCCTAGGGAGGGTATGAGATCGCCTCGGGGAATACAACTGCTGTACAACTCCTCACCAGGGTGCTTGGGCGCGCCCCTTGCGGGGGCCCCAGCGCCTCGGGAGAATCCCTAACCTCTAAGAGGGGGAGTGCACATGTCATCATCTTCGCCAGGCGTGAGCCGCCGGGCTTTCGCCCTCGGCGTGACCTTTGCCGTGCTCTTCACCGCTCTGGCCACGGCCAGCCTCCTGCCCGGCGCCGAAACGTCCAGGCCAAGGGCTACCGCGGCCGCTGCGCGAGAGACCCTTCGCTGGCGCCTCCCCGTGGCCTTTGGCACCCAGCTTCCGGCCCTCGGCGACAACATTCTTATCGTGCGCGACGCCCTCGCCGAGAGCAGCGCCGGGTCCCTCACCCTAGAGGTTTTCGAGCCCGGCGAGATCGTCTCCGCCTTTGCCATCACGGAGGCCGTGCGCCTCGATAAGGTGCCCGCGGGCTACACCTGGCTCGGCTACGACCAAGGTCGCACCCCCGCCGCACCCCTCTTCGGCGCCGTGCCCTTTGGCCTGTCCCCTTGGGCCTACCTGGCCTGGTGGTACGAAGGGGACGGAGAGCAGCTAGCCCAGGAGATCTATCACGGCCAGGGGCTTCACCCGATCCTTTGTGGCCTCATCGGGCCGGAAACGGCCGGGTGGTTTCGCAAGCCCATCGACACCGCCAAAGATCTCGAGGGCCTTAAAATTCGCTTCGCCGGCCTTGGGGGCAAAACCCTCCAGGCCCTCGGCGCCTCCGTCACCATGATTCCCGGCAGCGATCTGTTCCAGGCGCTGGAGAAGGGTGCCATTGATGCGACGGAGTATTCCCTACCCGTGGTGGACGACAAGTTGGGCTTTCCCCGGGTGGCCCCCATCAATTACTTCCCAGGCTGGCACCAACCCTTTACGGCTTTCCACCTGGTGGTGAATCTTCAGCGCTGGCGGAGCCTCGCGCCAGCGACGCAAAGCGCCTTGGAAACGGCCTGCACTGCCGGGGTGACGCGAAACCTAGCGCGCTCCGAGGGGCTCCAGGGCGCCGTGCTCGAACGCTTCCAACGGGAAGGGGTCGATACGCGGGTCCTCGACCCGGCCCTACTGGAAACGCTGCGCACTGCGGCCCAAGCCGTGCTCGAAGAGGAGGCCGCCGCGGACCCCACCTTTGCCCGGGTCTATGCCGATCAGCAGCGCTTTGCGGAGGGCTACGCGGTCTGGGATGCGCTGGCCTACCCCCGTCGCGCGGCGCCGTGAGCACCCTCCCCCACACCCGCCTGTCCCAGGCCGTGGACAGCTTTTTGCAGCGCCTCGGGCGCGCCGCAGCCTGGCTCTGGCTGGCGCTGCTCACCGTTATCGTGCTGAACGTAACCCTACGCTATGCCTTTGGGCAGGGTCGGGTCGAACTTGAAGAGCTGCAGTGGCATCTCTACGCCCTGGGTTTCCTCCTGGCCCTATCCGTGGGCCTCACCCTCGATGATCACGTGCGCGTGGATGTGCTTCATGCGCGCCTCCCCCTGCGCTATCGGGCCTGGATCGAGTTCTACGGCATCCTCGGCCTTTTGCTGCCCTTCTTGCTGCTCGTGCTCTTCTACTCCGGGCCCTTTCTGGCGGAGTCCTGGCGCACGGGAGAAATTTCCCAGGCCCCCGGAGGCCTTCCCTTCCGCTGGCTAATAAAGGGGGGCCTCCCCCTGGGCTTTGCTCTGCTTCTGCTGGCCGCCCTGGCGCGCCTCAGCCGCTGCTGCGCATTGCTCTTCGCCTGGCCCCGGGCCCTAGCTAATCCGAGCCTGGAGGAAGACTCGTGAGCGCCGCCGAGGGCCTCGCCGAAAGACCGGTGGCCGCCGAGATGCTGGAAGCCGCGTCCGCGTTCGCGTGGTTCGGCGCGGAGACCGACCGACCGTCCTCCGCGGCGGA
>JAURCQ010000121.1 GCA_030828335.1 Gammaproteobacteria bacterium
CTGGGATCCTGCGCCCCAATGGGGCCGTTGGCGCCTTCTCCCAAAATCACCTCATCCCGGGTGAGCACTGCCCCCACCGGGACCTCCCCCGCCTCCGCGGCCGCCTCGGCCAGGGCCAGGGCTCGGGCCATGCAGGCCTCATCAAAGGTGGAGAACGGCGTCTCAGGCACGGCTGCCGAACCCGTTCACCAGCACCACCCCCACCACAATGAGGGCGATACCCAGCAGCGCCGGCGGCGTCAAAACCTGACCGAAGGCCAGGCGCCCAATGAGGGTGATCGCCACAATCCCGACGCCGCTCCAGGTGGCGTAAACCAGCGCGATGGGCAGGGACGCCAAAGCCAGGGACATGAAGTAGAGCGCCAGCAGATAGCCCCCGGCCATGGTCAGGGTAGGCCCGAGGCGCGTGAACTGAGCCGACAGCTGCACGTTGGCCGTGGCCAGCACTTCAAAGGCAATGGAGAGCGCAAGGGCTAGGTAGGCCTTCACCGAGGGGCCCTCCTCTGGGCGGGCGAAAGCGCCATTATGCCAGGGTCCCCGCCTAGAGCGGGGCTTCGCTGTAGACCCGCCAGCACAGCAGCGCGAGGGCGCTGCGCTGGGGGGCGAAGGGTTCGGAAGCGTCCCGCACCTGCCCTTCCGTGGGGCGCGTTTCCCACCCTTGCAGGCGGGCAAAGCCGCCGCGCACGGCAAGATCTCCCGCGGGCCAGACATCCCGGCGCCCCAGAGAGAAAAGCAGATACATCTGGGCGGACCACACGCCGAAGCCGAGCACGGCGGTGATGGCCTCCACCACCGCAGCATCGTCCATGCGTGGCAGGCGGCGCAGGGGCAAGGCGCCCGTCTCCACCGCCACCGCCAGGGCCCGGAGGTAGCGAACCTTCTGCCCCGATAGCCCCGCCCCGCGAAGGATTTCGTCGGAGGCCGCGAGCACCGCCCCCGCACCGAGCCGCCCCCCCAGGGCCTGGGTGAGGCGCTGACCAATGGCCCGGGCCGCGTGGGTGCTCACCTGCTGGCCCACGATGATCTTCGCCAGGGTGCCGAAGCCCCCGGGGCGAACGCGCGGTTCCGGGGGCCCGACCCGCTTTAGGGCCCGGGCCACCGCCGGGTGCGCGGCCGCTAGCGCTGCCAAGTCCTCCTCGAGCCAGTGCTGAGGGTGTGCTTTCCCTGCCGTCATCATTTTTTTATCCCGCTGTCATCGCCCAGTGATCTTACGACCGAACACTCCTTTCCGCGAAGCCATCCTAGGGAGTGTCGCCATGACCCCGGCCCTTGAAGCCCCTTTCGTGCCCGCGCTCACGAGCCCCGTGCTGGCAGAGAACGACGCCTTCGCCGTCCACTGGATTCAGGGGCTTTCCTGCCAAATCCTGGCCGAAGCCCTCGGCTGGGCCCGGGAGCGCACCTTCCGCGCCGTCGGAGAAGGCACGGGGCGCCCCCTGGACCTTGACCGGTTCGATCCCTACTACGAGCACCTTCTGCTGATCCATAAGGCGGATCAGCGCCTCGCGGGCGCCTATCGCCTCGCGCCCCTGGGGCGCAGCCAGGGACTTCGGCACCGCTATTTGCCGACCCTCTTTTGCCTGGAGGAGGCACACCTCGAGGCCCTGGAGGGCGCTCTCGAGCTCGGTCGTTCCTTTGTGTTCCCCACCTATCAGAAGGAGCCGAGCGCGCTCTACTTGCTATGGAAGGGCATCGGTCAATGCATCGGATTCCACGGCGCCAAGAGCCTTCTTGGCCCCGTTTCCGTATCCCAGGACTACGGCCCCCGGGGGCAGGCCCTGCTGGCCCAGTGGCTTGGCGCGGGGCGGGACCAGGCCGTGCTTGCGGGACGCCAACCTTTGGCGCCGGAGGCGCTGGCCTGGGCCGAAGCACAGCTTCCCGCGGGCGCGGATCAGCGCGCGGTGGAGGCCCTGCTGGCGACCCTCCCCGGCGCGCCGGGAAAGATTCCCGTCCTCCTTCGCCACTATTTGGGCCTAGGGGCGCGCGCCCTCGGATCGAACATCGATGAGGCCTTCGGCAACGCCTTGGACCTTCTGATGCAGGTGGACCTTAGCCAGCTACGCCCTGCGGTGGCCCGTCGCTACCTGGGCTGCGCTGGAGAAAAGGCACCCCTCGGACGGGCGGCCTAGGCGCCGGCCGACGCTCGGCAACCTTCCGCAAGCCCTCCTCTACCCGCCGCGCCAGGGCCTTTCGGGGCGCGGCAGGGAGCGCCGGCAATAGCTCAACCGTTACCGCCACTGCCGGCGCGCGGGCCATACGCAGGACGCTTTCTAAAAGCGTATCGTCCCCCAGAAAGGCTGGCGCCGGGCTGAGGCGCCCCGCCCCATCGCAGTACCGTAGAAAGAGCGGCTGCACGGGGACGCCGGTACGGGCCGCGAGCTCAAAGCCCATGGGCTTTAGCGGCGCAACGTCAACGCCATCGGTGGTCGTGCCTTCCGGAAAAAACAGTAGGGATCGCGCCTGAAGCCCCTTCGCGAGCGCGGGCAGCGCCCGGTAGCTACGAAAGGCTGAGGTCCGATCGATGAAGGCCATGCCCAGGCCCCGGGCGAAGGGTCCGATCACGGGCCAGCGACCCACCTCCGCCTTGGCTAAAAAACGCGTCTCCAAGGCCGGCGGCAGCAGCGCGGACAGCACCACCACGTCGAGCCAGGAGATGTGGTTGGCCACGATGAGCTGAGGCGAAGCGGGCAGGGCCAGGGGCGCCGGAAGGCGCAGGGAGAAGGCCTGGCATAGGGCCCAGGATCCCCAGCGAAGGCATCGGCGCTGCAGGCCCGGCCAGCAGGCCGTGGCCGTGACGCTGAGCAGGAGTCCCAGCAAGGTGAGTACCACGACGGGAAGGCGCAGAACGCAGCGCCCCCCCTGCCTGAGCCAGGTCATGGCCATGAACCGTCTCCGCGAAGCAAGATGCGGGGCATTTTCCCCCCGCCTCCCTTACCATGGCGTGACGACCCGGTGACCAAGCCATGACGAGGGGGCTCAGCATGGAACTCTACGACGCCTTTCGCGGCACCTTTGCAGCGCGCCACTTCACCGACGATCCGGTGAGCGACGAAACCGTCGCCCGCCTTCTGGAGGAAGCACGCTTTGCCCCCAGCGGTGGCAACCGGCAAGGCTGGCGCGTGGTGGTGGTGCGAAGCCCCGAGACCCGCGCAGCCCTCGAGCCTCTCATGCTGCCCACCATGCAGCGCTATGTGGCCGAACAGCGCGCGGGGCTAAGCCCCTGGAACCCCCTTGGGCCTTCCCCCGTAAGCGCAGAGACCTGCGCGGAAACGGACGTGCCCGAGGCCCTTCTCGCCCCCCTGCGCACGGCGCCTGTGCTGCTCTTCCTCTTTGTGGATCTGGGTAAGGTCGCTGCGATGGATCAGCACCTGGATCGCGTGGGGGTGATTAGCGGGGCGTCCATCTACCCCTTCGCCTGGAACATTCTACTGGCGGCCCACGCAGAGGGGCTGGGAGGAACCCTGACCACCTTCCTGGCCCCGGAGGAACACGCCGTGGCCAAACTTCTTGAGGTTCCGGACAACTACGCCTTCGCCGCCATGATCCCCCTTGGGGTACCGAGCAAGCGCCTAACCAAGCTGCGGCGTAACCCCGTGTCGTCCTTCGCGACGCTAGAGCGCTTTACGGGACCGGCGCTAGCGCCCTAGGCCTCCGGCGGCGGCAGGAGGCGCTCCCCAGCCTCAAGGCCGGAGAGCACACGCCACCCGCCGCCTTCCCGAGCCCCAACGCGCACGAAGCGCCGCTCCGGACCCGCGGGCCCCGCCACCCAGACCACCTCGAGCTGTCCATAGCGCCGAAGGTAGGTATCGGGAACGACGAGCACCGTTTCCGTGCCTGCCGGCAACAGGAGGCGCGCGTACATCCCCGGGAGCAGCCCTTCAGCGCTGGGGAAACGGCCCTTAATCAGAAAACGCCGAGCGCTCGGCTCCGCCGCGGGCACCCGCTCCGCGATGCGAGCCTCAAGGCGTTGCCCCAGGGCCGGAACCTCGAGGGTGAAGGCCGCGTCGGCCGCGAGGCTGACCGCCAGCGATTCCCGCACATAGGCGGCCACCTGAAGGGACGCCGGGTTATAGAGAGATAGGATCTTCTGCCCCGGCGCCGCCATGGCGCCGGGTTCGAGGAAACGATCCACAATGCGACCGGCGAAGGGCGCACGAATCTCCGCGTAGGCCAGCGCGGCCTCCGCAGCGTCCAGCGCACGCTTGGCCGTGGCCAGGGCGCCGGCCTCCTCCTCCGCGCGGCTTCGGGCCCGATCGAGGTCCGCCTGGGCCACCAGCCCCTCGTCCCGCAGCGTCCGCACCCGCTCTAGGGTGCGGGCGCTTTCCTCCGTTCGGGCCTCGGCGCCGCGCAGCGCCTCCTGCGCCTGACCTCGCTGCGCCTCCAGATCGTCCCTTTCCAAGGTGACGAGGAGCGCGCCCCGGGCGACCTGATCCCCCGCGCGAACGGGCAGCGTGGTAATGCGCGCCAGCAGGCGCGAGGCAATCACCGTGGTTTCCTCTGCCTCGATGGTGCCGGCAACGGTTTCGAAACGCGGACGCTGCTCCGCCACCAGCACCCAGCCCGCCGCCTGAGACGCCCCGGACGGGGCAAGCCCCGGTGCAAGCTTCGCCTCGAAGGCCCCTGCGAGCCATGCCAGGGCAAGGGCGAGGAGCCCAAAGGCAGCCCCCATACGGAATAGCCACGGTCCTTGGGTCATGGGGTTACTCCTTCGCCAGCGCGGGGCGCCTCGTCGTCCTTAAACACCAGCCAATACACGAGGGGCACCACCAGCAGGGAAAACAGGGTGGAGGCAACGATGCCAAAAATGATGGCCAGGGCGAGGCCATTAAAGACGGGATCGAGGGTGATGATGAGGTTGCCGAGCAGCGTGGTGCCCGCGGTGAGCAACACCGGGCGTAGGCGGATGGCCCCGGCGTCGAGCACCGCGTCCCGTACCGTGGCCCCCGCAGCCCGGGCTTGGGTAATGAACTCCACCAGAATCAGCGAGTTGCGCACCACAATGCCCGCCAGAGCGATCATCCCGATCATGGCCGTCGCCGTGAACAGCACGGGGTCCGGGGCCCCCGCCACGGTTCGCTCGCCGAACTGATTCATGGCCCAGAAGCCCGGCAAGATGCCAATCACCGTGAGGGGAATGGCAGACATGATGATGAGAGACAGGGCCGTGGAGGCCGTTTGCACCCGCAGCACGAGATAGATCGCCAGCAGGGCAAAGAGATAGCCCAGGCCCATATCCCGGAACACGTCGAGGGTGATGGCGAGCTCCCCCTCCCCGGTCCAACGGGCATCGGTGCCCCGGGGCAGCTGCCAAGGATCGCCGCCGCCGTTGCGCACAAAGCTCCGCGTCGACCAGGGCCTTGGCTCGGGCGGGGGAGGGGCTTCCCCGGTGGGGACACGGTCGGCCTCCAGATCGGCCACCACCTCCCCCGGCGTTCGCCCGTTCAGTTCCGCCGTGACATAAATCACTTCCCGCAAATCCTTCCGGTGCAAGACGGGATCCACCTGCCCGGCTTCGAAACGGCCCAGCTCCCCCAGGGTCACCCAGGGCTGGGGCGCCGCATCGAGCCCTTCCGCGCTGGAGGCCTGCCGCCCCCCGAGCTGGCCCCGGACCACGAGGGCCTCAAAATCGCCGGCATGGGTGCGCTCCCCTTCGTCCATGCGAAGCACCAGGGGGATAGGATGAAGCGCATGGG
>JAURCQ010000122.1 GCA_030828335.1 Gammaproteobacteria bacterium
GATTGCGAGAGGCCATCACGGACCACAGCAGGGTTTGATAGACCTCATGGCCATCCTTCAGGTTGAAGTCAGGGCGTGCGTCGTAGTCCACCTGCCCCCCGGCGGCTTTGATCGCGTCGAGCACCGCTTCCACCCGGCGTTGCGTTTCCTGGGAGACGGGCGCGGCTTCATTATTCACCATGGCCGCCACGCGAAGATCCCCGAGGCTTCGGAAGGCCGGGGGTTGGAGCGCAAGTTGGTAGCCCGGCGCGTGGATTTCGTCCGGGCCGGCCTGGGCCAGCAGCAGCGCTTCCAGGTCGCCGGCGCTTCGGGCAATGGGCCCAATGACCGTGAGGTCGGACTGAGCCACAACCCCCGGTGCCGCATGGCCCCGGGGCGGTAGCAGGCCCCAGGTGGGCTTGTGGCCGAAGACGCCGCAGTAGTGGGCCGGGTTGCGAATAGAGCCGCCGATGTCCGAGCCGTTTTCTACCCCGGCAAGGCCCGCGGCCATGGAGGCGGCGGAGCCCCCGGAGGACCCCCCGGCGTTCCGGCCTAGATCCCAGGGATTATTGGTGGTGCCGTAGATGTCGTTGTAGGACTGGAAGTCGGCGAGATTCAGCGGCACGTTGGTTTTGCCGAAGAGCGTCACCCCCGCCGCCTTTAGGCGCGTCACGGCCAGGGCATCGGTTTTGGCCACGTTGTCCTTGAGCGCCACGTTGCCCCGGGTGGTGTGCATGCCGGCCACGTCGAAGCTTTCCTTGATGGTCATGGGGACGCCATGGAAGGGGCCCCAGAAGGTGCCCCGCACCCGAGCCCGGTCTGCCTCCCGGGCCCGCTCCCGGGCCGATTCTTCGATCATCTGAATCACCGCGTTCAGGTCCGGATTGAACCGGCTGACCCGGCCGAGGTAGTACTCCAGCAGCTCCTCTGCCCCGATGTCTCCCCGGCGAACCATCTCCCCTAGGGCAAGACCGCTCTTAAAGCCTAGCGTTCCCATTGCTGTGCTCCCGCTCTCCCGAAAGCCTTGAAGCTAGCCTGCGCGCTTCCCGGTGACAACCGCCGGCCCGGGAATGCGCGTAGGTCGTTGACACTCGAGGAGCGTTTCGGTCCCATGCGCCTCATGTCGCCGCGGTGTCCGCCGGCGCCCTGTCTGAGGGAACCCCATGCGTAAAACCTTCGCCCTTTGTGTTTTTGCCGCTGCCCTAGGAGCCTGCGGAGACGCGGCGCCACCGGCGGCCCCGGGCCCGACCCTGGGCTCCGGCGTCGATCAGAACAATATGGATACCGCCGTTCGCCCCGGCGATGACTTCTTCCGTTACGTCAACGGTCGCTGGCTCGCGGAGACGGAGATTCCCGCCGATAAGAGCAGCCACGGGGGCTTTGGCATCCTCCGGGACCAGGCCCAGGAGCACGTACGGGAGATCATCGAGGAGGCGGCCGCGGGCGGGCATCCCGAGGGAAGCGATGAGCAGAAGATTGGCGATCTTTTCGCGTCCTTTATGGATCTCGAAGGACGCGAGCAACGGGGCGTCACGCCCCTGGCGCCGGAGTTTGCGCGCATCGAGGCCCTGGCGACCCACGCCGATCTTGGCCCCTACTTCGCTGAGGCCAATCGCCGGGGCTATGAGGTGCCGGTGAGCGTGGGCCAGGTGGCGGACTTCAAGGATCCCACCCGCTACATGATCTACGGCTGGCAGGCCGGTCTCGGCCTTCCCGAGCGGGAGTATTACCTGAAGGATGATGCGCGTAGCCAGGACCTGCGGGCCGCCTATGAGGCGCATATCGCGAAGATGTTTACCTTAGCGGGCCTTCCCGACGGCGATGCTGCGGCAGCGACGATCTTGGCCCTGGAAACGCGCCTTGCCGAGGCCCATATCACCAAGGAAGCCGCCCGGGATTGGCCGACGAACTACAACAAGGTGCCCGTGGAGTCCCTGGCCGGGGTGATGCCCAACTTCAACTGGGATGGCTACCTGGCTGCTGGCGGCTTGGACGATCTCGAGGCGCTTGTGCTCATGATGACGAGCTACTTCGAGGCTATTGACGATCTCATGGTGGTGACGCCCCTCGAGGACTGGAAAACCTACCTGCGCTGGGTGGTGCTGAATACCCGTGCGGATGTGCTGACCCCGGCGCTGGATGCGCAGAACTTCGCGTTCTACGGCAAAACGCTCCGGGGCACGGAAGCGCAGCGGCCCCTGTGGCGCCGCGCCGTGGGCACGGTGGATCGCACCCTCGGGGAGGTGGTTGGCAAGGCCTACGTGAAGAAGCACTTTCCGCCGGAGGCCAAGGCGCGCATGGAGGCGCTGGTGGGGAACCTGCTGAAGGCTTATGAGGTCTCCATCAAGGATCTCGACTGGATGTCCGAGACCACGAAGACGGAAGCGCTGAAGAAGCTGTCAAAGTTCACTACGAAGATCGGCTATCCGGACCAGTGGCGAGATTACTCGGCGCTGCGCATCGCCGCCGATGACCTTTTTGGGAATATGGAGCGGGCCGCCCTGGCGGAGTATGACCGGCAGCTGGCCCGCCAGGGTGGGCCGGTAGATCGCTCCGAGTGGGGCATGAACCCGCAAACGGTGAACGCCTATTACATGCCGCCCCTCAACGAGATCGTCTTTCCTGCGGCGATTTTGCAGCCGCCCTTCTTTGATATGAGCGCCGATGACGCGGTGAACTATGGCGCCATCGGTGCGGTCATTGGGCACGAGATTGGCCATGGCTTTGATGACAAGGGGTCGACCTTCGACGGCGATGGGGTTATGCGCAACTGGTGGACTGCGGAGGATCGAGCGGAGTTCGAAAGCCGCACGGGGCAGCTGGTGGCCCAGTACAACAGCTATCAGCCCTTTGACGATTTGTCGGTCAATGGGGAGTTCACCCTGGGGGAGAACATCGGTGATCTCGGTGGCATCACCATTGGCCTTCTGGCCTATAAGCTATCCCTCGACGGCGCGGCGCCGCCGGTCATTGACGGTTTTACCGGGCTCCAGCGGGTGTTCTTGGGCTATGGCCAGATCTGGCGGAATAAGTACCGCCCGGAAGCCCTCCGGGAGCGGATCATGACCGATCCCCATTCCCCGTCGAAGTATCGAGCCAACGGCGCCGTGCGGAACGTGCCGGAGTTCTACGAGGCCTTTGCCGTGACCCCGGAGGATGCGCTCTATCTGCCGCCGGAAGCGCGGGTGAAAATCTGGTAGGCACAAAAAAGCCCGCGAAAGCGGGCTTTTTGCGTCGGGTTGGGAAAGGGCTCTAACCCTTTCCGCCCTGAGGAACTTCCGTGAAGGGAATGGATTTGTCTACGCGGATATCGCCGGGCAGACCCAAAACCCGCTCGGCAATGATGTTACGCAGGATTTCATCCGTGCCGCCGGCGATGCGAAGCCCGGGGGCGCTCATCCATGCACCATAGAAGCTATCGTCCTGGCCGTCCTGGTCCACGAGGATGCCGCCCATGTCCATGAGGTCCATGCCGTAGCTCCCAATGCCCTGGAGCTTGTTCGCGGAGACGATCTTGGTGATGGAGTTCTCCGGCCCCGGGGTCTCCCCCCGGGACATGGCCGACTGCACTCGAAGCTTCGTGAAGTGGAGCCCGGACTGTTCGCAGTGCCAGGTGGCGATGCGGTCCCGCACGGCCTTGTTTTCCAGGGCAGGGCGGTCGTCCACTTCCAGCGTTTGCGCCAGGGCGAGCATTTCCTTGGCGTCCGGGCCGCTGGCGGAACCCACGGCGAGGCGCTCGTTCATAAGCGTCACGATGGAGACCTTCCAGCCGTCCCCCACGGCACCCAGGCGGTGGTCGTCCTTGATGCGGACGTCCGTGAAGTACACCTCGTTGAAGCCGGACTTCCCCGAGGCCTGCTTGATCGGCCGGATCTCCACCCCCGGCGCCTTCATGTTCACGATGAACATGGTGAGGCCCTGGTGCTTGGGTACGGAGGGGTCCGTGCGGGTCAGGAGGATGCCGTAATCACAGTATTGGGCCCCGGAGGTCCAGATCTTCTGGCCGTTGATGACCCACTCGTCCCCGTCCTGCACGGCGCGGGTACGCAGGTTGGCGACGTCCGAGCCCCCCGCGGGTTCGGAGAAGAGCTGGCACCAGATTTCCTCTCCGGAGGCCATTTTCGGAAGGTAAGCGGCGCGCTGTTCTTCCCCGGCAAAACCCATGACCACCGGGCCACACATGCCAAGGCCGATGGCGAAGGGCTGGGTCGGCACGTTGTAGCGCGCCTCCTCCTGATTCCAAATGATCATTTCCATGGGCGTGGCGCCCCGGCCCCCGAAGGCCTTGGGCCAGTTCAGGCAGGCCCAGCCGTTCTCCTGCTTCAGCTTTTGCCAGGCCTTGGCCCGGGCAAGGAAATCGCTTTCCGATTCCTCAGCCCCTGCTCGTCCGGCAAGCGCCGGCGCATGCTGTTCAAGAAAGCTCCGTGCCTCCTGGCGAAAGCGCGCTTCTTCCGTGGTATCTGCAAAATCCATAGCGGTTCTCCCGTTCTGGCCCGTTAGCTGTTGGAGTGTTCAAGCTGGGTAACCAAGCGATCCTTCCACCGCGGCAGGGCGCCGAGGTTCAGGGACAGCAGCTTGGAGCGCCGGTAGTAAAGGTGGCAGTCAAACTCCCAGGTAAAGCCCATGCCGCCGTGGGTCTGGATGTTTTCCTTTGAGCACTCGTGGAAGGCTTCTGTTGCCGATACCCGCGCCGTCGCCGCTGCAACGCTCAGCTCCGGGGCATCGGTGGAGAGGGCCCAGGCGCCGTAGTAGCAGTTGGAGCGCGCCAGCGTATGGGCGATATACATGTCCGCAAGCTTGTGCTTGATGGCTTGGAAGGAGGCGATGGGACGCCCGAAGGCGAAGCGGCCCATGGCGTAATCGCGCGCCATATAGAGCGCGGCCTCGGCGCCCCCGACCTGCTCCCAGGCAAAGAGCACGGCGGCTCGATCGAAGAGCTTCTCCATTTGCTCAAAACCTGCCCCGGGGGTGCCCAGGAGGTCCGCCGGGGCGCCGTCGAAGGCAATTTCCGCGTGGCTGCGGGTCGGATCGAGGGTCGACACGGCGCTGCGGCTGACCCCGGCGCCGGTCAGATCCACGAGGTAGAAGCTGCTCGCGCTCTCCGAATCCTTGGCGAGGACGATGGCGAAGTCGGCCACGTCACCGTCGGGCACGGGGAGCTTGGTGCCCGAGAGCGCGCCGCCCGCGGCTTGGGTGGCGAGGTTGCGCTGCGTGGGGGCTCTCGTGCCTTCGGCGACCGCGACCGTACCGATGATCTCCCCCGCGGCCAGCTTCGGCAGATAGGCCTGCTTCTGCGCCTCGCTGCCGAAGGCCAGGAGGGCTTCCGTGGCCAGGTAAACGCTGGAGGAGAAGGGCGTCGGCGCCAGCACCCGGCCCAGTTCCTCGGCGATCACGCATAGCTCGAGGTGGCCCAGCCCAATGCCGCCGTAGGCCTCCGGAATGGTGGTGGCGGTCCAGCCTAGGTCGACGATGCCTTTCCAGAGGGCCTCGTCGAAGGGCGCGTCCCCCTCGAGGATGGTCCGTACCGCTTTGCTATTGCAGCGATCCCGGAGGAAGCTCCGGGCCTGCTCCCGCAATAGATCCTGCTCTTCAGAAAACTCGAAATTCATCCCCCAACTCCCTGGTTGTGTGTCTCGCTTAATTCAAAATCATTACCCCTCGCCTGTAAACAAAGGCTGAGGGGCTTAGG
>JAURCQ010000123.1 GCA_030828335.1 Gammaproteobacteria bacterium
AGGGAGGAACGGGCATGAATGCCGATATCGGCAACTGGAATGCTGAGCAGTGACGCCGCCAGCCGACGATTCATGCACACATCCGGATACCAGATTTTTGCGGTTCGCAAAGGCGAAGGCTTTACGCTGATCGAACTCCTGGTGGTGATCGCCATTATTGCCGTGCTCATGGGCATCCTCATGCCCGCGCTGAGTGCGGTTAAGCGACAGGCCCAGGGTGCGGTGTGCCAGGCGCAGCTGAAGCAGCGCGCAAATGCCGTCGGCATCCCCATTGAATACGTCGTAGCGAGCCATATCGCCTCCTAGCGTTGCCGGGCGTCAAAGTCCTTTGCCAGGGCCTCGCGGACCTGAGCAATGGCCCCTTCTACTTCTTCGTCACCAAGGGTGCGGTCCGGGGCCTGGAAGGTGAGGGCCAGCGCAAGGCTCTTCCGACCCTCCTCGACCCCCTTGCCTTCGTAAACATCGAAGAGGCGAACGGTCTTCCCGAGGGCCCCCGCAGCGGCCTTCGCCGTGGCCAGCACCGCCCCCGCGGCTACGGTTTTCGGCACATCCAGGGCAAGGTCGCGGCGCACCGCGGGGAAGCGGGACAGGCCCTGATGCTGAGGCACCACCCGCGCCGCCAGGGGCGCCAGGGCCAGCTCGAAGACATAAACCTGGCCAGAGACATCTAGTTGCTGGGCAAGGCTTGGGCTGAGGGCGCCGACGGCCCCCACCACCGTATCGCCCCGCTTCACGAGGGCCCGCCGCGTGGGATGGAGCGCAGCGTGTTCCCCCGCCTCAAAGGTGAAGCTATTGCCATCGAAGGTCAGCCCCAGCAGGGCCTCCACCCACCCTTTGGCGTCGAAGAAATCCAGGGTGTCGCCGCCAGCGCTCCACTGCTCCGGCACCCGGGGCCCGGTCAGAAGCCCCGCAACGCGCGGCGTTTCCACCACGGCGCCGTTTTCTCCGGCCTCGAAGCAGGTGCCGATTTCGAAGAGCTGGGCGCCCACGGCCTGGCGATTACGATTGTGCTGCCAGGTTTTCACGAGCCCCGGAAGGAGGGACGGGCGCAACACGGCCAGCTCCGGGGAAAGGGGATTGGCCAGGGGTAGCAGGCCCACCCCCGGGCAGAAGGCTTCCGCCCAGGCGCTATCAATGAAGCTATAGGTAATGATTTCCTGAGCCCCGAGGCCCAGGAGCGCCGCGGTGAAGGCCGAGGCCGGCACCACCCCGTCGTCCTCCCGGGGAAGGGTCAGGGCCGCCGGCGGCAGGGCCACCTCCAGATTGTCGTAGCCGTAGATGCGGGCCACTTCCTCAATCAAGTCCGCTTCCCGCTCGAGATCGAAGCGGAAGCTCGGGGGCGTGACGGTCCAGCTCCGCTCCGTACCGCTGCCCTCCCCCACCACGGTGCAGGCCAGGCGCGTGAGCACATCTTCCACCGTGTCCTGCGGGATGGCCGTGCCCAGGAGCGCATCAATCCGGGCGCTGCGAAGCGTAATCGGTAAGCGCTGAGGCAAGGCCGCCTTGGCTTCAAACCCGCTGATGGGGCCGGCTTCGCCGCCGCAAATCTCTAGGAGAAGAGCCGTGGCCCGCTCCGTGGCCGCCGCTTGCAGGGCAAAATCCACGCCGCGCTCGTAGCGCTGGCTGGCGTCCGTGAAGAGGCCAAAGCGCCGCGCCCGCCCGGCAATAGCGAGGGGGCTGAAGTAGGCACACTCAAGGAAGATATCCTGGGTGCGCGCCTCGCCCTCGGCGTGAATGCCGCTGCGCTCGCCGCCCATGATGCCGGCCAGGGCCACGGGGCCGGCACCGTCGCAAATGAGGAGCGTATCTTCCGCCGGAGAGACTTCGCTGCCATCGAGCAGGGCCAGGGTGTCCCCGGGCCGGGCCAGGCGCACCTCAATGCCCTGGCTAAGGCGATGAAGGTCGAAGGCGTGCATGGGCTGGCCCAGCTCGAGCATGACGTAGTTGGTGATATCCACCACGGGGTCGATGGATCGAAGGCCCAACCGACGGAGCCGCTCCGCCATCCAGTCCGGGGTAGGACGGGAAACGTCCACGCCCTTGATGACCCGACCCAGATACCGGGGGCAGGCCTCGGGCGCAGTCACCGTCACGGGGAAGGTATCGTCGATGGTCGGCGCCACCGGGGGGCAGGGCTCGGCGCAGAACTCCACGCGATTGAGCACGGCCAGCTCCCGGGCGAGGCCGCGCACGGAAAGGCAGTCGCCCCGGTTCGGCGTCAGGTCGATATCAAAGATCGTATCGTTTAAGTCCAGCGCTTCCCGGAAATCCGCCCCGGTCGGCAGGCTGGCGGGCAATTCCATAAGGCCGTAGCGCTCCTCCGAGAGCCCGAGCTCATCGGGGCCGCAGAGCATGCCGAAGGACTCCACCCCGCGAAGCTTAGCCTTCTTGATCTTAAAACCCTCGGGGAGCACGGCACCGACCTTCGCATAGGGGGCTTTCATGCCCACGGTGACGTTGGGGGCGCCGCAGACGACCTGCTGCGTGCCCTCCCCGTCGGCGACGGTGCAGACCTTCAGCTTGTCCGCGTCCGGGTGCGGGGCCACGGCCGTGACCTCCCCCACCACCACGCCGCTAAAGGCCGGGGCCGCACCTTCCACGCCGTCCACCTCGAGGCCCGCCATGGAAAACTGCTTTTCTAGGGCTTCGCTATCCGCTGCGGGATTCGCCCAGGCTCGCAACCACCCTTCGCTGACTTTCATACTGCGTATCCTTTCCCTTGATCCCTAGGCGAACTGCGCGAGGAAGCGGAGATCGTTCTCGTAAAAGAGACGAAGATCGTCGACGCCGTAATAGAGCATGGAGAGGCGATCGGGGCCGAAGCCAAAGGCAAAGCCCGAGAAGCGCTCCGAATCGATGCCGCTCATCTCCAGCACGTTCGGGTGCACGACGCCGCAGCCCATGACCTCAAGCCACCCCGTGTGGGAACAAACTCGGCACCCGTCACCGCGGCAATGCACGCACTCCACGTCCACCGCCGCCGAGGGCTCGGTAAAGGGGAAGTAGCTGGGCCGGAAGCGCACGGCGAGATCATCGGCGTTGAAGAACACCCGGAGAAATTCGATCACCGTGCCCTTCAGGTGCGCCATGCTGATGCCCTCCCCCACCACTAGACCTTCCACCTGATGGAACATGGGGGTATGGGTCACGTCCGAATCGACGCGGTAGACCTTACCCGGGCAGATGATCCGAATCGGCGGCTGCGTGTTCTCCATGATGCGCGCCTGCACCGGGGAGGTGTGGGTGCGCAGAAGGCGCGGCCAGCGCGGATCCCCGGCGGCCTGCTCCTCCCGCCCTTCTAGATAGAAGGTATCGTGCATGGCCCGAGCCGGATGGTGGGCCGGAATATTCAAAGCTTCAAAGTTGTAGTAGTCCGACTCCACCTCGGGGCCGGAAGCGACGGCGTAGCCCGCCTGGCGGAAGATCTCGACGATGCGCGCCATGGTCACGGCGTGGGGATGGCGCCCCCCTCGGGCCCCCTGGCGCCCCGGGAGCGTGATATCCACGGCCTCCGCCGCCAGCTGGGCTTCCAGGGCCGCCCCCTGCAGGGCCTCGCGCCGAGCCTCGAGCGCCGCCTGCACCTCTTCCTTAGCCGCATTGACCGCGGCCCCGGCCGCGGGCCGTTCCTCCGGCGGCAGCTTCCCGAGGGACTTCAGCACCCCCGTGAGCGCCCCCTTCTTCCCCAGATAAGCGACGCGAAGGTTTTCGAGGGTCGCCAGATCCTCGGCCTCCGCCACCTTGCCCAGGGCTTCTTCCCGCACTGCGGCCAATTCATTCATGCCTTGAATCCCTAAAAATGCGAAAGCCAGGATGTGCAATGCACAGCCTGGCTCTCGGTGCCGTTCTACGCCCGGGCGAATTACGCCGCGAGGGCAGCCTTGGCGGTTTCCACGAGCTTGGTGAAGGCCGCTTGCTGGTTCAGCGCGAGATCGGCGAGCACCTTACGGTCGACTTCCACGTTGGCCTTGTGAAGGCCGTTCATGAGCCGGCTGTAGGACATACCGTGGTTCCGTGCCCCAGCGTTAATACGCTGGATCCAGAGCGCCCGGAAATGGCGCTTCTTCTGGCGACGGTCCCGATAGGCGTATTGCCCGGCCTTGGTGACCGCCTGCATGGCGGTGCGGATGTTGCGGCTCCGGGCACCGTAGTAGCCCTTTGCAGCCTTCAGAATCTTGTTGCGCCGTGCCCGAGAGACGACGCTGCGCTTTACGCGTGCCATGGTCTAGTCTCCTTAGCGACGGTGCTGGGGCAGCATGCGCTTAATCAGCTGCACGTCGGCCTCGTGAACGGCCTCCATACCCCGCAGATGACGCTTACGCTTGGTGCTTTTCTTGGTCAGGATGTGGTTACGGTTGGCGGTCCGGCGCTTAAAGCCGTCGCCCCGCTTCTTAAAGCGCTTGAGTGCGCCCTTGTTGGTCTTAATTTTCGGCATGTTGTGCTCCGCATTTTTTGCCTAGGCGCTGAGCGCCAGATGCCCTATCGGGCGGTTATTTGGGGTTGTCCGGAAGCGGTGACCCGAAGCAACACCCGGCGGCGCCGAAGCGCCCTAAGCCCCGGGGGGCTTAATTCTTTTTGCGAGACCGGGGCGCAATGACCATGGTCATCTGCCGCCCTTCCATCTTCGGCTCGAACTCCACCACGCCCAGTTCGATGAGATCGTCGCGAACGCGGTTGAGCAAATCCATACCCAGGTCCTGGTGCAGAAGCTCCCGGCCCCGGAACCGAAGGGTAACCTTCGCCTTGTCCCCGTCTTCGAGGAAGCGCGTGAGGTTCCGAAGCTTGACCTGGTAGTCCGCCTCTTCCGTGCCCGGGCGGAACTTCATTTCCTTAATCTGCGTTTGTTTCTGACGCTTCTTCTGCAGATTCTTTTCTTTCTTC
Organism: Gammaproteobacteria bacterium; assembly: GCA_030828335.1. Lineage (GTDB taxonomy): Bacteria > Pseudomonadota > Gammaproteobacteria > Pseudomonadales > Azotimanducaceae > Salivita. The sequence continues at coordinate 4,879 of JAURCQ010000123.1, forward strand.
GCCTCGAAGACCATCTTCCCGTAATCAAGAATCCGGCAAACGGGCGGTGTGGCTTCGGCAGCCATCAAGACCAAATCGAGGCCGCGATTTTGGGCGATGGCCATCGCTTCGTCCCGCGGGACAATGCCGAGCTGCTCGCCGGTGGAATCGATAAGCCGGACTTCCGTCGCTTCAATGGCTTCGTTGATGGTGAGGCGCTTAGACCCCTGACTGCCTTTTTTGATCGCTTAATCTCCAAGCCACAATAAAAACCTCCGGGCGCACCCCCGCTTCCTAGGAGGCGCCGCGGGAGGCGCTCGTGCCCGATACTCACGGCCTCGGGCAGAATTGGTAGGCGCGATTGGATTCGAACCAACGACCCCCACCATGTCAAGGTGGTGCTCTAACCAACTGAGCTACGCGCCTGCTGCCTTCAAACTAATCGCTCATTTTATATCAAGCCACTGGTATGGGCAATGATTAAAGATTTAATCTACAAGTGTGGAGATGATCTTTAAATATCCAGATTGGTAATCTGGATATTGAAATTTGTAATTCATCTGCTTCAACAGATAGGAAGATACAATTCTCTTTCCCTGGACAGGATCTTGAGTTAAGTCCTCAATGGGCTGTAATTTTAACTTCGATCGGATAAATAATAAAACTGTATATAAATCAATAGGTTGTGAGTCTGTTACATTAATGACGCGAGGGGTTGCGATAGCTTTACCCTCATGGACAGCATCGATAACTTGATAAATAATGTGTGCAGCGTCAGTATCAA
>JAURCQ010000124.1 GCA_030828335.1 Gammaproteobacteria bacterium
CCCTGGCAACCCTCGAGGCCGCTGGGGCGTGAAGCTTCAGCGCACCCTGGGCTTTTGGGATGTCTATGCCATCGCCCTCGGCCAGGTGATTGGGTCCGGCATTATGGTCCTCGTGGGCATTGGCATTGAGCTGACGGCCTATGCCATTCCCCTCGCCTTTCTCGTCTCCGCGGGCCTCTCCCTGCTGAAGCAGTGGCCCATCGCCTTTCTCGGTTCCGCCATGCCCGCCACGGGCGGGCTCTATGTCTACTGCAAGCGCCTCCTGGGGCCACGCCTCGGCTTTTTCTATCTGGCGCTGCTTCTGATCACCCATATTCTGATCGCGCTCTTTGCTTTGGGCTTTGCCCAGTACGCGAAGGCCCTCTGGCCCGAGGTACCCGAGCGGGGCGTGGCCGTGGCGATCCTGGCCCTGTTTTTCCTGGTGAACCTCTTTGGGGTGCGCCTGGCTGCCTTTCTGCAGCGCATCATGATTGTGGTGCTCGTGCTCGGGCTCCTCGTCCTGCTGGTTTTTGGCTGGGGCCAGGTGCGCCTTGAGCCCTTCCTCGATCCGGCCCAGCTCTTCCCCCAGGGGCTTTACGGCTTCGCCCTGGCCTGCGTGATCCTGTCCTTCGCCACCGGGGGGGCGCAATTTATCTCCGAGCTGGGAGGGGAGATGGCGAACCCGGAGCGGGATCTGCCCCGGGCCATGCTCGGCGCGACCCTGACCGCTGCCGTGCTCTTTACCCTCGTGTCCGTGGTGGCCGTGGGGGTGCTGCCTTTGGAGCAAACCGCGGGGAAGTCCCTCGCGGAGGTGGCGCGGGCCATTCTGCCCACGCCCGTTTACCTCGCCTTTATCGTGGGCGCCGGGCTCTTTGCCCTGGCCACGAGCATCAACGCCACCTTCTCCTGGGCCACGAAGGCCGTGCTTATCGCCTGTGAGGATGGCTGGTTGCCGAAGTCCTTGGCCGTGGTGAATCCCCGCTTTGGGACCCCCCACCGCCTGCTCCTGGGCCTGTTCCTTCTCGGCGCCACGCCCATCGCCCTGGGCTGGGAGCTCCGCTACATCATCATGCTGGGGGGCGGGCTGGTGTTTATCTACGACACCTTGCCCCTCCTCGCAGCGTTCTTGTTGCCGAAGCGCTTACCCGAGGTCTTTGCCGGCGCCGCCATGCGCCTGTCCGCCTCGCGCCTTCGGCTTCTGTCCCTGCTGGCCCTCGCCGTGGTGCTGGGGCAAGCGGCCCTGTCCTTCTCCGACGTGGACGCCCTGGGCTGGGCGCTGGTGCTGACCTATCTTTTGCTCGTGGGGCTTTATGTTCGAAAAGGGGCGCCCGGCGCGCCGAACAATGAAATTCATTAAACCCCTGGGGTGGGCGGGTTTAAGGTTAAGGCTATGTTTTTTTAACGCTTTTCCTTCTAATACCAAGCGTCCAGATGGGGTATGACTGGGGGGAAAGCGCTTTTCATTGCCAAACGATAACGATAGGCTGCAAGTGGGATGGGTCAGGTTGCGCCAGCGCTTTCGGCGTAGCGATGCAATGCAGCGGGAAGTGAGGGGCCTGCTTCTATGACGGAAAAAGTCAAAATTGCCGTAGTCGGCGCCGGGCCGGGGGGGCTCAGCGCCGCTGCCCATGCCGCCGAGCTGGGCGTCTCCCACGTGCTCCTTGAGAAAACCGCGAAGCACGCCGACACCATCCAGAAGTATCAGAAGGGCAAGCACGTCATGGCCGAGCCTAACGTGCTGCCCCTGCGCAGCCCCGTGCCCTTCGAGCAGGGCACCCGGGAAGTCATTCTCGATGGCTGGGCCGGGGCTCTGGAAAAGCATGGCGTGAACGTGCGCTACGGCGCTGGGGTTAAGGCCATCGAAGGGGCTAAGGGCGACTTTCGTTTGACCCTCGAATCGGGCGAGGTGGTCGAGGCCGAAGCCATCATCCTGGGCATCGGGGTGCAGGGGAATCCTCGTAGGCTCGGCGCCCCCGGGGACGACGCCGAATTTGTGCAGTACCAGCTCGACGACCCGGACGAGTACAAGGGCGAATCCATCGTCGTGGTGGGCGCTGGCGATGCGGCCATCGAAAACGCCGTGGCCCTGGCCAAGAATAATTCCGTGGCCATCGTGAACCGGCGGGACGAATTCGCCCGGGCGAAGGATGGCAACATCGCGCTGATCCTCGCCGCCATCGAGGCCGGGGACGTCACCTGCTTCTATGGCACCAACGTGGCCCGGGTCGACACCGGGGATTTCAACGGCGCACCGGGGCAGCTCGTGCTGTCCACCCCCAACGGGGAAGTGCCCGTGCCCGTGCACCGCATCATTGCGCGCCTGGGCGCCGTGCCCCAGCGCGGGCTCGTGGAAGCCTTTGGGGTGGAATTCCCCAGCAAGGACGCCAACGCCCTGCCGATCCTGTCTTCCCAGTACGAATGCAACGTGCCGGGCATGTACATCATCGGGGCTTTGGGTGGCTATCCTCTCATTAAGCAGGCCATGAACCAGGGCTATGAGGTCGTCGAGTACATCCTCGGCAACAAGATCAACCCTGCGGATCACCCCCTGCTAGAAGAGAAGTTCAAGGCCCTGCCCTACGAAGAAGACGTTGACGGCATCCTCGCCATGATGCAATCGCGGATCCCGGTGTTTAGCGGCGTGAACCCGCTCATGTTCCGGGAGGTGATGCTCGATTCCTCCGTGCATGCGCCGGCGGAAGGGTCCGTCATCTTTGAGAAGAACGATTACACCAACACCTTCTATACGATCCTCGACGGCGAAGTGCAGATCGAGGTGGCTCCGGGGCTGACCATCGCCTCCGGGCAGGGGAACTTCTTCGGGGAAATGAGTCTGCTGTCAGGTCGCCGCCGCTCAGCCACGGTGCGCGCGGGGAAGGGCTGCGTGCTCATTGAAACGCCCCGACGCACCATGAACAAGCTGCTGAACTCCGTGGATGCGGCGCGCCGGGTGCTCGATGAAACCTTCATCCTGCGGACCATTCAGTCCCGCTTCGCCCCGGGCGTGCCCCTGGACGTACTGCGGCCCATTGCCGCGGCGGCGCAGCTGAATCAATACAAGGCCGGAGAGCTCATCTTCGGCGAAGGGGACGAGGCGGATACGCTTCACCTCATTCGCTCCGGCTCCGTGACCATCGCCAAGAACTTTGGCGAGCGGGAAATCCCCATGGCCTACGTGGCCGCCGGGAATTACGTCGGGGAAATGGGCCTTTTGGGCAATAGCACCCGCTCCGCGTCCGTGCGCGCCACGGTGAAGACGGAAACGGTCTCCCTGGACGCAGACGCTTTAACGCCTTGCTCGATGCCACGCCGGCCCTTCGCGCCGAGATGGAGCAGGCCGTGCGCACGCGCTCGCAGCAGAACGTGCGTATGCAGGGTAACGATGGCTCCGGCGATGTGCTCAGCTTCCTCATGCAGCAGGGCCTTGGGGAAGCCACGGACGTGCTGCTTATCGACAAGAGCCTGTGCGTGAACTGTGACAACTGCGAGGTGGCCTGTGCGGAAACCCACGATGGCACCTCGCGCCTGAATCGGAAGGCCGGGGCTGTTTTCGCGGAGATTCACGTCCCCACCTCCTGCCGCCACTGCGAAGACCCACACTGCATGAAGGACTGCCCGCCTGATGCCATTCGGCGAGCCCCCGGCGGTGAGGTGTTCATTGGGGACAACTGCATTGGCTGCGGCAACTGCGAACGTAACTGCCCCTACGGCGTGATTCAGATGGCCTACAAGCCGCCACCGAAGCCGGGCTTCTGGTCCTGGATGCTCTTCGGGGCCGGCCCGGGGCCGGGGCAGAAGGCCGGGGGGAAGGCGTCGAAGGACGAGATCAAGAAGGCCGTGAAGTGCGATATGTGCAAGGACCTCGCCGGGGGACCGGCCTGCGTTCGCGCCTGCCCTACGGGGGCGGCGGTGCGCCTGTCGCCAGAGGCCTTTGTGGATGTGGTGAGTGCACGCCTGCCCTAGGGGCGGTGGGCACGGCGCCGCCCGTTGCGGTGCCGTGAAGAGGGGGCTGGGAGCCTATGTTTGAGTCGTTTTTAACGTATCGCTCGGGACGCTGGTTCTGGTGGGCTTCGGCCCTCTCCCTGCTGTCCATTGGGCTCTATGCCTGGCACGACCTGCCCGATCCGCCGAACGGGGGCACCTGGCTCGGCTACACCCTGGGCACCATCGGCGCGGTGCTGATCGTCTGGCTGATCTGGCTCGGGCGGCGCAAGCGGGATTACGGCTCCAATGCCGGCACGGTGCAGGGCTGGACCAGCGCCCACGTTTACCTGGGTACGGCGCTCATCATCATCGCCACCCTGCATACCGGCTTCCAGTTCGGCTGGAACCTCCACACCCTTGCCTACACGCTCATGATGATCGTTATTTTGAGCGGCTTCTTTGGCATTTGGGCCTATGCCCGCTATCCCTCCATGATGACGGAGAACACCGGCGGTAAATCGCGCCCCGAGCTCTATACGGAGGTTGCGGAGCTCGATCGCCAGCTTCAGCGCTTAGCGGAGAAGGGCGGGCCCGAGGTGGCGACGGCGGTGGCCAGCGCCCTGGAGCGCACCGTGGTCGGCGGCAGCTGGCTGGCCCAGCTGCGCGGCGAAGATCTCTCGGAAGTGCAGCTCCCGGGCAAGGGCCGGGTGAGCAACGCCGGCATGAACGCCATTGTGGACTTTGTGATCGAGCACCTCGGCGCCAGCCGCGACGGTGCTCAGGGGGAGGCGCTGCGAGAGCTGTCGACCCTCTTGGGGAACCGGGCCCGGCTCTTGGCCCGCGTTCGACGCGATGTGCAGCTCGTGGGCCTGCTTCGCGCATGGCTCTTTGTGCACGTTCCGGTGGCCTTCGCCTGCCTGGCGGCGCTCACCGCGCATATCGTCTCCGTCTTCATCTACTGGTGACGCCACCATGCGCCTATTAATCAGAACGCTAAATCCCGCGGGGGGCGAGCCCCAGGAACGGGCCCACTACGGGGAGATGCTCACCCTGGGCCGGGCCACGGACCAGGGGCTTCAGCTCCCGGACCGCCACCTGCCCCTAAGCTTCTGCGAGCTCACCCCCGACGGCGGGCAGCTGGACCTCAGAGTAGTGGGGGAAGGCGCGGCTTTCGTGAACGGTCGGCGGACCCGCGGTTCCAAGCTCGCCATCGGCGATAGCGTCGATTTGGGCGCCAGTCGCCTGACCCGCATCGAGGCCCCGGCGGACTTTGACTTTGCCATCGAGTTCCGCCCGGCCCCTGACAGCGGGGAAGAGGGTGCCTTCGGGGCCCAGTTCAAGCAAACCCTCGAGCTCGGGGGCCTTGCCCGCCGCGGACCTTCTTGGGCCTTCGTGGGCGTGATCCTCGCGCTCTTCTTGATCCTGCCGGGCACGGCGCTGATCAGCGAAGATGCGGCGGAGTTCACCCGGGCGACGCCCCTGCCGGACGATTCCCTTTGGTCCTCCGGGCCACTCCACACCTCTCACCGCTTTATGGGGAATGACTGTACTGCCTGCCACGTGGACACCTTTGCCATG
>JAURCQ010000125.1 GCA_030828335.1 Gammaproteobacteria bacterium
CATGCTCCTTGCGTTGTTGATCTGTCTCTATTTGGCCGTGACCCTCGGCCTTGGGCTCCTGGCCCAGCGCCGGGTTAAAAATGCCCGGGACTTCATGCTGGCGGGGCAGCAGCTTCCGCTTTTTATGGTGATCACCACGTCCTTTGCGACCTGGTTTGCCTCCGAAACGCTGCTGGGTGTCCCTGCGAAGGTCCTCGAGGGGGGCCTCGCCGAGACCGTGGAGGATCCCTATGGCGCGGGCTTTGGTCTGGTGCTCGTGGGGATATTCTTTGCGTCTCGCCTGTATCGCCTGCGACTTTTGACCATCGGGGACTTTTACCGGCGGCGCTACGGCCAAGGCATCGAGGTCTTTGCGTCGACAGTGATCTCACTGTCTTACCTGGGCTGGGTGGCCGCGCAGATTACGGCCCTTGGGCTTGTGCTCGAGGTGCTCACCCAGGGGTTCCTCAGCACCGCCGACGGCATGTTGGTCGGAACGGTGGTGGTGCTCATCTACACGGCCCTCGGGGGGATGTGGTCCATCGCCTTGGCCGACCTTTTCCAGATGACCGTGATGGTGCTGGGGCTGACGGTCATTGCGGTGCTGGCGGGGCAGAGCGCTGGCGGCGCCGAGGCGGTATGGGCCGAGGCCCAGCACCGGGATCTCCTGCGCTTCTTTCCTGAGGGCGATCTCACCGCTTGGCTCGCCTGGATAGCCGCGGCGATGACGCTGATGATCGGCTCCATTCCCCAGCAGGATGTTTTTCAGCGGGTGATGGCGGCACGAGATGAGCGAACCGCGCGCCTAGGCCCGATCATCGGAGGTTCGGCCTACATGGCCTTTGCCGCGGTGCCGATTTTTCTCGGGGTGGCGGCCATGATGGTCGTTCCCACGGCGGAGACGCTCCTGGCGGAGGACGCCGAGCAGCTCATTCCCACCCTCGTCCTCACCACCATGCCCCTGCCCCTGCAGGTGCTATTTTTTGGCGCCCTTTTGAGTGCGATTATGTCGACGGCGTCGGCGACCCTTCTGGCCCCGACCACCACCTTTGTCGAAAACATCCTCATGAACGTGGTGCCCTCCGTGGCCCAGCATCGGCTGCGGGTGCTGCGCTGGACCCTCGCGCTCTTCGCCCTTGCCGTGCTGATCTACGCCCGGGCCATGGAAGGCACGCCTATCTACGACCTGGTGGGGAAGGCGTATCAGTTCCCCGTGGTGGGGGCCTTTTGGCCCCTGGCCCTTGGGCTCTATTGGGCGAAGGCCTCCCGGGAGGGGGCGTTGTGCTCCATTGGGGCGGGCCTTGGGGTCTGGGGCTTGCTGGAATTTACGGCCTACGGGCTTGTGATGCCCTCCGTGCTCGGCGGCTTCCTGGCCGGCGGTCTGGGCATGGTGCTGGGTTCGCTGCGCTGGCCCAGCACCGCGCCTCTGGACAGCCCCGCGCCTCAGGCCTAGGGGGCACGCTCCCGGCTGCGGTCGTGGCTGGGAAAGATGAGCGCGGCGACCTCGAAGCCTGCGGCCTCGGCTAAAGCCAGCGCCTCGCGCCGTTCCCCTGGGGACAGGTCCGGGCTGCGCGCGAGCAGCCACAGAAAGTCCCGGTTCGGGCCGGAAACCAGGGCCCAGCCGGCGTCCTGGGCCAGGGCAAAAATCACATAGGCTCCGTAAAAGGGGCCAAAGAAACTCACCTTCAGGTGGCCCACGGCGGGGTCCCCTACGGGTAGGGCGCGCCCCTCCGCCACTTCCCAGCCCTCGGCCCCATGGCCCGAATTGCGCACGGAGATTGCGCCGTCGGGCAACCGCGCGTAGTCGGCCCGCACGTCGGAAAGGCCGCGCTCAAAGCTGTGGTCTAAGCGCGCAATCTCATACCAGGTGCCCAGATAGCTTTCGAGGTCGAAGTTCTGCACGGGCGTAATCCCCGGGGGGGCGCTGGTGCAGCCGCCGGCGAGGAGCGCAAGCACGACGAGAAGGCCTAAGCGCTTAGCGCCCGGGCGCCGAGTGCGGAGACGGTGCAGCCTAGTGCGCATGCCCCTAGCTCCGCGCCTGGGGGCGAATGTAGGTGCCCTGGGCGACGGCCACCGTTTCGTCCTCCGCATCATCCACCCAGCAGCGAATGCTGCCGATCACCGACCGCTTCCCTACATGGTGAAGCTCGGCACGGGCAAAGACCGTATCCCCCTGAGCGGGTCTCAGATAGCGAATGGACAGTTCGCTCGTCAGCGCCATGGGCTCGAGGCCGACGGCGCCGAAGAGGGCATACCACAGTACGGCGTCGCAGAGGCCGAAGATCGTGGGGCCACTGATGATGTTGCCCGGGCGCCGAGCGCGCGCGTCGGGGGTGAGGGCTGCGAGGGCCCAGCGTTCTCCCACGTCGATGCAGCGCTGGCCGGAAATGGGGAAGGCCTCGGCCAGGTAGGCATTGATTTCCTCGGCGGTGATGGCGGCGCTCATGGCGGATTCCTTGTGCTGACCTTGGGGTGTGAGGCTGATGCCCCAGCATGGGCAAAGCGCGGGCGAAAAAAAAGGCGGCCTTACGGCCGCCTTTTGGAGTGCGCGAGAAGCGCTTAGAGGTTGTAGGTCAGACCAACCTTGATCATGCGGCCGAAGGGGCTGTGGGTGTAGGGATCGTAGTTGAGATCCGTTTGAGCCCGCGGCGCCAGATTGTCGAAGAGGTTGAACACGGATACGTTCACCCCGAGCTTGTCCTCCATCAGGGAGACGTTGTAGTTCACGTCCACCGTGAAGTGCTCGTCGATGGTCTGAAGGTCCGCAATGGCACCCTCGTCATCGTATTCACCCCAGTAGCGGCCGGTGACCGTCAGGCGGTGCGCATCGCGGGAGAAGCGTGCGAAAACGCTGCCCTGAAGGTCCGTGATCGGCGTAATGGTGTTGCGGTTGTCGTTCAGGTTGCCCGCGAAATCCCCACCGGCGAGGAGGAACACGCCGTTGAAGTTCTCGAAGTCACCGACGTCGTATTCCGCCGTGTAGGTGCCCTGCGTACCCACTTCGAGGAGACCGAAGTCCGTTTCGAAGTCGTACTGACCGAACCAGTCGAACCCGGAGGTGGTGATGTCGCCACCGTTGATGTAGTTGATCCGGATCCGCTGGATAGCGGACAGGGTACCTTCCGAGCCGGGCTGGAAGATCACCTGCTGCTGAAGCGAATCACAGGTGGCGGAGCCGTCGCCCGCTGCCCCGGGGGCGCAGCTGTTGGCGGAGTAGGCCGACACCACGGCGTTGAAGTTCTCAACCTGGAGCGGATTTTCGAAATCGAAGCGCCAGTAGTCCAAGGAACCGAAGAAGTTCCCGGTGTCGAGGACCACACCGAAGTTCGTGGCCAGGGCCGTTTCCGGCTCAAGATCGGGGTTGCCGCTCGTGTCCACAGCCTTGAAGGCGTTCGCCGGGGCCGTGAACTGGAGGGACGTGGTCCGACCTTCGAGGAAGTTCTGCGGAGGACCGCGGAACGTCGTGGAAACCGAGCCCCGGAGGGTGATGGCGTCCGTAGCCTGGAAGCGCAGGGCCAGCTTGGGATCCACGGTGGAACCCACGTTGCCGCCGTAGTCCTCAAAGCGTACGGCCAGCTGGGCGTTCAGGCGCTCCGAAATGGGGAGGCCAAGCTCAGCAAAGGCGCCGTACACGGTCCGCTCCGTATCCGCCGGGAAGGTGCCGGACAGGAAGGCGAAGAGGCCCGTATCGGTGGTCAGGGCCGACTGGGTGCAATCCAGCGTATCCGTGTTCCCGAGGGTTACGGAGACCGGGTCGACGAAGGGGCAGGGATTGACGGTCAGGTCGTTGATCGCCGCGGGGGAGAGCGAGAACTGCTCGTTCCGCGTTTGGATCCCCGCCGCCCAGCCCACGGTGCCGCCCGCCAGTTCGATGGGCAGCTCGCCGTCGAAGGTGGCATCAAACACCAGCAGCTCGTAGCTGGTCTCGGAGCTCAGATCCGTTTCCAGCCAGGGCTGGAGCTCCCGGTTCATGCGCACGAGATCGGCGTTGGCGTCCGGGTTCACGTAGCCGTTCACGAAGGACTGCTCAACACCGTTCGAGAAGGGCGTGTGATAGAGGCAGCCGCCCTGACCGGGGGTGCCGTTCACCGGATCGCAGTCCGGGCCGCCGAGGCCGTCGAGGGCCAGAGCGAGGCGCTCCACATACATGTCGGGGCTAACGTTCGTGCGATCACGCTTGGACCAGGACACCGCCACGTCGAAGCCCAGCTGACCGTCGAAGAGCGTACCGTCGAGGCCCGTGGCCAGGCGGTAGGTATCCGTTTCCCGTTCGCCGCGGCGAGGCTCGCCGTTAACGTAGCCGCCAGCGCCCGCGTGGCGGGTGAGGGGGTACACGGCCACTGTGCCGGCGGGAAGAAGCCCAGGATTGTTCGCGATGAGATCCTGCACCCCAGGATGGGTTGCGGGCACCAGGCGGTCCGGCCCAAAGAGCGACTGGGGCGGATAAGAGGGCGAGGTGGCCCACTTCGGAATTTCCATGCGGGAGTAGAGCGCTTCGATGTGGAAATCGATGTTCTCCGTGACCGCGTAATTGGCTTCCGTGAACGCCTTGTAGGTGTCCTGCTGCTCGACCAGGTTGTCGTAATTGGTGAACTGGAAGAAGCAGGTGTTGGACGCCAGCGTATTGCCAAAGGCTTCGCAGCCGGGATCGGGCACGCGGCCGATGATGCCGAGGGCGCCCGTATCCGGGTCGGTCACGCCCACGGGGAAGATCGTCCCGGGGTTACCAATGGAGGAGTAGCCCCCTTGGGGGTTGGTGCTCTGCGGACGCACGGCCCAGTCGAGGTCACCGAGGCGAACTTCGCTACGGCGCTCATATTCGAAGGCCCCGGTCACGTGCCAGCGGTCGTTCCCCGTGCCGAGCATGATGCCAGCTTGGTACTCGCCGTCGGTCTCTTCGAAGGTTTGACCAGAAAGGCGGAACTCGGCGCCTTCAAAGTTATCCCGGGTGATGAAGTTTGTGACCCCGGCAATGGCGTCGGAGCCGTAAAGGGCGGCGGCGCCGTCCTTCAGCACCTCGATGCGGCCGATGGCGATGGACGGGATCGCACTGATATCCACACCGATGTTGGCGGTGGACACGTGGCGGCGGCCGTTCACCAGCACGAGGGTCCGGGCCGAGCCGAGGCCCCGAAGGTTGATGGTGGCCACCCCTTCGTTGCTCTGGCCGCCGGAGGCATTGAACTGGTTGGTTTCCCCGATGTTGCCGTTGGAAATGTTCAGGTTCCGGATCATCTCCGTGATCGTGGGGTTACCCACGTCCTGGAGGTCCTGGGCGCTGAGCACGTCCACGGGAAGGGCGGTATCTTGCGGCGTGCCGCGGATAAAGGAGCCGGTGACTACCACTTCTTCAATGGCTTCCTCGGCAAATACGAGTGCCGGTGCCGATAGCATCGCTGCGGGCAGCGTGCAGGCGGCAATGGCCCGACGTAGGGACAGCTTGGACATCGTTGGTCTCCCCTGCTTTTTTAG
>JAURCQ010000126.1 GCA_030828335.1 Gammaproteobacteria bacterium
GCTGGTGGTGCTGGCGGCGGGGGTGGTGTGGGCCGTGCTGAACTACCTGCCCTAGGCCCCCAGCACCGAGGGCTTACTTCGCGCGGAAGTCGTCGTGGCAGCCCTTGCAGGTGCCGCCCAGGGTTTTAAAAGCACCCATGAAGGCAGCCTGATCGCCGCTATCGGCCACGGCGCCGATGGCGGCAGCGGCTTCCAGGAAGTTCTGCCGACGCTCGGCGAAGGTTTCCGGATCGCTCCAGATTTCCGCCTTGGCATGGCCCCCTTCGATGTAGGAATCGGCGGGGAAGATGTGCTGGGTCACCGGCGCCAGGGCCGCAATACCCTTGGCGTGAAGGGCCAGATCCTGCTGATGGGGCACTTCGCCTTTGATAATGCCCACCATCGCGCTCATGTGGCCGCCGATGGCTTCAAAGATCGCTTCCCGGTATTCCGCCGCGCCTTCATCTGCAGCCTGGGCGCCGCTGGCCAGAAGGGCCGCCGACAAGATGGCCGCGCGAAGGGGCCGGGCTTGAAAAAATGCCATGGTGCATCTCCTGAAAATGCTGGGGGATAAGGCGTTTCCTTGCGCCCTCAGTGTGCCCAGCCCCAGGGAGAACGCAAGCCCCGATTGCGAGGGCCGCGGGGGCGGGGTAACGTCTTCTTTTTACCCAAGGACTGCGCGCCATGTCGGAAGGGACCGAAACCCCCGCCGCCCCCACCGCCGCCGAGCACAGCGCCAGCGCCGATGCGCTGGGCAACTTCGAACACACCCTCGATGCCCTCGAGGCCCTGGTGGAGCAGCTGGAAAGCGGCGATCTTTCCCTTGAGGCCGCCCTCGGCGCCTTCGAGCAGGGCATTGCCCTCACGCGCCAGTGCCAGAAGGTGCTGTCAGTCGCAGAGCAGCGGGTCCGCGTCCTCCTGGAGGAAGACGGCGCCCTGCGCACCGAGCCCCTCAGCCCTAGCGACGCCCCTTGAGCTCGGAACCCTTCGACGCCTGGCTGGCGGCGCAGCGCCCGGCCATCGACGGCGCCCTGACGGCGGTGCTTGCCCGCGCCGGGGCCGCGACGGAAACCCTCGAGGAGGCGTTGACGCACGCCGTGCTGCTGGGTGGAAAGCGCCTTCGCCCAGCCCTGGCCGTGGCTGCACAGGAAGCCCTGGCACCCAACGCAGCACCGGAGCCGGCACTCATGGCCGGGGTGGCCGTGGAGCTCATCCACGCCTATTCCCTGGTGCACGACGACCTCCCCGCCATGGACGATGACGCCCTCCGCCGGGGCCAGCCCACGGTCCACGTCGCCTTCGGGGAGGCCGCGGCCATCCTCGCCGGGGACGGCCTCCTCACCCTCGCCTTTGAGCATCTGGCCAGCGCCCCGGAGCTCGAGCCCCTTCCTCCCGCCCAACGCCTCCAGATGCTACGCACCCTGGGGCGCGCCGCCGGGGTAGCGGGCATGGTTGGGGGGCAAGCGCTCGACATGGCCAGCACGGGGCAGCGCATTTCGGAGGAGGCCCTCAGCACGCTGCATCAGGGGAAGACCGGCGCCCTCATTCGCGCCGCCCTCACCCTCGGCGCCCTTACCACCCCGGAAGCCTCCCCGGCCCACCTTGAGGCCCTCGAGGCCTACGGCGAGGCCCTCGGGCTGCTGTTTCAGGTGACCGACGATCTTTTGGATGCCACGGGGGATACGGCCACCCTCGGGAAAACGGCGGGCGCCGATGCCGCCCTGGGCAAGGCGACCTACGTGTCGATCCTCGGCCTTGAAGGCGCCGAGGCGCGGGCCAATCAACTCCTGGAGGCGGGGCTGGCCGCCCTTACCCCCCTACCCCAGGGCGACCGCTTAGCCGCTGCCCTGCATTGGGTTCGGAATCGCCGCTTTTAGTGGGACGGCCAGGAAAGTGTCAGGTAAAGTAAACAGTCATATTCGTCCGCAGCTCACTGCGGCACCGGTCTAAGGCACGGCATGATAGAAGCCCTTCCCAGCGCGCGGCCCGCTACTCCGCTACTCGATCGCATCGACGGCCCCGAAGCGCTCCGCCGCCTACGCCCGGAACAGCTCCCGGAACTCGCCGAAGAGCTCCGCCACTTCCTGGCCTGGAGCGTCAGCCAAAGCGGCGGCCACTTCGGCGCCGGCCTTGGGGTGGTAGAACTCACCCTCGCCCTGCACTACAGCTTCAACACCCCAGAGGATCGCATCGTCTGGGACGTGGGCCACCAGGCCTATCCCCACAAGATTCTCACGGGGCGGCGGGAAGCCATGCCCAGCATCCGCCAATACGGCGGCTTGGCGCCCTTCCCCCAGCGGGACGAATCCCCCTTCGATACCTTCGGCGTGGGCCATTCGAGCACCTCCATCAGCGCCGCCCTGGGCATGGCCCTGGCCTCGGCCCGGGCCGGCTCGGACCGCCGGGCCATCGCGGTCATCGGCGACGGCGCCATGACCGCCGGCCTTGCCTTCGAAGCCTTGAACCACGCCGGGGAGGTCGACGAAGACCTCCTGGTGATCCTGAACGACAACGCCATGTCCATCTCGGAAAACGTCGGCGGCCTGTCACGCTACTTCGCCCGCATCTTCGCCAGCCGGCTCTACGCCTCCGTGCGCGAGGGGAGCAAGCGGGTCCTGAAGCGCATTCCCGGGGCCAGCGGCGTGGCCCGCCGCGCCGAGGAGCACATGAAGGGCATGGTGGTGCCGGGCACGCTCTTCGAGGAGCTCGGCTTTAACTACATCGGCCCCGTAGACGGGCATAACTTAGAAGAGCTGCTCTCGGCCTTCCGCACCTTAAAGCACCTTCGGGGGCCCCAGTTCCTGCACGTGATTACACAGAAGGGGAAGGGCTTTAAGCCGGCGGAGCAAGATCCCCGCGGCATGCATTCCCTTGCCAGGGTGAAGCCCAAGGGCAGCCCTCCCGCCAGCAACGGGCCGAAGTACGCCAACGTTTTCGGGCAGTGGCTGGTGGATATGGCCGAGCAGGACCCCAAGCTCATGGGCATTACCCCGGCGATGGCCGAAGGCTCGGACCTCATCGCCTTCTCCAAGCGCTTCCCGGAGCGCTACTTCGACGTGGGCATCGCCGAGCAGCACGCCGTCACGTTTGCGGCCGGACTCGCGTGCGAGGGCCTCATCCCGATGTGCGCCATCTACTCGACCTTCCTCCAGCGCGCCTACGATCAGCTGATTCACGACGTCGCCATTCAGGGGCTGGACGTACTCTTTGCCCTGGACCGGGCCGGGCTCGTGGAAGATGGCCCCACCCACGCGGGCATCTTCGATTTAAGCTTCCTGCGCTGCATCCCCGATCTCGTGATCATGGTGCCGGCGGACGAGAACGAAACCCGGGCCATGCTCACCACGGGCTACCAGCATCCCGGGCCCGCCGCGGTGCGCTATCCCCGGGGCACGGGGCCCGGCACGCCCATCGACGAGGCCCTGACGGCCCTGCCCATCGGTAAAGCGGAGGTGCTTCGGGAAGGCTCCCGGGTGGCGCTCCTGGCCTTCGGGCCGCTGGTGCAGCCCGCCCTGGCTGCGGGGGAAGCCCTGGATGCCACGGTGGTGAATATGCGCTTTGTGAAGCCGCTGGATGAGGCCTGCATCGCCGCGCTGGCCGAAAAGCACGAGCTGCTCGTGACCCTGGAAGAGAACGTTATTGCCGGGGGCGCGGGCTCCGCCGTGCTGGAGGTTCTGGGCACGCTAGGCAAAGCCCCGCCCTGCCTGACCCTGGGCCTCCCCGATCGCTGGCTCCCCCATGGCAGCCCGGAAACGGTGCTCACGGAGCTCGGGCTAGACCGGGATGGCATCGTTAAAACGGTAGAAGCGCGGCTAGGCGCCCTCTAGGCCGGGTTAGGGCTGGGAAAAGTGGTCCCAGCCCGCCTGCCCCAAGGCCGGTAGGCCGCGAAGGCCCGCTTCAGCCTCGCACACGCCAATCTCCCGAATCGCCACACCCCCCTTCGCGGCCAAGGCGGCGAGCTTTTCCGCCGTGGCCTCCGCCGGAGGCAGGGTGAAGAGCAGCTCGTAGTCATCGCCGCCGGTGAGCGCCGCCTCGAGGGTGCCCACGCGCGGCACGGCCTCGGGATCAATCCGCATCCCTACCCCGGAGGCGTCCGCCAGGTGGCCCAGCTCGGCCGCTAGCCCATCGGAGATATCAATGCACGCCGTGGCCTTGCCGCGGAGGGCGAGGCCCAGGGCGACCCGGGGCTCGGGCGTCAGATAGGACAGGAAGGCCGCGGGAACGGCAGACAGGGGCAGCTCCCCAGGCGCCAAGCCCGAGGCGCCGAGCGCGGCCCGCCCGGCCAGGCCCGCCCCCAGGGTGCCGCTGACCAAGATCCGATCCCCCACCTTGGCCCCGCTCCGAAGCAGGGCCTGGGCCGGGGGCACCCAGCCCGTAACGGTCACGGACACCTGCAAGGGGCCTCGGGCGAGGTTACCGCCCACGAGGGTCGCGCTCGGAGCGTGGACCGCCAAGCACGCCAGCACCCCATCGCAAAAGCCGTCAATCCAGGCAGGGGTAAGGTCCGGGGCCGTGAGCGCAATCAGCAGCGGCCCGGGCTCTGCGCCCATGGCCGCGAGATCGGAGAGGTTTACCGCGAGGGCCCGCCAGGCCAGCAGGGCCGGGGCGAGATCGGCAGGGAAGTGGCGATCGGCCACGAGCGTATCGGTGGAGAGGACCTGCCCTTGACCGGGAGGCGGCTGAATCAGCGCCGCGTCATCGCCGGGGCCGAGGAGCACGGTGGGCCCGGTGGCGGGAAGGCGGCGGCGCAGCGCCGCAATCAGTTCAAATTCCGAGGCCATGGCCCGCCCTAGCGTTTGCTTTGGGCGCTCATCTCCGGGGCGCGGAGCTGGCGCGCGACGCCGTCTAAGACGGCATTGATGAAGCGATGGCTTTCGCTGGCCCCAAAGCGGTGGGCCAGGGTAATGCACTGATCAAAGACCACGCGCACGGGGACGTCGATGCGCTCCGCGAGCTCCCAGCTGCCCAGGCGCAGAATCGCACGGGTGACCGGGTCTAAGCTGGCCGGGGAGCGATCGAGCGCCGGGGCGTAATGCGCATCCACCGTGGGGAGATCCTTCAGGATGGCGAGCAGCGCATCCTGAAAGTAGCCCCGATCGGCCTGGACGAAGTCCTGCTCGGCCAAGAACTGCGCCGTCAGCGCCGAGGCCGAGGTGTCGTTCATTTGCTGCTGATAGAGGGCCTGCACCACAAAGTGCCGGGCCCGGAGCCGGGCGTCGGCTCCACTGGCGGGGGCGGGCGCGGGGGCGCCCTCTTCAGAATCGCTCACGGCTTAGGCGTTCCCGTCCAGGGCACGGAGGAAGCTCACCATTTCCAGGGCCGTCATGGCCGCATCGGCGCCCTTGTTACCGGCCTTGGTGCCGCTGCGTTCCA
>JAURCQ010000127.1 GCA_030828335.1 Gammaproteobacteria bacterium
TGATCAGCCTTTTAGATGCGCGAACCGCGGAGGGCTTCGTGTTCCGGGTGGATTTCCGCCTGCGCCCCTTCGGCGAGAGCGGCCCCCTCATCCAGCACGAACAGGCCACCCTCGCCTACTACGAGAGCCAGGGGCGGGAATGGGAGCGCTATGCGCTGCTCAAGGCCCGGCCAGCGGCGGGGGATTTGGCGCTGGGGGCCAGCCTTTGCGAGGCCCTTAGGCCCTTTGTGTACCGTCGCTATCTCGACTTCAGCGCCATCGACGCGTTGCGGAGCATGAAGCGTCTGCTACGCCAGGATATGAAGCGCCGGGGCCTCGCCGAGGATCTCAAGTTGGGGGTGGGGGGCATTCGGGAAATCGAGTTTATCGCCCAGGTGTTCCAGCTGATTCATGGGGGCCGGGATCGGCGCCTGCGCCTGGCGTCCCTTCCCGCGGCGCTCACCCAGCTGACCCAGAGCGGGCTCCTGGCGGCAGAGGATGAAGCGGCGCTCCAGCGGGCCTATCGGCTTTTGCGCGCCCTTGAGCATCGCGTGCAGGGCTGGCGCGACGAGCAAACCCAGCGCTTGCCGGAGCCGGGACCGGAAGCGGAGCTCCTCGCCTACCAGCTCGGCTTTTCCGATGGCGTCGCGCTGCGGGAAACGCTGGGGCGCGAGCGTGCCCGGGTGGCGGAGATCTTTGATGCGCTGATTCACGACCCGGAGCCGCCGGAGGGGACGGCCCTTGGCCCCTGGGAGCGGCTCTGGGCAAACCCCGAGGCCGCGGCGGACCTTGAGGACGCTGCCCTTCCTGCGTCTTCGGCGGAAGGGCGAGAGGCCTTTCGCGCCCGGCTTCCGGAACTGCTGCGGGCGCTCAAGCGCCAGGCCGAGCAGACCATCGGCCAGCCCGTGGGCTTTGAGCGCCTGGATGCGCTGGCGCCGCGCTGGCTTGCCGCTGCCGCCCGGCGTCCGAACCCCCTGCTCGCCCTCGAGCGCACCTTGCCGGTCCTGCAGACCGTGCTCCGCCGGACCACCTACCTGGTGCTGCTTTGGGAGAACCCCGGGGCGCTCACCCACCTGCTTCGCCTTGCGGAGGGGGCAAAGGGCCTGGCCGACACGCTGGCGCGCCACCCCATCCTGCTCGATGAGCTGCTCGATGGCCGAAGCCTCTTTGAGCCGCCCACGGCGGAGCGCCTGCGTCAGGCCCTGGATGATCACGTGCAGAGCCTGCCCCCGGGGGATCTCGAGCGGGCTCTGGAGGAGCTTCGCTACTTTAAGGAGGCCACCCTTCTACGCATTGGCGCCTGTGAGCTGGCCGGGGTCCTGCCCACGGCGAAGGTGAGCGATGCCCTCACGGCGCTGGCGGAGCTGCTCTGCGAACGCACCCTCCACCTGGCTTGGGAGGAAACGGTCGCTCGCTATGGCGCCCCGGGACGCCGTCGGACAACCCATGGCGCAAGGGCTCTGCGTGCTGGCTTACGGCAAGCTTGGGGGCTTTGAGCTGGGCTGGGGAAGCGATTTGGACCTCGTTTTCCTTCACGATTTACCGCCCATGGGGCAAACGGCAGGTCCTAAGGCCGTCAGCAACGTGCAGTTTTTAAACCGCGTGGTGCAGCGCTTCATGCACTTTCTCTCCCACCGCTCCCACAGCGGCGTGCTCTACGAGATCGATCTTCGGCTACGCCCGGAAGGCGCCTCGGGGCTGCTCCTCACCACCTTTGACGCCTTTGAGCGCTACCAGCGCGAGCGCGCTTGGACCTTTGAGCATCAGGCTTTGGTCCGGGCCCGGCCTATTCTCGGTCCGGCGCCCTGGCAGGCGCGCTTTCGGGCCTTCCGGGAGGCCATCCTGGCGACGCCGCGGCCGGAAGCGGACCTCCGGGAGGCCATCGTGGCCATGCGCGAACGCATGCGGGAAGCCAAGGGCGGTGCCCCCGCGCCCGCCCTGGAGGGCTTCGCTTTGAAGCAAGACCGGGGCGGTATCGTGGATATTGAATTCATGGTTCAATATTTTGCGTTGGCGTGGAGCGCCAAAGATTCCGGGCTCCTCGCATGGACTGACGTCCTCCGCATCCTCGCCGCGGCGCAGGCCTCGGGGCGGCTTAAGGCGCCCCTAGCCTCTCTCCTTCGGGATAGCTACCTGGCCTTGCGGGCCGAAGGGCATCGCTCTGCCCTGCAGGGCACCGCTCCCCGCACCGACGACCCCTCGGTAGTGGCGCTGGCGCAGCAGGTTGCGGAGATCTGGGCGGGTTTCGCCGCCGAAGGTGGGCGGTACTTTGGGCCCGAGGGCCCGTGAGGGAGTGAAGACATGGCAGCGCCGAATTTCGCCGACCGCGATGGGCTGATTTGGTTTGACGGAGAGCTGGTCCCCTGGCGCGATGCCCGGGTGCACGTGCTCACCCACACCTTGCACTACGGCCTGGGGTGCTTCGAGGGCGTACGCGCCTATGCCACCCCTACGGGCACGGCCATCTTTCGTTTGAAAGCCCACACCAAGCGGCTCTTCAACAGCGCGCATATTTTGCAGATGGCCATGCCCTGGACCCAGGCGGAAATTAATGAGGCGCAGCGCCTCGTGGTGCGGGAAAACGGTCTCGAGGAAGCCTACCTTCGGCCCATGTGTTTCCTCGGCTCCGAGGGCATGGGGCTTCGGGCGGAAGGGCTGACCACCCACTGCATCATTGCGGCCTGGAATTGGCCTTCCTACATGGATCCGGAAGCCAAGGAGCGGGGCATTCGGGTGAAGACGTCGTCCTACACGCGCCATCACGTGAACATCACCATGTGTAAGGCGAAGGCCAACGGCAATTACATGAATTCCATGCTGGCGCTCCGGGAAGCCCTCGATGCGGGCGCCGAGGAAGCGCTGCTTTTGGATAACGAAGGCTACGTGGCGGAAGGCTCGGGGGAGAACATCTTCCTCGTGCGCGATGGGGTGCTGCATACCCCGGAGCTCACGTCCTGCTTGGATGGCATTACGCGCAATACGATCTTCGCCCTGGCGGAAGATCAGGGTCTGAAAATTGTGGAGCGCCGCATCACCCGGGATGAGGTCTACATTTCCGACGAGGCGTTCTTCACCGGCACCGCTGCCGAGGTGCTGCCCATTCGCGAACTCGATGGCCGGCAGATTGGCACCGGCGCTCGGGGCCCCATCACCACGGCCCTCCAGGACGCCTACTTCGAGCAGGTGCGGGGGCAGCGCTCCGGCCATGATGATTGGCTCACGCTGGTGAAGGACTAGGCACCCATGGAGCGCCGGGACCTCCTCCGCGCCGCAACACTTTTGCCCATGGCAGGGCTCGCGGCGTCGAGCCTCGCGGCACCCTTAGGTTCGTCGGAGAGCCCGGTTGCCCTTCGGCCCCGGCGCCTGGCCCCCGGCTCCCGGGTCGCGCTCCTGGCCCCGGCCAGTAACCTCGAAGAAGACGTCGCCATCGAAGCCAGCGCGGAGTTTCTTCGTTCCCTTGGTTACGAAGTGACCCTCGGGGCGCACCTGTTTCGCCGCAACCAGTATCTCGCCGGCACGGACGAGGAGCGCGCGGCCGACTTGAACGCCGCCTTCCGGAACCCCGATCTCGACGGCATCGTCTGCCTTCGGGGGGGTTACGGTGCCGCGCGATTGCTGCCCCTGCTCGATTTTGACGCGCTCCGCCGGGCACCGAAGGTGATTCTGGGCTACAGCGATATCACGGCGATCTTGAACGCCGTTTACGCGAAGACGGGCCTCACCACCTTCCACGGGCCCATTGCCGCAACGAATCTGTCTCCCTATGCGCTCGAGGCCTTCGACGCCGTATTGACGACGCCCGGGGCGCCCCTCGATTTGGCCGCACCGCCGCCCTTCGAGGCGGGCCGGGGTCAGGTGCGGCGGGAGAACCGCCTGCAAACCTTTCAGCCCGGGGTCGCTGAGGGGGTGCTCGTGGGGGGCAATCTGTCCCTCATCGCGAGCCTCGTGGGAACGCCCTATCTCCCGGACTTCCGGGGGAAGATTCTGTTTCTCGAAGACGTTTACGAAGCGCCCTATAGCATCGATCGCATGCTCACCCAGCTGTGGCTGGCGGGGGTGCTCGATGAGATCGCTGGGCTGGTCTTCGGCAAGTTCACGGACGCGAAAGACAGCAATAACACCTTCAGCGTTGAAACGGTGCTCCGGGAGCGCACAACGCCTGGGACGCCCTGCCTGCGCGGGCTCATGATTGGCCACATCGACGATCAGGCCGTGGTGCCCGTGGGGGCCCGGGTGCGCCTGGATGCGACGGCGCAGCGCCTGACCCTGCTCGAGCCGGCGGTGGCCTAGCCCATGGCCTCGGCGAGCTACCGCGTTGATCTTAGCCGCCACATGGCGGAGTGCGACGCGAACTACCGCCGCTTGCTAACGCTTTTGCCCAGCCTCTTCGACGAGGACGTGCGCCGCCTGCGGCTCCGCCTGCCCGGGGCCCAGGCCCCTGAGCTGCGCTTTTCGGTCGAGGAGCGGGCGCCCTACACCACCACCCTAGCGGTGCAGTTCAAGGGTGGGGCCAGCGCCTGGCACCCCCTCATTCGCCCGCCAGCGCTGCGCCTGCGCCTCTACCACGACTGCCAAACGGCGGAGGTGCTGGCCTACCAGGGCCAGGACCGCTTCGAGGCACGCTACGCCTATCCGAATGCCCAAATGCGCCTTCCCGATGAAAAAGCCCAGCTCAACGCCTTCCTTGGCGAATACCTGGCGCTCTGTTTAGCGCAGGGAATCGACGCCGAGCCCCTCTCCCTGGGGGCCTAGGCGCTTGGGCCCATCCTAGGACCGGCGTACCATGCCTTTCGTTTTTCGGTGGGGCCCCCGCCGCCCGATCCACCCGTTAGCTTGAAAGGAAGGTCATGGCGAAAACAGCCTATTCGGCCGAATCGATCCAGGTACTCACGGGCCTTGAGCCCGTCCGCAAACGTCCCGGCATGTACACGGACACGGCCCGGCCTAACCACCTGGTGCAGGAAGTGGTGGATAACAGCGTCGACGAAGCGCTTGCGGGCCACGCCCGGCGCATCGAGGTGGTGCTGGAAAAGGGGGGCACCGTCGCCGTCAGCGACGACGGCCGGGGCATGCCCGTGGATGTGCACCCGGAGCACGGCGTCTCCGGGGTCGAGCTGATCCTCACCCGCCTGCACGCCGGCGGGAAGTTCTCCGATGACAATTACCGGTTTTCCGGCGGCCTCCACGGCGTAGGGGTTTCGGTCGTGAACGCCCTAGCGACCTGGCTCGAGGTCGAAGTGCTGCGCGACGGCCAGCGCTGGCGCCAGCGCTT
>JAURCQ010000128.1 GCA_030828335.1 Gammaproteobacteria bacterium
CCTGCACGGCGCGATCGGTGTAATAGTGGGCGACGAGGACCGCGTTCTCCGCGGCCAAGCGCGCTCGGATCGTCTCCTTGAGGGCCTGTTCCCGCTCCGGGGCCAGGGCCTCGGGGACGAACTGCGGAACGCTGATTGCTGCCACGCTCGGTGCTGCCATGGGGGCCTCCGCTGCCGCCCGGGGAATTGGGAAAAGGAAAATAGGGATGGACGCCGTGGATTGCAACCGGGGGGCCGAGGCAGCGCCAGCGCCTAGCCTCCTTCTCCTTCTCGGGGGCCTGCCCCCGGGGCCCGAGGATAACGCGACCTTCATCCACCGGGCCTTCACCGGCGCCGGCTGGACCGTACGGGCGCTCCACCTCGACACCCTGCGCCTCGGCCCCACGGGCCCCCTAGCCGCTGATAGGGGCGCTAGCGCCGAGGGCGCCGGCACCCTGCACGCCCTGAAAAGCGCCGATCTGATCTGGATCCTTGGCTTTGGCAGCCGCAGCGCCTTTTTGGATAAAAGCCAGATCCTGCAAAGCCTCGAGGGCGCTCAAGCTTTCGTTAGCCAGCCGAGCGCGCTTCATCTCTACCACAGTAAATACCCCTTTCCCGCTACGCCCACGCCCTTTCCCCACCCGGAAAGCTACGCCAGCAGCGATGCCGCCTGGCTAAAGCGCCAGGCGCAGGGGGGCGGACGCTGGGTTCTGAAACCCCCGGCGGGGAGCTTTGGCGCCGAGGTGAGCTTCTGGGATGGCCAGGACCCCGCCCTCGGGGATGCCCTTGCCCAGGCGACGGAAAGCGGGCGCTATGCGCTGCTTCAGCGGGAAATTAAGGGCGCCGAGGAATGGCGCATCCTCGTTGCTGGGGATCGGGTCCTGGGCGCCTATGAACGTCGCCCGGGCACCAGTGGCGGGGGCTGGAACCTGGCCGCGGGGGGGACGGCGCACCTCACGCCCCTGCCCCGGGACCTTGCCACTCGCGCGCAAGCCCTGGGCCTACAGCTCGCCCAGGCAGGCATTGGCTATGCGGGTATTGATGTGCGCGGCGGCATGCTGCTGGAGGCGAACGTCATCAATCCCGGAGGCCTCGCCACCCTCGCGGCGCTTGGCCAGCCCGTCGCTAATGATGCGCTGGTGAGCGCCGTCACCGCTGCCGCCCAGCACCGTAACCGGGGGCCGGTGCTCACCCCCTAGCCCTGGGCCCGGCGCTCCGCCAGGGCCGCCTTCACCGCCGCATGGGCGTCCTCATTGAGCGAGAAGCGCATAAAGAGCAGCGCCCCGATGCAATAGCAGCTCAGGGGGAACAGCGCGTAGAGGCTTCGGATGGTCAGCTGCACCGTCTCCCCCTGGGGGGCGTTGGGCACATAGCCGGAGAGCTGAAGGGCGAACCCCGTGATCATGATGGTGATCCCGGCGGCGCTTTTCTGCATGAAGCTGAAGGCCGCGAAGTAGCCGCCTTCCTTCCGCTCCCCCGTTTCTAGCTCGTCCCAATCCACCACGTCAGAGGTCACGGAGGGGGCGATCACGTTCCCGCAGCCTCCGGCGGCGCCGAGGATGAAGGCCAGCACATAGCTCACGGCCACATCGCCCTCCCCCACGAAAAAGAAGCACCCAAAGCCCAGGGACGTCACCACCATGGAGGACAGCCAAAGGGCCTTCTTGCCCATGCGCTGGGACAGGGCCGTCCACAGGGGCACGGTCACCGTCGAGGCCACCATGTAGGTAAGCACCACCAGGGGAAAGGAGATTTCCAAGATGACGTACTGGGCCATGTAGGGCGTGAGCACGCCGATGGTGGCGCCCCCGAGGGACTCTATGAAGTACACCACCATAATCAGGCGGGCATGGGGATTCCGGGCCAGATCCCGGTACACCCCGAGCACGGCCTGGGGCCCCCGGCCCTGAAACTCCGTCCGTTCCCGAAGCGTGAGCGCCGCAGCAATGATCGTGACCACGGTAAAAACGGAAAAAATCGCCGTCAGCAGCAAGACGAGGTCCCGGGGTTCATCGGAGCGGGTGATAAAAAATAGGCAAAGCACGGCGGTGACCGTGCCCACGTTGGTCATGAGGTGGCGACGCCCGAAGATCCGGGTGCGCTCGTGGTAGTCCTCGGAAAGCTCAGCCCCCCAGGACTGGTGGGGCACGTTCACCAGGGTCATGACCGCATAGAAGGTGACCACGGCGACGGCCATCCAGGCCACAAGCCCGGCGCCCTCGAGAGCCAGGGGCGCGGCCCAGATCATAAGGAATGCGAAGCCCAGGGGCAGGGCCGCCCCCAGGAGCCAGGGACGGCGGCGTCCGTGGCGCGATTGGGTGCGATCGGAGAAATAGCCGGCGAGGGGATCGGTGACCGCATCGAGCACCCGGGAGACCCCAAAGATCACGGAAACCGCCGCCGGCGCCATAAGCAGGACGTCCGTGGCGTACTTCATCAGGTAAAGCACGACGAAGAAAAACATGAAGCCGATCCCCATGGTGGGGACGGAGTAGATCCACAGCAGCCGATTCGGCAAGCGAGGGCTGCTTGGGAGGTCTTGCATGGGTACGCTCTACGACCGGAACTCTTGTCCCTCTCTATGCCTGATGCGGGCGTAATCAGCAAGCCAACGCCGACGCGAAAGCCTTGTCTTAAGTCTCTTACTCGTTAGGCTGGGGTTTTGCTAGGGGACCGGCCCATGAGCACCGGTGAGGAACGCTTAGCTCGCTGGGCGGCGCTCCGGGAAGCGGCCCTTCGGCTTGCTAAAACGCGCTTTTCCGAGCGGGGCTACGAAGCGGTCAGCCTTCAAGAGCTGGCCACGGAGCTCGCCGTGGACCCGGCCGCCCTGCTCCGCCAGGGCCTAAGCAAGCCAGACCTCCTCGCGGAAACGATCATTGCCTTGAACGACGAGCAGATCGCCTGGCTCGCCAGCCGTCCCGAAGCCACCGATGAGAGCCTTCCCCTGCAGGACGCGGTGGAGCGCTATCTCCGCCGGGTCTACGAGTTCGATATCGAACACATCACCCTGCGCCGCATGGGGGCGGCCTTTGGCTGGCTCTGGGCTCCGAAGTACGAACCCCGTATCTGGGAACAGGTGCTGGCGTTGACTACGCCCATCGACAGCATCCTGGCGCGGGAGGGCTTTCAGAACCGGGAACCCATGATCAAAGCGCTTTGGTCCTTGTACTACACGGGCTTCCGCCATGCGGTCATGCATCGGGCCTCCGGGGAGGCCTGCCTTGCAGAGATTCGCCCCGCCCTTCAACTGATCCTCCGGCGCTAACCCTATGCACGCCCTGCTTCGACGGTCCCAGGGGGACTGGCCCTTCCCTGCCCGGCGCAGCCCCTTCTACTACGGCTGGGTGATCGCCGCCGTTTCCACCCTCGGGTTCATCATGAGCATTCCCGGGCAAACCATGGGCATGGCGGTCTTCGCCGATGCCTTCATGGAGGCCTTTGGGCTCAGCCGCACCGAGCTCTCCACGGCCTACCTCCTGGGCACCACGGGCAGCGCCCTCTTCCTAACCCAAGCCGGACGGCTCTTCGACCGCTGGGGGGCTCGGGCCCTCACCGTGCTTTCGGCGCTGCTCCTGGGAACCGCCCTCCTGGCCATCAGCACCTTCGATCACCTGATTGCCGCGCTTACGGAGGCAACGGGGCTGCCCCCCCTGCCCGTGGCCTTCGTCCTCATGCTTCTCGGCTTCTTTGCCATTCGCTTCAGCGGCCAGGGGGTGCTCACGAGCGCCTCGCGCAATGTGCTTCTACTCTGGTTCCAGCGGCGCCGGGGCCTCATCAGTGGCGTCCGCGGCGTCTTTGTGAGCTTCGCCTTCGCCTCCGCGCCCGCCGCGCTGGCGCTGCTCACGGGCGCCGTGGGCTGGCGCGGCGCGCTCTGGGTGCTGGCGGCCCTCGTGGGGGGCGCCTTTGCTCTCCTCGCGGCGGTCACGCTCCGGGATCGGCCCGAGGCCTGCGGCCTGGCCGTGGATGGGGGTCCCGCTGCGCCGGCAGGGCCGGAAGGGGACGCGGCCCCGTCTCCGACAAGCCCCTCGGACGGCAAACCCAGCGCCCTCGGCGCCGTGCGACGCAGTCCCCTCTTTTGGGTCTACGCCAGCGCCCTGGCGCTCCACGCCTTCTTCGGCACGGCGGTGACCTTCCACGTCGCCGCCCTCTTCGAAGAAGCGGGGCGCACCCGAGCCGAGGCCTTCGCCTACTTCCTGCCCCAGGCCGGGATCAGCGTGGTAGTGAACCTCCTGGCCAGCGCCTGGGCCGACCGCTCAGCCTTAAAGCCCGTGCTCCTACTCATGCTCGGGGCCTTTTTTCTCGGCGCCCTGGGCGTGCTGGGGCTCGCGAGCCCCCTCGGCTACGGCGCCCTGCTCCTGGGCTTCGGCGTGGGTGGAGGCCTGTGGGGCGTGCTCTCAAACCTTGCCTTCGTCCGCCTCTTCGGCACCGCCGCCCTTGGGGAGATCAGCGGCCTGAACACGGCCCTCAGCGTCTTTGCCAGCGCGCTGGGGCCCCTCGCCTTCGCCCTCGCCCAGGACACCTTCGGAACCCTCGGCAGCGCCGCCTACGGCTGCGCGGCCCTAAGCGCCGCCCTTTGGTTCTGGGCCCTCCGCCTACCCCAGCCCGAGGATCGACCCGATTCCTAAGCCCCCGCGCCGCAGGCAGCCAACCCAAGCAAAGGGGCCCCCAAAGCCCGAGTGGCCATGGCATAGTCCAAGCCTTGGGAAAACGGAAAGGCTGGGGAGCCCACCATGACCAACGCTGCGGAAATTGACCCCAAGCATCTCGACTTCGACCCGGACGCGCTGCGGGCAAAATATCGCGCGGAGCGGGATAAGCGCCTGCGCCCCGAGGGCAACGATCAGTACCGGCGCATCGAAGGGGCCCTGGCCCACTACGCCGAGGACCCCTACGGCGACGTCACGCCCCGGGCACCCCGGGGGGACTTCACGGAAATCCTCATCATTGGCGGCGGCTTTGGGGGCCTCGTCACCGCGGCGCGCTTGAAGGAAGCGGGCTTTACGGACCTGCGCCTCCTTGAGCACGGCGGCGACTTTGGCGGCACCTGGTATTGGAATCGCTACCCCGGCGCCGCCTGCGATACGGAGGCGCCCATCTACCTGCCCCTCTGCGAAGAGGTGGGCTATGTGCCTAGCCACAAATTTGCCTACCAGCCCGAAATCCTCGAACACGCCCGGCGCATTGGCCGCCACTATGATCTTTACGACGGCGCCCTTTTCCACACCGCTGTCACGGATATCCGG
>JAURCQ010000129.1 GCA_030828335.1 Gammaproteobacteria bacterium
AGGACCAGCCGATCATCGGCGCTGAGCTGCACGTCGAATTCGAGGACGTCGACCCCGGTGGCGGCGGCCCGGGTGAGGGCCGCAAGCGTATTGCCCGGTGCGTGGCGGAGCCCGCCCCCATGGGCAATGATCAGCGGACGCGCCTCGGCGCCCCGGCGCCAGGCGCCCGCCTCGACCGTCTCCGGCGCCCCAAGGCCCTGCAGGCCCCAGGCAACGCCCGCGAGCACCAGAAGCAGCAGCCAACGCCGCCGACGGCGGGCGCGAAGTGCGGAGGCCGACTCTGGGCTCACTGGAAGCTCGCGATGGCGTCCAAAGGCTTTTTGGTGAGGGCATAGCGGGGCACGGTCGCCCCTTCCGCGGGGTGCCCCACCACCAGCAGCACAAAGGGGCGCTCGCTGCTGGGGCGCCCGAGCACCTGATTTAGGAACTTCATGGGATTCGGCGTATGGGTGAGCGTTGCCAAGCCGGCGCTGTGGAGCGCCTGAATCAGAAAGCCGGTGGCGAGGCCCACGGACTCCTTCACGTAGTAGTTTTTCCGGGGGTCCCCGGCTTCATCGGGACTTTGCGGTTGGGCAAAAACCGCAATAAGCCAGGGCGCGGTTTCGAGGAAAGGCTTATCGGCATCCGTGCCCAGCTTCTCGAGATCCCGAAGCCAGCGCTCGCCTCCGCGGCCCTCGTAGAAGGCGCGCTCCTCAGCCTCTGCGGCTTCTCGGATCTGACGCTTGAGTTCGGGACTGCTGACGCAGGCAAAGTGCCAGGGCTGATGATTGGCTCCGCTCGGGGCCGTCCCCGCCGCCAGCAGGCACTGCTCAATGACGGCCCGGGGCACGGGCCGGTCCGAAAACGCCCTAAGGGAACGCCGAGTGAGCAGGGCCTGGTAAGCCGCCTCTGCGCGAGCGAGGAGCATCTCATCGTCCACTGGCTCGTAGCCCGTCAGCGGCACTGCTTCGTAGGCTGAATCCACCCCGTTCTCCTTACGCGCGCGTGCGCCCGTGAACCGCCCCTAGAAAAGGGGCGGCACGGCCGGGGCTTCCTCCGGCGCATAGTAGGGCCGGCTTCCGCTGATCGTTACCCGACGCAGCACACGCCGATGGGGGTAGTAGTCGCTGGCCGCGTAGTGCTGCACGGCGCGGTTGTCCCAAAAGGCCAATGCGCCTTCCGTCCAGGGGAAGCGGCAGAGGTACTCCGGGCGATGGTGCTGCTGAAGCAGCTTCGCCACGAGCGCTCGGGAAACTTCGTCGCCGAGGGGCGCGCCCGTAGCCGCGTCGGCCAGGGAATCGTGCCGAAGGAACGCGCTATTGAAGAAGAGCGCCGTCTTCCCCGTTTCCGGGTGGGTGCGCAGCAAGGGGTGCTGAACCCCAAAGGGAATCGTGTCCTTGAGCTCCGCAACCAAGTCCTCTCCGAAGGCCTTCGCTCCGCGATCAAGGAACAGGCGGTAGTCATTGGTACCCACCACCCCCTCGAGCTTCTCCGCGATCTCCTGGGGCAGGCCGAGGTAGGCCGCATGGCTATCGGAGAACAGCGTATCCCCGCCATAGGGCGGCAAGTGCACGCACTGAGCGACGGAGCCTAGGGAGGGGCGCTCCATCCAGGTGACGTCCGTGTGCCAATTATTCTCCGTTCCCGGGAAGTCCTGGTCGTGAATGATCTGCGCCACGTAGGGGTTTTTCCCCGGCGTGCTAAAGGGGAAGGCGTCGAGATTGCCGAAGCGCTTGGCAAAGGCGACCTGCTCGTCTTCCGTCAGATGCTGATCGCGGAAGAAGATGACCTTCCGCTCGAGAAGCACCTGGCGTAGGAAGGCATAAAAGGCGTCGTCATCACGATCGCGCAGCGAAACGCCGTGGATGATGGTCCCGATGGTGAGCCCAAGGTGCTCAAAGTGGGCGCCGAACTCGGTGCCCAGGGCCTCAGTTGCATCGGACAGGGGCTGGTTCCCCATGCGGGCATACTCCCGGGCCACGCCCAGGGGCACGCGGTTATGCCGGGGAAAGCGCTCGTCTTCCGTTTTCGGGAAAATGCCCGCCGCACGGGCGGCGCTCCGCGCCGAGGACATGCGGCTCGCCAGATCAATAGCGCTTTCGTTGTAGGCGGCCTGGGCCGCATCGGATAGTGCACCGGTGGTCATCAAGGTCTCCCCCTTTTTGCCGGCCCCGTACGACGCGGGGCGCGATCGTTTTTGTGCCCAAAGAGTAGCAGGTCAGCGCTCCCTAGGGACGCTGATCGGGATAGCGCCCATAGCCCGTCTCCCGGGGGAAGCGAAATACCTGGTTGTCCTCCGCGTAGCGGTCCCAGAAGGCGATAAGGGCGGCCAACCGCTCCGGCTCCCGGCGCGACAGATCCGTCTGCTCCCCGGGGTCCGTGGGTAAGTGATAGAGCTGCCAGTGATCGGTAGAAAAATCCCAAAGGGCCTTCCAGGGACCGTCCCAAACGGCGCGATTCCCATAGATTTCTAGGGCAAAGGGCACGCCCCGATCTTCTGAAGTAAGGCGCTCCGCATTCAGCGGAACGCCGTCTAAATCCTCCGCCGGCGCCCCGGCCCAGGCCAAAAGGGATGGGAGTACGTCCGTCACCGCCACCAGGGCATCGCTGGCGAGGCCTTCCGGAAGCACCCCGGGGTAGCGGAGCAGCGCTGGGGTCCGCGTCCCGCCTTCGGAGAGAAAGCTCTTATAGCGATTGAGGGGCCCGGCGCTCACGTGGCCCCAACCGCGGCCGAGGCTCACGTAGGACCGCGGCGCGCCCATGGCCTCGTAGGAAAGATCAAAGGTCCTGGGCACCCAAGTGGCATTGTCGGCGATGGCCATGACATCGTTGCCCTCGGGGCCGTTATCCGAGAGGAAAAGCACCACCGTGTTGTCATCCACGGCAGCAGCTTCCAGGGCCGAAAAGAGCCGGCCCAGCTCCGCATCCATGTGCGCAATTAGGGCGGCATAAATCTCCATGCGCCGGGCTTCCTCGCGCCGCGCCGCTGCCGGCAGGTCGTTCCAGGCCCCAAGCGCTGCGGGGAAGTTCGGGGCGGAGGCAAGGGCGGGAAAGCGCCGCCCCAGCCGTGCGAGCCGCGCTGCCCGGGTCGCGGCCCAGCCTTCGTCGTAGGCCCCGGCGAAGCGATCGCGCCAGGGCTCCGGCGCCTGCAGGGGCCAGTGGGGGGCGGTCAGGGATAGCTGCAGCAGGAAGGGGGCGTCCCGCTCCTGGGCCCGCGCCAAATAAGCCAGGGCCTTTTCAACGTAAAACGTGGACGAGAAGAAGTCCTCCGGCAAGGCCCCGACCGGCTCCCCATCTTCCCAATAGCGGAGCGTTTCATCGGCGGAGAGCGTTCCCACGGCATCGGCGAAGTGGCTACCGCCCCCCTGCTCGAGATAGAAACTATGGTCGAAACCCTGAGCCGGAGGATGGGCGGCGGCATCGCTGCCGAGATGCCACTTCCCCACGAAGTAGGTTTGATAGCCAAGGTCCTGAAGGCGCGCCGGAAGGAGGGCAAGGCCCTCGGGGAAGGCACCCCGGTAACCGGGCCGCGCGGCGAGCTCGGGCATGCGCCGCACCGCGGCAGGGTTTGCACCGTAGCCCACGGCGTGATTATCCCGTCCGGAGAGCAGCATGGCGCGGGAGGGGGTGCAGGACGCGTTGGCATGGAAATTCATGAGCTGCACCCCCTCGGCCCCAAGGCGATCGAGGTGGGGGGTGGGAATCTCGCTCCCGTAGAGCCCTAAATCGGTAAAGCCCAGATCGTCGGCGACGATCAGCACCACATTGGGGGGCGCGCTCGCGCCCGCGGCATTGGCCAACAGC
Source organism: Gammaproteobacteria bacterium (assembly GCA_030828335.1). Lineage (GTDB taxonomy): Bacteria > Pseudomonadota > Gammaproteobacteria > Pseudomonadales > Azotimanducaceae > Salivita. Next base: position 3,784 of record JAURCQ010000129.1, read on the forward strand.
AGCAACAGACAGGCAAGGCGTTTTAGCACCGCGTTCTCCCTTTCCCCGGAACCCTGGACGATCATGGGGGCTTCGGCCATCCTTCAGCAAGGTCAGCGCGAAGACGCTGCACAGGCGTTACGGGGATCACATGGGGCATGGGGGCTGGACTCGGCTAGGGCCGGGATTACTGTTTGCGGGCGCGGCCATCGGCACCTCCCACCTGGTGCAGGCCACGCGCGCCGGGGCGCTTTACGGGCTGGGGCTCCTCCTGTTTATCCTTTTCGCAAACGCCCTGAAGTACCCAAGCTTTCGCGCCGGCCCCGCCTACGCCGCGGCCACCGGGCATTCGCTCCTCACCGGCTATCAGCGGCAAGGCCCCTGGGCCCTCGCGCTCATTGTCCTTACCCAGTTTCCGGTGCAGGTCATCATTCTGGCAGCCTCGGCGCTCACCTGTGCTGGGCTTCTGGGCGCCCTGGGCCTTAAGACGCCCCTCGCGCCCCCGGCCCTTGGCGCCGTGCTCCTCGTGCTCGCCTGGCTTCTCGTGCGCACCGGAGGCCTCCGGGGCCTCATTCAGCTGAGCCGGCTCTTCGTGGCGATCCTGACGGTCACCACGCTTGTGGCCACGGCGCTGGTGCTCCCCGACGTCTCCTGGAGCGCCGAGGCGCTGGCCTTCCCGCCCCTCTCCACCGGTTTGCTGCTGTTTTTGGTCGCGCTCTTAGGCCTCATGCCCTCGGCCCTGGATCTTTCCATTCTTCACTCCCTTTGGGCCGTCGCCGACCGCCAGGCCTCGAACGAGGACACCACGGGAGAGCGCCGCATGGCGGAGGCCCTCGCCGATTTTAAGGTGGGCTACATCGGCTCCGCCGTCCTTGCGGGGTGCTTTGTGATCATGGGTGCGGGGGTGATGCACAGCGAAGCCATCGCGCCCGAACCCTCGGCCGTGGGCTTCGCCGAGCAGGTGATCGGGCTCTATGCCGCGTCCCTCGGCGACGGCGCCGCAGCGCTGGTGGCGGTGGCGGCGCTTGGGGTCATGTTCACCACCTTGCTCACCATCATCGACGGTTTTCCCCGGGTGCACAGCGCGGCGCTCGTGCTCTTTCAGCGCGGGGAAGAGGGGCCCGGGCCCGTGGGCGCCGTGGGCGCGGTGCTCGTGGCCCTCGCCACGGCCCTCCTCCTCACCCTGCTCCAGCACTTTCTAACGTTCATCGATTTCATGACTACGGCCGCCTTCCTCGTGGGGCCGCTGATTGCGGTTTTGAACCATCGCGTGCTCAGCGCGGAGGAAATGCCCGCGGCCCTTCGACCGAGCGCCGCGCTCCGGGCCTGGAGCCTTGCCAACTGCCTGGCGTTGACCGTTCTTGCCGGGCTTTACCTGCTGAATCGCCTAGGAGCGATGCCATGATCCTCACCCCCGACGCTATCGACAG
>JAURCQ010000012.1 GCA_030828335.1 Gammaproteobacteria bacterium
GCCGTGGCGACCCAGCTGCGCTTTCATCAAGGGGAAGTGCTTGCGGCCCTTAGGGATCAGGGCATTACCCATCTGCGGGTTCGGGTGGGCCGCCCCAGCGCCGCCGCAGCGCGACCCAAGGCTTCACCCAGCCTGCCGCCGGCCCCAAAGCCCTCGGTGATGGCGGCCACCTTGCTTCTCGATTTAGCGGAAGAAACGCGTGGCCCCCTGGGGGAGGCCCTCGCGCGCCTCGCCCACCGGGCGCAGGACGCGCCCAAGGGTTAGAGCCTGGCCCAGGCACGAGGCCCAGGCCAGGATTTCACGACTGTGCCGAAGCCGGGCCAGGCCCGGGTGGAGATCTCCGGCCACGTCCGCCCTAGTCCGCCTGGCGGCGGAGGAAGGCGGGGATATCGAGGTAGTCGAGATCCCCGTGCGGCGCAGCGCTGCGCTGGCCTTCGGCCATGCCCGCCCCCGCCGCCTGGCGACGGAGAACGGNCGGCCGATCGTAGTCCACGCCGCCCGCCGCGGTGGTCGCCCGCGGCGCCTGGCGCGGGGCGTTATCCACCACCACCTTCGGCGCCGCCGGTGCCCCAATGCCCGTGGCCACCACGGTGACACGGATTTCCTCGTCGAGGGACGGGTCGATCACCGTACCCACCACCACGGTGGCGTTGTCGCTCGAGAACTCCTCGACAATATCTCCGACCTCCGTGAACTCACCGATGGACAGGTTCGCCCCAGCGGTGACGTTCACCAGGATGCCGCGGGCGCCGTGGAGATCGATGTCCTCTAGCAGCGGACTGCGAATGGCCGCTTCCGTCGCCACCCGGGCCCGATCTTCGCCGGTGGCGTTGCCCGTGCCCATCATGGCCATGCCCATCTCAGACATGACCGTCCGCACGTCGGCGAAGTCCACGTTGATCATGCCGGGGCGGATGATGAGATCCGCAATGCCCTGCACGGCGCCGAGGAGCACGTCATTCGCCGCGCTGAAGGCGTCGAGCATGGTGGTGTTCTGGCCCAGAACGGACAGAAGCTTTTCGTTGGGAATGGTGATCAGGGAATCCACGTGCTGCTGAAGCTCGAGGATGCCCTGATCCGCTGCGGGATTACGCTTCTCAAAGCGGAAGGGGCGGGTGACCACGGCCACGGTCAAGATGCCGAGCTCCCGGGCAATTTCCGCGACCACGGGCGCGCCCCCGGTGCCCGTACCCCCACCCATGCCGGCAGTGACGAACACCATGTCCGCTCCGGAGAGCACTTCGGCAATGCGGTCCCGGTCTTCCAGGGCGGCTTCCCGGCCTACGGCGGGATTGGCGCCGGCGCCAAGGCCCTTCGTGATTTCCCCGCCCAGCTGCAGAAGGGTCCGGGCCCCCACGTTTTTCAGAGCCTGAGCGTCGGTGTTGGCCGCGATGAATTCCACGCCCTCCACGCCCTTTGCGATCATATGGGCAATAGCGTTACCGCCGCCGCCGCCCACGCCGATGACCTTGATAACCGCGTTTTGCGGTTGGCTATCTACCAGTTCAAACATTGCTCGTCCTCCACAGACGCTCTTTCAAAAAATGCGCAGCTGCGCTCAAAAGTTTTGCCGAAGCCAGTCACGGATTCGGTCCACGAAACTGCCCTTCACTACCGGCGGCGCCTCCCCCCGCTCGAGGCGGCGACGCTCTAGCTCCTGGCCGTAGAGCAGAAGCCCCACGCCCGTGGCATAAATCGGGTTGCGCACGATGTCCGCGAGCCCCGCGACGTTTCGGGGCATGCCGAGGCTGACGGGCTTGTGGAAGATTTCCTCCGCCAGCTCCACCACCCCTTCGATTTTTGAGGACCCGCCGGTGAGCACGATGCCCGCGGCCAGCAGATCCTCGAAGCCGCTACGGCGCAGCTCCGCCTGCACCAGCTGGAACAGCTCGTCATAGCGAGGCTCGACCACCTCGGCGAGGGCCTGGCGGGATAGGGCCCGGGGAGGCTTATCCCCCACCCCAGGCACCTGGATGGTCTCCTCCGCCCCCGCCAGCTGGGTGAGGGCACAGGCGTACTTGACCTTGAGCTCCTCCGCGTGGGCCGTGGGCGTCCGCAGCGCCATGGCGATATCGTTGGTTACCTGATCGCCGGCAATGGGAATGTTGGCGGTGTGGCGAATGGCGCCCTCGGTGAAGATCGCCACGTCCGTGGTACCTCCACCGATATCCACCAGGCATACGCCTAGGTCCTTCTCATCCTCCGTAAGCACGGCATAGCTCGAGGCCAGCTGCTCGAGGATCACGTCCCGGACTTCGAGGGTGCAGCGGCGCACGCACTTGTCGATGTTCTGGGCCGAATTCACCGCGCAGGTCACCAGGTGCACCTTGGCTTCGAGACGAACCCCGGACATGCCCAGGGGCTCCTTCACCCCCTCCTGGTGATCGATCACATATTCCTGGGGCAGGATGTGGAGGATTTTTTGATCCGCGGGAATGGCCATGGCCTGGGCGGCGTCGAGCACGCGCTCAATATCCGCCGGGGTCACTTCCTTGTCCCGAATCGCCACGATGCCATGGGAGTTCAGGGAGCGAATGTGGCTGCCGGCGATGCCCGCGTAGACCGCATCGATCTGGCAGCCCGCCATGAGCTCCGCCTCTTCCACGGCGCGCTGAATGGAATGCACGGTGGATTCGATATTCACCACCACGCCCTTCTTCAGCCCCCGGGAGGGGTGGGACCCAAGGCCAATGACCTCGAGGGTTCCGTCCTCTCGAACTTCTCCAACAATGGCCACCACCTTGGAGGTGCCAATATCAAGGCCAACGATCATTTGTCCTGGTGCCGTTGCCATAGTTTTAGCGCCCCTTCCCTAAGCGTTGATCTCGCAATGCCAAAATTCGTTCCCCGGACGCGCCTTCGCGCCAGGCCACCGCCACGCCGTTGTCGTAGCGGGCATCGATGCTGTCGACGCGATCGAGCTGGGCCGCAAGGGCTGCGCTCAAGACCGCATCAACCCGGCGCAGCCGCGCCACCTGCGCATCCGTCCCCAGGCGCAGGCGAACGCCGCCCTGGAGCGTGACTTCAATGTCCCCGGCGGCGCTTTCCTCCACCCGGGCCACGGTTAACTCATGCCCCTGAAGCATTTCCGCCACCCGAAGATAGGTGGCCATCAGCTGGGGCGCCGAGCCTTCGGGACCCGCAAGGCTCGGGAGCGTGCCCGGGGCGTTATCCCACAGGGGGGCAATGATCCGCCCCCGATTGGACAGCAGGGCTTCGTCCCGCCAGCGCGCCACGGGCACCTCGGGCTCCACGGTCACGCGCAGGGTGTCGGGCCATTCCCGGCGCAGGGAGGCCGAGGCCACCCAGCTTTCCTCCAAAAGGCGCGCCTGAAGCGCCCCCACATCCAGGGTAAAAATGCCCGAGGGAAGCGCCGCACCTAACAATTCGCGAAGCCGCGCTTGCCCCGCCTCGGGAAGATCCCCCTCCACGCGCACCACCTCCACCGGCGCATTGAGCAGGGAGAAGAGCCCATGCCCCCCGAGAGCAAGCCCCGCAAGCACCAGTACCGCCGCGGTACGGGCGAACCAGCGCCGCAGGCGCCCGGGATTGCCCGCCTTGGTCACCGCCCGGCGGGCCGTCGGTGCCCTAGCCATGGGTCCCCTCCTCCGCCAGCAGGCGAGTTAAGCGACCGATATCCCCAGCGCCCTGGGTGAGCACCACATCGCCGTCCCTCAGCAGCGTGGGGAGGAGGGCGGGCACCTCATCAACGCCGGTGACCACTACGGGCAAAACCCCTCCGCGCTGCCGGAGCGCTGCCGCCAGCGCCGCGGCGTCGGCCCCAGGGATGGGCGCCTCTCCCGCGCTGTACACCTCAAGCAATATGAGCAGGTCAGGCTCGCTCAGCACGCGCACAAAGGCGTCAAAGAGATCCCGGGTGCGCGTATAGCGATGGGGCTGATAGATCATGACTCGGCGCCGCCCGGGGAAGGTCTCCCGCGCCGTCTCGAGCACCTTCTCAACCTCCGTGGGATGGTGACCGTAATCATCGATCTGCAGCACCGCGTGGCCGCCAATGCGCCGGGCGTGCTGCTCAAAGCGCCGCCCGACCCCGGCAAAGCTGTCTAGGGCCTTACGGATCGCAATATCTGAGACCCCCTCCTCCGTGGCCACGGCGATGGCCGCTAGGGCATTGAGCACGTTGTGCCGTCCAGGAATGGCCAGGGCCACGGGCAAGGGCGCCTGGCCGGGGCGATGCACCTGAAAGTGCGCCTTGCCCTCCCGCTGCACGAGCCCCTCGGCGCGGACGTCCGCATCGTCGGAGAAGCCGTAGGTCACGGTGGGTCGCCCCAGGGCCGAAAGGAGGCTGCGCACCGCGGGATCGTCGATGCACACCACGGCGGTGCCGTAGAAGGGCATGCGGTGTATGAAGTCGAGGAACGCTTGCTTTAACTTCTCAAAATCGCCGTCGTAGGTCGCCATGTGATCGGCGTCGATGTTCGTCAGCACCGCCACCATGGGCTGGAGATGAAGGAAGGACGCATCGCTTTCATCCGCCTCCGCCACGAGCATGCGGCTGGCCCCCAGGCGCGCGTTGCTGCCAAAGCCCTTCACGAGGCCGCCGATAACAAAGGTGGGATCAAAGCCCGCGGCGTCGAGGAGCGCCGTCACCAGGCTTGTGGTCGTGGTCTTTCCGTGGGTGCCCGCTACGGCGATGCTGTGGCGGTAGCGCATGAGCTCGCCCAGCATTTCGGCCCGGGGCACCACGGGAATGCGCGCCTCCCGAGCCGCTTGCAGCTCCGGGTTCTGCGGAGAGATCGCCGTGGACACCACCACCACGTCGGCGCCCGCCACCTGTTCCGCCACCTGCCCCAGGTAAACCGTGGCCCCAAGGCGCGCCAGGCGCGCCGTGGCCTCCGACGCCTGCTGGTCAGAACCGGAAATGATGTAGCCCTGATTGAGCAGCACCTCCGCAATGCCACACATGCCGGAACCGCCAATGCCAATAAAATGGATATGGCGAATCCGGCCCATCTCGGGCACGGCGTAGGGATTGCTGCGGTGGGCGACACTCATGCCGGCACCTCCGCCGGGGACACCGGCTTCCGAGCGGGCCCGGGAGCAGGGCCCGACGCCTTGGACGGCAGCGGCGACCCCTGATTCTCCCAGGCGACGCGCGCGATAAGGCCCACAAGGGCACTGGAGACCACGAGGCTATTACCGCCGTAGGAAAGGAAGGGCAGGGTTAGGCCCTTGGTAGGCAGCACCCCCGTATTGACCCCAAGGCTCACCAGCACCTGAAAGGCCAGAAGCAGGCCGGCGCCGTAGGCGAGGAAGGCCGCGAAGAAGTCGCCCCGAAGCTCGGCCCGGCGGCCATGAAGCAAGCCCCGCTGGACGAGCACCACGAGCATGACCAGCACCGCCAGCGCGCCAAGGGCACCCAGCTCCTCCGCCAGCACGGCGTAGATGAAATCCGTGTGGGCTTCCGGGAGATAGAACAGTTTCTGCATCCCTTCCCCAAGGCCCACGCCCCACCACTCGCCCCGGCCAAAGGCGATGAGGGCCTGGGTCAGCTGGTATCCGGTGCCGAATTCATCCTGCCAAGGATCAAGGAAGGTCTGGAAGCGGGCCAGGCGATAGGGCTGGAGCATGACCGCAGCGGCGCCCCCGAGGCCGGCCAGGAGAACGATGAAGGACAGATCCCGAAGGCGTGCGCCAGCCAGAGTCACGAGCCCCCCGGCGGCGGCCAGAATGACGACGACGGACCCCAAATCGGGCTCGGCGAGAATGAGCGCCATGGGCCCCAGGAGCCAAGCAATGGGGCGCACCATGCCCCAGAGGCTGCTGCGCACCTCAGCCTGATGCCGGGTCAGGCTGTGGGCCAGGTAGATCAGCAGCAAAAATTTCGCCAGCTCCGAGGGCTGAATCGTGAGGGGCCCAACGCCAATCCAGCGCAGGGACCCGTTCACTTCCCGACCCACCAACAGCACCGCCAGCAGCATAGCCACGGAGGCGAGGTAGGCCAGGGGCCCAAGACGCTGCCAATGGGCCACGGGCAGGCTCAGCACGGCGAGGAAGGCCAGGAGGGACACCCCCACGTAAATGCCGTGCCGAAGGGAAAAGGCGTTGGCGCCGCCGTAGCGCACGGAGGCGATCTCCAGGGAGGCGGAGGTCACCAGCAAGGCGCCCAGGGCCAGCAATATCAGCCACAGAGCCGTGGCGGTCCATTCGAAGCGCGGGGCCGTCATGCGCAGGCCCCCAGGCGATCGGCACGCTCTGCCACCGCGGCCTCGAAGACCTCGCCGCGGTGCTCAAAGGAGCGGAATTGATCGAAGCTGGCGCAAGCCGGAGCGAGGATGACCGTATCTCCGGCGCTTGTCAGTTCAGCGGCTCCCGAGAGTGCCGCGTCAAGGGTTTCCACGCAGGTCACGGGGCAGGCGTCCCCAAGCGCCGCGGCCAGGGCCGGCGCATCCGTGCCGAACAGATAGGCATGACGCAAACCGCTGGCCGCAGCGCGCAGGGGCGACAGGTCCGCCCCCTTCGCCAGGCCACCGGCCAAAAGCACCACCTTATGGAGATCCCCGAGCCCCTTCAGGGCGGCCACGGTGGCCCCCACGTTAGTGGCCTTGGAGTCATTCACGTAGCGCACGCCCTGCACCCACCCGGCGACGGCGCAGCGATGGGGCAAGGGCGTAAAGCTTTCCAAGGCCGGCCCGAGGGCCGCAAGGTCGGCCCCAAAATCCCAAGCCGCCGTGAGCGCAAAGAGCACGTTTTCGAGATTGTGAGTCCCCACCAGGGGTAGGCGATCCAGAGGCCAGGACCACCCCCCGGGCCCCCACAGCCCCCCCTCCCCCACCCCGAAGGGCGCACCGGAAGCCTGAAGACCAACGGGAAGGGCGCGGCCCAGGGCATCCTGCGGGGGCGTGGTCGCCGCATCCCCAGCGTTGTAGAGGCAGCGCTCTGCGCGGGGATAAATCCGCATCTTTGACGCACCGTAGGCGGCGAGATCGGCATAGCGATCCAGGTGGTCCGAGGACAAATTGAGGTAGAGGCCCTGGCGTAGGGGTATAGGCTCGGCCCAGTCCAGCTGGAAGCTCGACAGCTCCAGCACGAACACCTCCGGCGCGGGCCCGTCGAGCAGGCTCACCGCCGCCGGACCCAGATTTCCCCCTACGGCAACGCGAAGCCCTGCCGCAGCCAACAGATGGCCGAGGAGCGCCGTCACCGTGCTTTTGCCGTTCGTGCCCGTAATGCCCAGCACCGGCGCCCGGGCTTCCTCGAAGAACAGATCAAGCTCTCCGCGCACCGCACAGCCCGCGGCCTTCAGTGCCGCCCAGGGCAAGCTTTCCGGCGCGATGCCAGGGCTCACGACCACGGTCTGATCTGGGGAAAGGGAGAGCGCCTCAAAGGGTCCCAGGTGCACGGAAAGCTCGGGAAACGCGGCGCGAAAGGCCGCCAACCCCGGGGGATGGGCGCGGCTATCGGCCACGGCCACGGTGGCCCCGCGAGCCAACAAATAGCGCACAAGGGCGACGCCCGTGGTGCCAAGCCCGAGCACGAGAAAGGAAGCGCCTTGGAGCCTTTGCGTGCTCATCGTAGCTTCAACGTCGATAGCCCCACCAAAACCAGCATGAGGGTGATGATCCAAAAGCGAACGATGACCCGCGGTTCGGGCCAGCCCTTCAGCTCAAAGTGATGGTGCAGGGGCGCCATGCGGAAGATGCGCCGCCCGAGGTAACGGAAAGACAGGACCTGGAGCACCACGGATACGGTTTCAAGAACGAAGACGCCACCCATGATGAACAGCACGAGCTCCTGGCGAATCACCAGGGCCACGAAGCCCAGAGCCGCCCCTAAAGCGAGCGCACCCACATCCCCCATGAAGACCTGCGCCGGATAGGTGTTAAACCACAGAAAGCCCAGCCCTGCGCCCACCATGGCGCCGCAAAAAACGGCCATTTCTCCAGCCCCGGCAACGAAGGGAATCTGGAGATAGGCGGAGAAAACCGCGTTCCCCGTGAGATAGCCCATGAGCCCCAGAGCCCCGGCCACCATCACGGTGGGCATGATGGCCAACCCGTCGAGGCCGTCGGTGAGATTCACCGCGTTCGACGTCCCCACCAGCACGAAGTAGGCGAGCACCAAATACAAGGGCCCGAGCTGGAAGGCCACGTCCTTAAAGAAGGGCACGATCAGCGTGGTTTCTGCCGGGGTACTGGCGCCCAGGTACAGGGCCAGGGCCGCGGCGCTGCCCGCCACCGTTTGCCAGAAATACTTCCAGCGGGCCGGGAGCCCCCGGGAGTCCCGCTCCACCACCTTCCGATAGTCGTCTACCCAGCCCACGGCGCCGAAGGCCAGCACCACGAGCACCGCCAGCACTACATAACGGTTGGACAGGTCCCCCCAGAGCGTAGTGGCGAGGAGCATGGCCACGATAATCAGCGCCCCGCCCATGGTGGGGGTCCCGGCCTTACTGAGATGGCTCTGGGGCCCGTCCTGGCGCACCGCCTGGCCAATTTGCAGGGCCGTGAGGCGGCGAATCATCACCGGCCCCACAAGCAGGGAAAGGCCGAGGGCCGTGAGTACGGACAAAATGGTGCGCAGCGTGAGGTACTGAAACACCGCGAAGCCGGGATCAAAGGTCTCAAGCCAGGAGAACAGCCAAAGCAGCATGGCTAAGCGCCCTCCCCGGCGCAGAGCGCCGCCGCCAAAGTGCGATCGCTGAAGGGCCTCGCTCCCTCCGCGCCGATCTGCACCGTTTCATGGCCCTTCCCGGCCAGAAGAATGCGATCCCCGGGGCGGGCGTGGGCCAGCGCCGCCGTCAGCGCCTCGGCGCGATCTGGGATGCGCTGCACCGGAACCCCCGCGGGAATGCCCCGGGCGATGGCGCAAAGGATGGCGTCCGGATCTTCCCCCCGAGGGTTGTCGTTGGTCAGATAAAGCGCATCGGCCACCGCCGCGGCAGCGCCCATGAGCGGCCGCTTCCCCCCATCCCGCTCCCCGCCGCAGCCGAAAACGCAGTGGAGTCGACCCGCGCCTTGCGCCCGGAGGGCCGCCAGCGCCGCAGTCAGGGCTTCCGGGGTGTGGGCGTAATCCACAAAGATCTCCACCCCCGAAGGATGGGTAAACCGCTCCAGACGCCCCGGCGCCGCCGGCACCCTCGCCAGCAGCGGTGCAAGCGCCGACAGGGGATAGCCCAGGGCCCCCAAGGTGGTCAGGGCCGCCAGCAAATTCGATAGCCCGTGCTCGCCCACGAGCCCCGTCGCGCCCGCGAAGGGGCCCCAGGGGCTCTGTCCTTGGAAGGTCCAACCCTGACCACAGGCCTGGCGGGTCGTCAGGTGCACAGCGGCGCCTTCGTCATCTAGGGCATAGCCGAGGGTTTTGACCGCACAGGGGATACGCTCAAGAAGCTTCCGACAGAAACGGTCTTCGAAATTCACGATGCCGTGGATCAGCCCCGGCTGAAGGAAGAGCTGCCGCTTGGCTTCTCCGTAGGCCTCGAGGGTGCCGTGGTAGTCCAGGTGATCACGGGACAGATTGGTCATCACCGCCGCATCGAAGGCCACGGCACGCACGCGCCCTTGATCCAGCGCATGGGAGGAGACTTCCATTGCCACGGCCTCGGCGCCCTCCTCGCGAAGGCGACGCAGTTCCGCCTGTACCGTAAAGGGGTCGGCGGTGGTGAGCCCCGTGGGCGTCAGCGCGTCGCCGAAACCCACCCCCAGGGTGCCGAAGGTCGCGGTGGGCACGCCGAGGGCCGTCAGCAGCGACGCGCAGTGGGCGACCACGGAGGTCTTCCCATTGGTGCCCGTCACCCCTAGCACGGTCATCGATTCCGAGGGTGCGCCATAAACGTGATGGGCCAGCTCGCTGAGGCGCCCTTCGATGCCCGGGAGCACCAGGGCGGGGACCGCACCCAAGGCCGCCCGGTCTTCGGGCCGGGGGCCCTCGGGAAGCAGCACCAGGGCAGCCCCCTGGGCGCAGGCGTCCGCAAGATAGACCCGACCGTCCTGGCTGCGCCCGGGCACGGCGCAGAAAATCGCCCCCGGGGTCATTCGTCGGGAATCGAGGGTCAGACCCGTTAACACCGCCGGCAAAACCGGCGCGGGATAGCCCATGGCCTGGAGGGCAGCCTGAAGGGGCGGCGCGAAGTTCATCCCGCCGCTCCCGGGGCGATCTCGCCCACTCCCTTCGCCACCTTCGGCGCCGTTCCTAAATCCGGGGCCACGCCGAGCAAACGCAGCGCGCCCCCGACCACTCGAGAAAACACCGGGGCCGCCACCAGGCCGCCCCCGGCGTCCGCTTCCTTCGGCTCATTGATGAGCACGACCGCGGTGACCCGAGGATTACTGGCGGGCGCGAAGCCCACAAAATAGGCCAGATGCCGGGCATCGTCGTAAACCCCATCCACCAGCTTACGCGCCGTGCCGGTTTTTCCCGCCACGCGATAGCCGGGAATCGCAGCCCGCAGCGCTGTGCCTTCAGAGCGCACCACCCCTTCAAGCATGGTCGCTACGGCCTTCGCGATGGCCGGATCGAGTACGGGGGCAAGGGGCGGCGGACTTTCCTCCGCGGTCTTTAGTAAGGTTGGCGTCGCCATAGCCCCACCGTTGGCAAAGACCGTATAGGCCTGAGCGAGCTGCAAGGTGGTCACCGATAGGCCGTAGCCAAAGGCAAAGGTGAGGCGGTTGATGGTGGGCCAGGGCGGCGGCCCGGGAAGACGCCCGGCGGCTTCCCCGGGGAAGCTCACCCCCGTGGGGACGCCCAAGCCAAAGCGCGCGAAAACCCCGCGTAGCTCATCCTCGTTCATGTCCTGAGCCAGCCGCGTGATTCCCACCTGGCTCGACTTCGCAATGATGCCGCCCAGGCTCAGGACGCCGTAATCCCGAGGATCCTTGATGGTTTTCCCGGCGACGTGGATCCAACCCGGGCTCGTATCAATGGTTTGTTCCGGCTGAAAGCGCCCGGTCTCCAGGGCCGCAGCGATGGTGATGGGCTTCACCGTGCTGCCCGGCTCAAAGAGGTCCGTCACGGCACGATTGCGGAGCCGCGCATACCCCGTGCCGCGCAGGTCGTTCGGGTTATAGGCCGGCTGATTCGCCATCGCCAGCACTTCCCCGGTGGAGTTATCCAGCACCACCACGGAGCCGGAACGCGCGCCATACTGGGTAATCGCCGATTTCAACTCTCGGTGCGCGAGGTACTGCACTCGCAGGTCGAGGGCCAGCTCGAGGTCCTGCCCCGGCTCAGCCATCGAGACGTATTCCAGATCGCGGATCACGTGGCCTCGCCGATCTCGGAGCACCTGCTTTTTGCCTGGGTGCCCGGCCAGCCAATCGTCGAAGGCCAGCTCAAGGCCTTCGATGCCCTGATCATCGATGTTGGTGAGCCCCACGACGTGGGCTGACACTTCTCCCGCGGGGTAGTAGCGCCGGTAGCTATCCTCCGCCTCCACGCCTCGCACGCCAAGGGCCCGCACCGCCGCCGCCTGGGCCGAGGACGCGCGACGCTTCAGATAAAGAAAACCGAGGCCGCGCTTTCGCGCCTCATCAATGCGAGCCGTGAGCGCCTTCGAGCCCATACCTAGGGCGCCCGCGAGGGCCTCGGCCTCCTCCGGCGCCGGCGCAAAGCGCTGGGGGTTCACATAGAACGAAACCACGGGGGCGCTCACGGCCAGGAGCTCCCCCCGGCGATCGCGAATCACGCCCCGGCTCGCCTCGATGGAGACGGCGCGCACGGTACGCGCGTCCCCCTCACCCTTCAGGAAGTCCCGTTGCTGGGCCTGCTGAAGGAAGGCCACGCGCACGCCAATGGCCACGGCCGCACCCACCAGCAGCAGCGCAAGCAAGCCCAGGCGCCAGAGGTGCGCCGGCCCCATGGTGAGGGCCGTCGAGCGACGGGAGGCAGGACGGGCTGCGCGCTTCATGGCTGCACCAGCACGGTGTCTTCCACCCCCGGGGATCGCATCACGAGCTGCTCCGTGGCGATGACGTCGACCCGGTGATAGGCGCTGAAGGCGCCCCGTTCGATCAAGAGCCGACCGCGCTGTTCCAGCAGCTGATCTCGCGCAAGGCGCGCGCGCTCAAGGGCCTCGAAATGGCGCCGCGCCTCGTGGGAAGCAAAGATCGCCCCCAGGGAGGAAAGCAGTACCAGGGCCGCCAAAACCAGGCACTGCCAGCCCCCGGGCGCCCGAAGGGGCGTAACCAGCACAGCCAGGGGCGAGAAGTCCAAAAGGCCTCGAAGCTGCTCCCAGCGGCTCATGCGGCTCATGCGGCTTATGCGGCTCATGCGACTAGGCGCTCCGCAGCCCGGAGCCGCGCGGAGCGGGCACGGGGATTGCGCGCGAGCTCCTCAGCGCTCGGCCCCTGCCCCTTGCCCAGGAGCCGGAGCCGCACCCCCGGCGCAGGACCGCGCACTGGCAGCCCCCGGGGCAGGGGTTCGCCCTGCGCTTCCCGGCGGAGAAAACGCTTCACGATGCGGTCTTCTAAAGAGTGAAAGCTGATGACCAGAAGCCGCCCGGCCGGCGCCAGAAGACTAACAGCCCCCCGAAGCCCTGCTTCCAGCTGACCCAGCTCATCATTCACGTAAAGCCGAAGGGCCATAAACACCCGGGTCGCCGGGTGGCGATCGGGAGACCAGGCCGGGTGCGCTTCGGCCACCGCTTCCGCCAGCTGCCGCGTTCCCGTGAAGACCACCCCCGACTCCCGTGCGGCAACCAGGGCCCGGGCGATGCGCCGCGCAAAGCGCTCCTCCCCAAGCTCCTTAAAGATGCGGGCCAGCTCCCCTTCTTCACACTGGGCAATCACGTCCGCAGCGCTTGGCCCCTCACCGCTCATGCGCATATCAAGAGGACCATCGTTGCGAAAGCTGAAACCCCGGGTGGGATCATCAAGCTGAGGGGACGAAACCCCAAGATCCATGAGCACCCCATCAAGCCCCCGCCCGTTCAGGTGGGGTGCCAGCGCCTCTGCTAAAGCGCCAAAGGGGCTGGGCACCACGGTGACGCGGGGGTCTTCCGCAGCCAGGGCCCGGGCAGCGGCCAGCGCTTCCGGATCGCGATCGAGAGCAAAGAGCCGCGCTTCGGGCCCGAGACGCGCCAGTAAGGCTCGACTGTGGCCCCCGCGGCCGAAGGTGGCATCAAGAATCCAGGGCGCGGGCCCCGGCGGTGCCAAGGCGAGCACCTCCTCGAGCATCACCGGGATATGGAAATACCCCTGATCCTCTTGGGCGCCCCGGTCCATTAGAGCGATATCGACTGCAGGGCCGCGGCACCATCCGCGGTCTGACCATCATCCTGCGCCAGCCAGGCATCCCGGCGCGCAGCCCACTGCTCTTCAGCCCAGATTTCGATTTTTCGACCCTGCCCCAGGAGCACAAGGCGCCCGGCAAGCTCAGCATATTCGCGAAGCATGGGGGGGATAAGAACGCGACCATTCCCATCGAGATCGAGATCCGTGGCGTGGCCAATCAGCAGGCGCTGAAAGCGCCGGGTGGCCGGATCGACGTTCGGCAAGGCCTCAAGCTGCGTCTGGATCTCTTCCCAAACGGACTGGGGATAGAGGAGGAGGCAGCGCTCAGCGGTATCGATGGTGGCGACCAAAGCACCCCCAAAACGCTCGCGCAGGGGCTCGCGAAAGCGCACTGGCAATGCCATGCGCCCCTTCGCGTCCATCGTGACTGCGCTGATACCCCGAAATAGCACGATTTACCCACCTTGCCCGTCGATGGAGACTCTAATATCCACTTTTTTCCACTATTCCCCATCAATCGCCACTATAGGAACGCAGGGAAACCCCGTCAAGCACGGAGCCCAGGTGAAAATCCTTTTATTTCAGTGAGTTGCGGTAAAAATCGAGGAGGCACGCAGGCGCCCAAAAAATAACTCTAAGAAAAGCAAGACCTTGCGGGGATCACTTCAGGAAGAAACGCGATGAGAGAATATTTCCGGTCTTAATTTTAGATTTTAATAACCAAAAAGAATTAGTGCGGAGGAGTCGGCCGATAAGCCGGGTTCTGTCGTGGACAGTCATTCATCTGGGACCCGCGTCGCCACGGGCCTCAAGCGACCTACCCGGGAACCATGCGGACCACATGAACGTTCCCCTATTTGGCCTTGCTCCGGGTGGGGTTTACCCTGCCACGCGTGTTACCACGCGCGCGGTGCGCTCTTACCGCACCATTTCACCCTTACCGCCGCCGAAGCGGGTTGGCGGTATCTTTTCTGTGGCACTTTCCGTGGGCTCGCGCCCCCCAGGCGTTACCTGGCACCCTGCCCTATGGAGCCCGGACTTTCCTCCCGCCGAAGCGAGCGACTGCCTGGCCGGCTCCTCCGCGGGGGGAGTGTGGGCGCCCAGGAGAGGGAACTCAAGCCTCTTCCCGCCCCTCCGCCAGCGCCAAGGCCCGCTGATAGAGGGGCTTTTTGGGCGTGGCCAGCAACGCGGCAGCCACCCGGGCGGCCCGGGCTGGCGGCAGCTCCTCTAAAAGCAGGCGCAGCACGTGATCTTCCTGCAACGCCGGGGCCGCAGCCGCCGCCTCGGAGGCGCCCGCCAAAACCACCACGAATTCGCCCCGGGCCGGCAGCGTTTCCTCTGCTGCCGCTGCCAGTAACTCGCCTAGGGACCCGCGATAGTGGCTCTCAAAGCGTTTGGTGAGCTCCCGTCCCACGTAGGCCTCCCGCGCGGGGCCAAAGGCCGCCACCGCATCCTCAAGCATGGCCACAATGCGATGCGGCGCCTCAAAGAACACCTGCGTTTCCTCGAGGGAAACGAGCGCTGCCAGGGCCCGGCGCCGAGCCCCGGCCTTGGCCGGTAAAAAGCCCCGAAAGGTAAAGCGATCCGTGGCTAGGCCCGCGACGGAGAGGGCCGCCATTACCGCCGACGCCCCCGGCACGGGGATGACCGCTATCCCCTCGGCTCGCGCCGCCCGCACCAAACGGTAGCCTGGATCGGCGATGAGGGGCGTTCCCGCATCGCTGACGAGCGCGATATCGTCTCCCGTCCGCAGCCGCGCAAGCAGTTGAGGCGTACGGGACTCTCCGTTGTGTTCGTGATAGGGAACCAGCGGAACGCTTACCCCGAGGGAGGCCACCAGGGGCGCAGTACGTCTGCTATCCTCCACGGCGATTAGGGATACGGCGCTAAGTACGGCGCGCGCGCGCTCCGTAAGATCCCCCAGGTGTCCAATGGGGGTTGCCACCACGAATAGTGTGCCCGCAGCCATGTCTGTCCGCTCCCACCTGGGTGATCGTCATGCGCCAAATCGAGACTGAAGTGTACCGAAGCGCATCGGGAAAGCGGGGCCCTTGGGGTTTCCTACTTTTACTCACGCTGCTTTATGCCTGCACCAGCCCGGGCCCGGCTCCGGCCCCGGCGCCCGACGCCAGGCCAACGGCTACCGAGAGCGCTCTTCCGCGCATGGTGATGCGCCCCCAGGATAAGAACCCGCTCGAAGCGCTCCTGCTCCAAGGCGAGCGCGCTCTGGCCGCCGGGGATCTGGCCGCTGCCAGCGCCGCCCAGGCCCAGGTCACCGCACGTCTCACCCTGCGCGGCGAGGCCTCAGCGTTCTCCCCCGCGGTTGCGCTACGCTGGGCGCAGCTTCGAAGCGCCCTCGCCTTCGCGGAAGGGGACACGCTCCGCAGCGCAGCCCTCCTACTGCAGGCCGAAGCCAACGCCCCGGAGGGTCAGCGCCAGCCCCTGATCGACCAAGCCTTCCAACGCCTTACCGCCACCTTACCGCCGCCGGCCCTGCCCGCCCAGGCAACGGAAGCGCTAGCGGCATACCACGACCTTGCCCAGGCTCTCGCCGATTGCGCCCCCCTGCCCGCTCGGCTCCCGCGGACCGTCACGGAATGGCAAGCCCGCTGGCCAGGCAAACCGCTCCCGGCGCTCCTAGGGCACCTTCCCCGCCCGGATGCGGAGAACGATCCCCTCCGCATTGCCGTGCTGCTTCCCTTTACCGGGCCCCTACAAGGCGCCGCCGAAGCCCTCCGGGATGGGCTTCTCGCGGCTCAATTCGAAGCCCAGCGCCAGGGCTATGGGGGATCGGCCCTACGCTTTTTCGATACCCGCGCCGCCGAATTGGCTAGGGTCTATGGCCAGGCCCTAAGCTTCCAGCCAGACCAGCTTCTGGGGCCCCTCGACCGCGAAACGGTGAGCGCTCTCGATGCCCTACGCCAAGATGAAACCGAAGCGCCGCCGATCCTTGCGCTCAACCGGCCCAGCGAAGGTGCCGCACCCACGCTCTGGAGCTACGCGCTGGAACCGGAGGTGGAGGGCGAGCAACTGGCGGACCAAAACTGGCGCGCGGGCCATCGACGCCTCCTTATCCTCCATGACGAAGCCCCCTGGGCACAGCGCCTTGCCCGCGCCGCAAGCATGCACTTTGAGGCCCTCGGGGGCATCGTAGCGCGCCGCCAGCCCTTTTCCCCAAACGAAGACCTCGGCGCCACCGTCGCTGCGGCGCTGCTCGTCGAAGAGGGGGAGGCGCGCAGCCAAGCGCTACGGCGGGTGCTTCGCGTACCGCTCGAAACCGAACCGCGGCGGCGCCAGGATGTCGACTCTGTGCTGCTCATCGCCGAGCCCCTGCAGGGGCAAACCTTAAAATCGGCCCTCGCCTATTACTTTGCTGGCGATCTCCCCGTTTGGGCCTCCTCCCAGGGCTTGGCCTCTGATTTGAGCGCAACGGCGCTGAAGGACCTTGAAAGCGTGACCTTCAGCTTGACGCCCTGGCAACTCGGCCAGGGTGGCTTAGAAAGCCAGCGCTTACGGGCCGCCTTCCCCGAGGCCGACGGGCCTCTCGGGCTGCTCTACGCCCTCGGGGTCGACGCCTGGCGCCTGGCCCAATGGCAGCGCTACGCCCCACCGGGGCTCCCCTTCCCCGGTCTGACGGGGCAACTTAGGCAAACGGCAGACCAACGCTGGGTACGCACGCTTCGCCTCGCCACCATCGAGCGCGGCGCCCTGCGCCCCGCGCCGGCGCGCCTCCCCCTACCCCAAGCGTCCCCACCGACCGTCGCCCCCCTCTCCTTTCGGCAACGGTGACCCCCTGGGGCTCAAGCTCTCCCACCGGCCGTGCCGGAGAGGCCCGCGCGGCGGCTTTTTTTTCAGCCCGGGGCTATCGCCTCCGCGCCCAAAACTGGCACTGCCGCTACGGGGAATGGGATCTCATCCTGGCGGCCCCAAAGGATAGCCTCTGGGTTTTCGTCGAGGTCCGCTTCCGTCGGCGCCCCCTGGGGGGCCAAACCGCGGCCACCGTCACCGCGGCGAAGCAGCGCCGCCTAACCCAGGCCGCTCAGCTTTACCTCGCCCAGTGCGCCGCGACCGAGCAACGCGACCCCCCGCCCTGCCGCTTCGACGTTGTCGCGCTGACGGGCCCCACGCCAGAAGACGCCCACTTGCAGTGGATACGAAATGCCTTCAGCGCGGTAAACTAAAGGCCCTCTTTTCACAGGAACTGTCGCCATGAAACGCGTTCTCGGGCCCCTTTCCCTCAGCATTGCCCTCCTGGCTGGCTGCGCCAGCCAAGGCAACGATGGGAGCACGGCCAGCGTTGAAGAAAAGCAAGGCCCCCCAGCGGCGATTCAGGCCCTAGGCAGCATCATCGACGACACGCGCATAGAAACCACCGGCCTGGTTCGGCTCCGGCGCGCGGGGGAGGGCCTGAAGGATGGGCATCTGGGGGTCACGAGCTTCCGCGGCGTCGTACTGCTTACGGGGCAGGTGCGGGATGAGGAAAGCAAAGCCCTGGCCAGCGAAGTGCTGAGCGGCATTGAAGACGTTAAAACGGTTTACAACGAACTCACCATCAGCGGCGCCACGGCCCTCCTGGCGCGCTCCGCGGACGCCGTGGTCACCAGTAAGGTGAAGGCCCGGCTCCTCGCCAACGAGGCAGTGCGAGGCTTGGAAATCAAGGTGGTGACGGAAAACGGGACCGTCTACCTCTTAGGCACGGTCACTCGGGCGGAAGGGGAAGCGGCCACCGCGGCGGCTCGCGCCGTGGGCGGCGTCGAGCGCGTGGTGCGCATCTTTAGCTATTCCGACTAGCGCCCTACTTCACCACGCGCAGCGTTGGCTTACCGCCGCCTTCGGGCGGCGGCTCGTCTTCCGGCGGTTCCAGGGCCTCCCCGGCAGAGAAAGGCCCCCCTTGCCCGTCCTCTAGCTCGGGCCCAAGCACGCTCCCCGCCCCCGTTTCCCGGGCATAAATCGCCACCACCGCATTGAGAGGCACGTAAACGGCAAAGGGACTCCCGCCAAAGCGTCCTTGGAAGGACAGCCCCGCCTCGTCAATCAGCAGCTCCCGGACTGCCCGGGGAGAGACGTTCAAAGTGACCTTGCCATCGACGATCGCATGGCTCGGAACGCGCAAGCCGGGGCGCTGCGCATCCACCAAAATATGCGGCGTACAGTCCGAGTCGACGATCCAGTCGTAGAAAGCGCGGAGAAGATAGGGACGCTGAGGACGCATGGAGGCCCCGGCCTTAGTCGCGCATTTCTCGCTCAACTTCCGAGAGGCTCGCCTGGAAGCCATCACGCTCGAAGAGGCGTTCTGCGTACTTCAGAAGCGGCCGGCACTGCTTCTCCGGCAAAACGATCCCCACCTTCGGCAAGCGCCAGAGGATCGGCGCCACGCAGCAGTCGGCAAGGGTGAACTCGTCACTCATGAAGAAGGGCTTTTCCGCAAAGATGGGGGACACGGCCATGAGGCTTTCCCGCAGGGACTTACGGGCTTTCGTGAGCACCGTCTCCCGACCCTTGCCCACCATCAGCAGGTCCAGATGGCCACACCAGTCACGCTGAATGCGATGCATCCAGAGGCGGGAGAGGGCTCGGGCGACGGGATAGACCGGGAGCAGCGGCGGATGGGGAAAGCGCTCGTCCAGGTACTCCATGATGACCATGGATTCGTAGAGGACGAGATCCCGGTCGAGGAGCGTCGGCACGGCGCCATAGGGATTCAGTTCCAGGAGTTCTTCGGGCTTGTTGTTGCTATCGACCTCAACGGTATCGACGGTGACGCCCTTCTCTGCCAGCACCATGCGCACACGGTGGCTGTAGTGATCCGTACCGTCGGAAAAAAAGGTCATAGAGGAGCGCTTTGCAACCACACCCATGGCGGAGTCCCCGTGCGTTATTGTTATTCGAAGGCCCAACGGGCCCCTTAGAAAGGGCCCCTAAGGAAAAGGCTGCGCCGAGGGGCGCAGCCTTTCGAGGGCTTTAGTGCACTTCTTTCTGGTATTCCCGGCCAAGGAGCCAGGTGAACACGTAAAGCACCAGGAGGAACAGAATGACGTAGACACCAATGCGCTGCCGATCGAGGCGATAGGGCTCACCGGTGTAGTCGAGGAAGTTCACGAGATCGTAAACCGCTGCGTCGTACTCCTCAGCGCTCAAAAGCCCGGTGCCGGCCTCAACCTCAATGAACCCGCACTGCTCTGAGGTCATGGGCTGGCCCGAGAGGCCGTCCCGGCCACCTTCCGGCGCTTGCTTGCACACCTTCCGAGGCACACCCTGAAGCTCGATGAGGGCGTGAGGCATACCGGCATTTGGAAGCACATCATTGTTCACGCCGAGGGGCCGGCTCGGGTCGAGGTAGAACCCCTTAAGATAGCTATACACCCAATCCGTACCCCGCACCCGGGTAACCATGGACAGGTCCGGCGGCTGAGCTCCAAACCAGTTCTTCGCCCCCTCTGCCGGCATGGCGTTGGTGATATGAGACCCCATATCCGCGCCCGCGGGCAGCAGGCTCGCCTGGTAGAGATCCGTGGGAATGCCGAGATCTTCGGCGCTCCGCACGTGGCGCTGATGCTCCAGGGAATGGCAGCCCAGGCAGTAGTTCATGAAGAGCTTGGCGCCGTGCTGGAGCGAGGGCAGATCCCGGTGGTCGGGCTCCATGGGCTCCAGGTGCACACCGCTATCGGACGCCATGGCCGCGGGGGTGGTCAGGGCGCAAAAGCCCAGAATCATCAAGAAACGCTTCATTAGGCAGGCACCCTCTCAGGAACGGGCTTCGTCTTCTCTACACGGGTATACCAAGGCATCAGCACGAAGTAGGCGAAGTAGCCCGCCGTGCCGACCTGGGCCAACAGGGTGTAGAAGGGGCTGGCCGCTTGCGTACCGAGCCACCCGAGCAGGAAGAAGGACACGATGAACATGGCGAGCATGCCCTTGGAGATCGCCCCCTTGTAGCGCATGGACTTCACCGGGCTACGGTCGAGCCAGGGGAGCACCACGGGCAGGGCGATGGCCCCCACCATCACTACAAAGCCCCAGAACTTCGCATCCATCCCGAAGAGCGGGTAGGTCGCGGCGCGCAGCATCGCGTAGAAGGGCGTGTAGTACCACACCGGCGCGATGTGATCAGGCGTCTTCAGCGGGTTCGCTTGCTCGAAATTCGGCGGCTCCAGGAAGTAGCCGCCCATCTCCGGGGCGAAGAACACCACGGAGCAGAACACGATCAGGAACAGGACGATCGCCGGGAGGTCGTGGCCGATGGTGTAGTAGGGGTGGAAGGCAATGGTGTCCAGGGGCTTGCCGTTCTCGTCCTTGTGCTTTTTCACATCGATGCCATCGGGGTTGTTGGACCCCACGTGGTGCAGCGCAACGATGTGCAGGAACACCAGCATGATCAGCATGATGGGCAGGGCCACAACGTGCAGGGCGAAGAAGCGGTTTAGCGTGATCTCACTCATGAGAAAGTCGCCGCGGACCCACTCCATCATGTCGGCGCCCACCACGGGAATCGCCCCCACGAGGGACACAATCACCTGCGCACCCCAGTAGGACATATTGCCCCAGGGAAGGAGATAGCCCATGAAGCCTTCGGCCATGAGCACGAGGAAGATCGCCATGCCGAAGAGCCAGATAAGCTCCCGGGGCTTGCGATAGGAGCCGTACATCATGCCCCGGAACATGTGGAGATATACCACGATGAAGAATGCCGACGCGCCGCTGGAGTGGAGGTAGCGGAGGAGCCACCCGAATTCCACGTCACGCATGATGTATTCAACGGAAGCGAAGGCTTTGTCGCCAGCGGGCACGTAGCTCATGGTGAGCCAAATCCCCGTGAGGAGCTGATTCACCAGCACCACCATGGAGAGCACGCCGAAGATGTACCACAAATTGAAGTTTTTCGGCGCCCAGTAGCGAGACATATGGTACTCATAGGTCTCGACCAGGGGCATACGGGCGTCAATCCAGTCGACGACCTGGGTGACCCCAGCCATCACGGCGCCCGGCTTTTCTGACGATTTCACATCACTCATTACGCGGACTCCTCATCTTCGCCGATCAAAATGATCGCGTCGGATTCAAAGGTATAAGGCGGCACCTCGAGATTCGAAGGTGCCGGTACGCCCGCGTAAACGCGCCCGGAGAGGTCGAACTTGGAACCGTGGCAGGGGCAGAAGAAGCCGCCCTTCCAGTTCCCGTCGAAGGCCTGGGGGCCCACCTCCGGGTAGTACTTCGGCGAGCACCCGAGGTGGGTGCAGATGCCGATAAGGACGGAGAGATCTTTGCGCTCTTCCCGAGCCCGCCAGCGGTTTGCCGCGTAGCTGGGCTGCTGGGACGGCCGCGCGCTGCCGGGATCGGCGAGCATGGGCTCAAGCGCCTCGAGCTGATCCAGCATGGCGTCGGTGCGCTTCACCACAAAGATGGGCTTGCCCCGCCATTCTGGCAGAGGCCCGAGGATCTCCCCGGGGCGGAGCTTGCTGACATCGGCGCGGACCGGAGCCCCGAGGGCTTTGGCCTTTGCACTGGGTTGCCAAGATGCGAGGAAAGGCACCGCGGCGCCTACCACGCCGGCGCCGCCCACCACGGAGGTCGCGCCAATCAAAAAGCGGCGCCGGGCAAGGTTCACTTCGCCGTTGCTCACGAAGAGTCTCCCTGGTTAATTTGGTCAGGTGTGCCGCGATGGATTCGGCAGAATCATTGGCCGGATCTATCTCGAACGTTCGCCCGCGCCAGCCGGTGCGGAGTCTAACACAGCCAACCCCATCCTGGGGCAGCCATTTTCCTCTTCTGCGAGCCTTCCAGGGAAAAACTCCCCTGCGCGGCCCCGCAGACACAAAAACGCCCGAGCGGAAGACCGATCGGGCGCAGGGGCCGCCATGGGGCGGCCAAGCCTTTGCCGCCTTAGCGCTTGGAGTACTGCGGACGCTTACGCGCCTTACGCAGACCGACCTTCTTCCGCTCCACGGCCCGAGCATCGCGCGTCACAAAGCCGGCCGCCCGGAGGGGCTGGCGCAGGGACTCGTCGAACTCAATCAGCGCACGGCTGATGCCGTGCCGGATGGCGCCGGCTTGGCCGGAGGGGCCGCCACCGCGAACGGTCACGAACACGTCGAGCCGGTCAGTCATTTCCGTGAGCTGCAGGGGCTGCATCACCACCATGCGCGACGTCTGACGACCAAAGAACTCATCGAGGGGCTTGTTGTTCACCAACACCCGGCCCTGACCGGGACGGAGGAAAACGCGCGCCGCGGCAGTCTTCCGACGCCCGGTTCCGTAATTGCTGGCCCCACCCCGGGCTGCGCTTGATGCGATGCTCATAATTCTGACCTCAGACTTCTAAGGGTTGCGGCTGCTGCGCCGCATGGGGGTGCTCCGGGCCCGCGTAGACCTTGAGCTTCTTGTAGACCGCCCGGCCGAGGGCGTTGCGAGGCAACATGCCCTTCACCGCGGCCTCGATCACCCGCTCCGGGTGCTGGGCAATCATGTCCTTGAACACCACGCCGCGAATCCCACCGGGGTAGCCAGTGTGACGCCAGTAGGTCTTTTGATCGGCCTTGTTGCCGGTCACGGCGACCTTTTCGGCGTTAACCACGACGATGTAGTCCCCGGTGTCCACGTGCGGCGTGAACTCGGGCTTGTGCTTACCGCGCAGGCGGCGGGCGATTTCCGTGGCCAAACGTCCAAGGGTTTTATCCGCAGCGTCGATGAGTACCCAATCGCGCCGCACGTCGGCCGGCTTCGTGCTTTCCGTCTTCATGGATTATGCAGTCCGTCGACGGCGCCCCAACGGCGCCGGAAAAATAAGGCCGCGCATATTAGCCATTCCCCCCCCGGGTGACAAGCGGGCCGCGCACCCTTTTTCGCGCATCAGGCTCGCCGCTCCCGGGCCAGGTACTCGTGGGACTGCATTTCCAGCAGCCGAGAGGCCGTTCTTTCGAACTCAAAGCGCAGGCGCGCGCCCTGATAGAGGCTCGTAATGGGCGCTCCAGCACTGCAAATGAGCTTCACCCCGCGATCGTAAAATTCGTCCACCAGGCTCACGAAACGCCGCGCCCCATCCTCCTGACGCTCCGTAAACTGAGGCACGTCGCTGATCAGCACGGTGGAGAACTCGTGCGCCAGCGCGATGTAGTCGTTCTGGCTTCGAGGCCCCTCGCACAGCGTCCCATAGCGGAACCACACCACGTCGTCGTGCTGTCCAAGAGTGGGAAGGCTTCGCCCCTCTACCTCCAGCGCTCCCGGGGTGGGCACCAGCCCCCCCGTCAGCGCCTGATAGGCCGTGCGGAGCGCGGCATCTGCCTCCGCGCCCAGCGGGCTGTGATAGAGGGCAGCCTGGCTCAGCGCCCGGAGGCGATAGTCCGCGGCGCTTTGGAGCTCGTAGACCTCCGTGTGCGTTTCTAGAAGCGCAATCGCCGGCAGGAAGCGCCGACGCTGAAGGCCATCCTTATATAGCCCCGCCGGGGGGACGTTGGAGGTGGTCACGAGGGTCACGCCTCGGGCAAACAGCGCTGCGAACAGCTCCCCCA
>JAURCQ010000130.1 GCA_030828335.1 Gammaproteobacteria bacterium
GGGCAGCCTGGCCCACGATCTGGTCCATGGTGTGGACCGCATCGGGCCGGCGGATTTTCGGCACGGCG
The DNA here is from genome assembly GCA_030828335.1 of Gammaproteobacteria bacterium. Classification (GTDB taxonomy): domain Bacteria; phylum Pseudomonadota; class Gammaproteobacteria; order Pseudomonadales; family Azotimanducaceae; genus Salivita. The sequence goes on from JAURCQ010000130.1 coordinate 69, forward strand.
TTCAATTCTTCCACCGTGCGAAAGCGCTTCATCACGATGGGCGTGGTGCGCAGCCGGAGGAAGCGGTTAAGCCCCTCGACGGTAGCCGCGCCGTCAAAGCCCCCAAGATCCGTTCCGATGGTGTTGCTGTGTTCTGCCATGACACTCCCCCCTCTTTTTGCTCGATTCTCTACCGATGCCGGCGCCCTGTCACGGGCGCGCCTTGGCTCGGCGAAACAGTGCGACCCACACTCCGGCCTGCAACATAAGCAGTGGCAGCAGGAGCCAGGGCTCGGGCATGGCTCCGGCCACCAAAAACGCGCCGAGGGCGAGGGCGCCGTTTACCGTGGCGTAGGGCCACTGGTGGCGGAAGTGCTCGAAGGTGCTGAGTTCGGCGCCGCTGGCGGCGAGGATCGTCGTCTCCGACAGGGGCGAGGCGTGATCCCCGAAGAGGCCCCCGGACAGAATGGCCGCCAGGGTAAGGGCCACGGGGCCCTCGAGGCTGGCGGCGGCGGGAAGCAGCAGCGGGATCAGCAGCGCGAAAGTCCCCCAGGAGGAGCCCGTGGCAAAGCTGATCAGGGCCCCGAGCAAAAAGGCGGCGGCGGGAAGCAGGGCGACGGGGAAGTCTGCGAGCACGGTCTCGGCGACGTAGCGCGGGGCGCCCAGGGCATCGCCGAGATCGGCCAGGGTCCAGGCCATGAGTAGGGTGGCCACCACGGGGGTCATGCGCGTGGCCCCGGAGATGGCGCTCTCCATGAGCGTCGCAAAGGGCAGGATCCGCAGCGCCAGGGCGAGCAGCACCAGGGTGGCCGTGGCTAGGGCGTAGGCGGCGGCCAGCCCGGCGCGAAAATCGGCCCCGGGCAGGGGCGCGAAGGGGAAGCCCTCCGGCCCCAGCATGGCGAAGAGGGCAATGCCCAGCACGGCCAAGGGCGCCCAGAGCAGGCTTTCTTGCCAGGGGTGATGCGGTTGGGGCTCGGCTTCTGGGGGCTCTGCCGCCGGCGCTGGCGGCTCCGGCGCTTTTGATGGCGCTTGGGAAGCGCCGCGGGCCCCGAAATGCCCGCCGGTGAAGGCCAGCAGGGGAATGAGCGCCAGGGCGAGCCAGGCGTAGAACTGAAAGGGCAGGGCGCCCAGGAGGAGCGCATAGGGCGCTTCCGGGCCCGCCCCCGGCGGGGTTTGGGCCACCAGGCTCATGATGTACACGCCCCAGCCGATGAAGGGCACGAGGATCGCGATGGGGGCGGCGGTGGCGTCCAGAATCAGGGAGAGGCGGGCGCGTAGCAGCCCGGCACGATCGAACAGGGGGCGGAAGATGGGCCCGAGAATGAGCGGCGTGCCCAAATCGGAGAAGAAGATCATCAGGCCCCCGCCGTAGGCCCCAAGCTGAAGCTGGCGTGCGCTTTTCAGCCGTCGGACGGCGCCCTCGGCAAAGGCCTGCGCCCCGCCGGAGCGCTCGAGCAGCGCCACGAAGCTGCCGATCACCGCGAGCAGCAGGATCACGCTCGCGTTATAGCCATCCATGAGCTGGGGCCGAAGCTGGTCGCGGAACACGCTGGCCAGCAGCCCCAGGTGCGGATCGGGGGTGAGGAGGGCCGTGCCAAGCAGCACCCCGGCGAAGAGCCCAAAAAGCACCTGGCGGAAGGCCAGGGCCAGCACCAGGGAGAGGAGCACGGGGGCAAGGGACAGGGGGCCGGGTTCCATGGGTGCTCCTGGCTTGGGTCACCCGCGACGCGCTAAGGTGCCGGTTTTCGAGATAGGCACGAGTCTAGGTGAAAACGCTCTACCATGTGGCCCAGGCCCGCACCTTCGATCCCAACGCCGCGCACTACGCGCCCCCGGGATGGGAAGGGGAAGGTTTCATCCACTGCTGCTGGGCAGACCAGCTTTCCGGCGTGCTGGAGCGCTATTTTCGCGGAGAGGCAAACCTGCTGCTGCTTACCCTCGATGCGCCGGCCCTGGACCCCTGGCTGAAGGAAGAGGACAGCACGGGGCGGGGGGAAGCCTTTCCCCATTGCTACGGCGTTATCCCCCGGTCGGCGGTACTCCAGTGCCAGCCCCTAGCCACCGATGATGAGGGTCGTCCCCTAAGTGAGGGTTCCTAGTCCATGAGCGCATTTCACGGCGTCTTTCCCTATCTGGTTTCCCCGATTGATGCGGACGGTAAGGTCCTGGAGGCGCCCCTCGCAGCGCTTTGCGAGGCCTTGATCGATGCGGGGGTGCACGGTCTTACGCCCCTGGGCTCCACGGGGGAGTTCGCCTACCTGAACTGGGCGCAGCGGCGTCGGGTGGTGGAGGTGGTGCTCGAGGCCGCGGCGGGGCGGGTGCCCGTGGTGGCTGGAGTCGCCGCCACCGCCACGGCTGATGCGGTGGCGCAGACCCGCGCCTTCGACGCCCTCGGCTGCGATGGCATTCTGGCTATTCTGGAAGCCTATTTCCCCCTCAAAGACGACGCCATCGAGGGCTACTTCCGCGCCATTGCCGGGGTCACGGAGCGCCCCGTGGTGCTCTACACCAACCCGAATTTCCAGCGCGCCGATCTGTCCCTGCCCGTGCTGACGGCCTTGGCCAAGGTGCCGAACATTGCTTACCTGAAAGACGCGTCCTCAAACACCGGACGCCTCCTCTCCATCATGGAGGCGACGGAAGGCAACCTGGCGATCTTCGCCGCCTCGGCCCACGTGCCGGCGGCGGTGATGCTCCTCGGGGGCGTGGGCTGGATGGCTGGGCCGGCGTGCGTGGCGCCCCGGCAAAGCGTGGCGCTCTACGAGGCGTGCCGTCGCGGGGCCTGGGAGGACGCCATGGCCCTGCAGCGTCCCCTCTGGCGTCTGAACCAGCTGTTTGCCCGCCACATGCTGGCCCCCTGCATCAAGACGGGCCTATCGCTTCAGGGCTTCGCCGTAGGCGACCCCCTGCCGCCCCAGGCGCCCCTAGGGGCAGAGGCTCAGGAAGACGTGCGGCGGACCCTTGCGAGCCTTGGGCTTCTCTAGGCGGAGGTTTTTGACGCGGGAAAGCGCTTTTTTTTAAAAATGCCCTGCGTCAGGGCCTTAGTCCGCCGCGTTATTCCGCGGGGCGGTCTGCGTATCTTCCGGTTCCCGAAGGGGCATTAGGAAGATGTTCCAGAGCGACGGTTGGGTGGGGCCCGTACCGGTCTGCACGGTGTAGGCGTCCCGGAAGGTTCCGAATACCCGGTCCCACAGGATGACCGCGCAGCCGAAGTTCGTATTGCTTTCGTCGATCTTCACAGAGTGGTGATGAATGTGGTGGCGATTGGTCGTGAAGAGCCAGCCGATCACCTTACTGTTGAGGTCGAGATTTGAATGGGCCAGAAACGCAAGGGTCAGGAGCAGCAGGTAGGAGCCACCCACGGCCGCACCGGCGCCAAAGAGCAGTTCAACAATCGCCGAGGGCAAGGCCAGCACCAGAAGGATTTCGAGGGGATGGTTGGCGCCCGCGTTAATCGCGCCGAGATTCTGGAACGCGTGGTGGGAGCCGTGGGCGGATAGGCGCCATAGCCACTGGGAGGCGTGCTCTGCGCGGTGCAGCCAGTACCAGATGAATTCGCTGCAGAAGAGGGCCAGCACCGCCTGGGCAACCAAGGGCCAATGCGTCGGCCAAATATCAAGCCCCAGATTCTCGCGTAGCTCCGACAAGGCAGCATTCACAGTGGCCGCGTTCGCCGGGTCCGCAAAGAACAGGCCGAAGAGATAGGTCAGAATAAAAACGCCCACCAGCGCGCCCTTGTAGCGCGGGGCATGAACCCACTCGGGACGCGCGGGCCAGCGATACTCAAGTGCGCCAAGGAGCACCTGCAGAAATACCACGACGAACAGGTATACCCACGAAGACTCGTGGTAGTAGTACCAGAGGGTCAGGACGCCGACCATGAGGCCCGGCTGCAGCCCGTATTTTAGGATCGCTGGCATTGGTCTCTCCGCAGGCCCTTCTAGCGTAATGTGAAGTCATCGGGAAAGGTACGGTTCGGGAGTCAAGCAGGTGCATATTGGATTGATTGGGGGCATTGGCCCCGCCGCAACGGACTATTATTACCGCCGGTTGATCGCCTCCTTTGCGGGCAGAAACGCGCCCCTAGAGATGACCATTGCCCATGCCGACACGCGCACCCTCCTAAGCAATCTCGAAAAAAACGACGGGGCGTCCCAGGTTCAGATCTATAACCGCCTCACGGAACGACTCGCTCGGGTAGGCGCCGAGTGCGTCGTGGTCTCCTCCATCGCGGGTCATTTTTGTATCGATGCCTTTAAGGCCCGTTCCCCGCTACCGGTCATCGACCTTCTCGCCGAGGTCGACCAGGCCGTAAAGCTTCGAGGCTTAGAACGGGTTGGGATACTCGGGACGAGAACGGTCATGGAAACGCGCTTTTACGCTGCGCTCAGCAACGCTGAGGTCGTTACGCCCCCGGGCCGCGCGTTAGACCAGGTGCACGAGGCCTATGTCGCCATGGCGGCCGCGGGTGAAGTTACCGATGATCAGCGGGCCGTTTTTCACTCGGTCTGTGACTGGTTTATTCGTATTGCCGAAGTTGACGCGGTCCTGCTGGGCGGGACCGATCTTGCTCTGGTTTACCCCGAGGGCGCTGGGGCGTTTCCGGTCGTTGATTGCGCTGCGATTCACGTTGACGCCATCAGCCGACGGGCCGCCGAGAGTTAAGAGGGCTTAGGCGGAATCTTTCAGGCCCCAGGTGGCGGCCTGAAGGTGGTCCGTGATGGCCTGCCTCGAGCCCAGGGCCGCCAGCGTGTCCCAGGGGATGGGCTTCCCAAGGGTCACCCGGCAGGGCTTGCCGCCTCGGCGATGCGTTTCCCGAAGCAGTAGGGCGTAGCGTAGGGCTTGGGAGAAGTGGCTCGCGATGTGGAAGCCTCGGGAGTTTTCACCGTGAAAAAAGGTGGGGATGACCGTGGCGCGGCTCTGAGCCAGAAGCTTGGCCGTGAAGGTGCGCCAGGGTGCCTCCTGCAGGGTCCCGAATCCAAGGCGCTGCCGCGTAGAAACGGCCCCCGCGGGGAAGATCAGCACGGGAATACCTGCCTCCAGCGCCCTTCGCGCCGCCCGGCATCCCGCCGCGCATCCCCCCCGGCAGTCGCACGAGGATGTTCCCCGGATGCAAATCCGCGTGAA
>JAURCQ010000131.1 GCA_030828335.1 Gammaproteobacteria bacterium
CGATGAACAGCTTCGTGATGCGTTCCTGCTCGATCACCTCAAGGACGCGCCCGGGTTCAAATTCCGAGAGCACGATGTTCTTCGCCCCGGCCCACACCCCCTGCACGCCCCAGCCGGCGCCTCCAATGTGGAAGCTGGGCATGGCGACTAGGCTGACGTCGGCCTCGCTCCAGTGATCCCAGGCCATATCGTCATGCGCGGGCAGGCGCCGAATAGCGAGAAAAGCTTCGTGGGCCAGCTGCACGCCCTTGGGATGGCCCGTGGTCCCCGAGGTGTACATCTGGATGGCGATGTCCTCCGCGGTCACCGGACAGTGAGGATCCTCCGCGCTTTGCCTATCGCGCCAAGCCTCAAAGCCCTCCCAGCGCTCATGGCCAGGCACCATGGCGATAATGGTTTTCACCGTTTTCAGTTCGCCCTCGATGGCCTCCACCAGGCCATAGAAGTCCGGGCCCACGAAAAGCACTTCGGCGGCGCTGTCGTTCACCACGTAGGCCACCTCCGGCGGCGCCAGGCGCCAGTTAATGCCCACGGAGACAGCGCCGGCCTTGGCACAGCCAAAGATCAGCTCGTAAAAGAGATCGGAGTTTTTATCGAGGAAGGCAATTCGGGCGCCGTGGCCACAGCCCTCGGCGAGCAGGCCCTGGGCCACCTGGCTGGCATGGCGATCGAAGGTGGCGTAGTTCGTACGCCGATCCTCAAAAAGAAAGGCCGTGGCCTCCGGGCGCGCAGCCGCCTGAAAGCGAAGCACCTCGCCGAGGGTTTTTGCCTCCGTTACCGTTTTGATGTCCATGCTGTCCTCCCTCCCAATCCTCGCTAACGTGGCCGAGGATCTTAGGGTTAGGGTGCGACGGCAGCAAGAAAGGGCCCGCGAAGGGCTAGCGGTCTTCCTGAATAAGGATAGTGAGGGACAGGGGGCCGTGGGCCCCAAAGAGCATGGTCATCTCGATATCCCCGGAGCGCGAGGGCCCGGTGATCCAATGCAGGGTACGCGGGAACACTAACCCCTCGGCCCCCGCCTGCTCCCGCAAAAAGGCCCAGAGATCTTCCGAAGGGCCGAGGAGCGCGGACGCGGGAAGCACCACCGCGTGATGCTCGGGAAGAAAGGCCGATAGCACGGGGTTTTCCGGTCCCGAGGCTAGGGCCAGGGAGCCCGTTTCCGCGAGCCCCGCCACTGCGGTGCTGACCGCAAGGGCGTCGCCGCTTGCCACGGGACGCAGCGCTGGCGCAGAGGCGCCCCAGGGCAGCTTCGCCAGGGGCGAGGCGGGGGCCACCACAGGCACGCCGCCGTGGGCCGCCGCCAAGGCCGTCAGGGCTTCCGCGAGGGCGACGTCATTGGGGACGCTCTGAACCTTGGCTCCCGCCCCCTCGGCCTGCGCAACGAAGAGCGCCCGAAGCTCCGGGGCTTGGAGCCGAGCGCGCTGAGGCACGAGATGGGTGGGCCGAGCGGGGGCGGTCCGCGCCTTCAGGGCGCGGCGTACGGCCCCAAGAATCTGCGCCCGACCCCCGTCCCTCACGGCAGGTCGCTGATGCGCTCGATGATGGTACCCACGATGCCGTAGGCCACCGCTTCCTCGGCGCTCATCCAGAAGTCCCGGTCCGTGTCCTCAGCAATCTTCTCGAGGGGCTGACCGGTGCGGTTGGCCAGGGTCTGGTTCAGACGCTCGCGCATTTTCACGATTTCCTGGGCGTGAATTTCGATATCCGACGCCGTGCCCCCAAAGCCCCCCGCTGGCTGATGGATCAGGTAGCGGGTGTTCGGCAGGGAATAACGATTTTCCTTCTCCGCCGCCAGGTAGATCAGCGCACCGGCGCTGCCTACCCAGCCCGTCCCCACCACGCGCACCGGCGCCTTGATGAAGCGAATCATGTCGTAGATGGAATCGCCCGATTCCACGTGCCCCCCGGGGGAGCTGATGTAGAGGGTGATGGGATCGTCGCTCGCGAAGGCCAGGGCCAGGAGCCGCTCGTTGGTGCGCTGGGCGCTCTCCGTGTTGATTTCCCCGAAGAGGGTGACCACGCGGTTCTCGAAAAGCAGGGCCTGCGTGGGGCTGGCCTTCTGCGCCGCTTCGAGATCGGCTTTCTTGTCGTCCTTCACGTCGTTCATGGGGCTGTCCTTATGTCTGGGGTGCCTCAAAAAGCTGAGACCCCGCCGTGGGCATCATTCTAGCGCGACGGCGCCTTCCGTGGGGTGGGGGCGAACTCTTCCCCTTGCAAGCTCGCCAGGAAACTTCCCCCTTCCGGGGCGGGAAAATTCCGACTTTCGGTCCAGGCCTTGCCGCCAAGGAGGCGACGAAAGGTGCCTCCAGGGCCCGCGAGCCGACCCAGCACCGTTGTCGCTGCGCTGAGGAGCGGATGATACAGCCGGGGCCGGGCAGCGAAGAACGCCCAGAGCCGCAGGAGCCACCGCGCCCGATCACCATCAAGGCGCGCCTCATGGGCGCGCTGGCGCCAGCGCCGAAGCAGACTCGGAAGGGGGATTTTTACCGGGCACACGGCCTCGCAAGCACCGCAGAAGGTCGAAGCCGTAGGCAGATGGACCGACTCGTCGAGCCCCGCAAGCTGGGGCGTGAGCACGGCCCCCATGGGCCCGGGATAGACGGAGCCGTAGGCATGCCCCCCCACCTGCCCGTAGACGGGACAATGATTTAGGCAGGCGCCGCAGCGGATGCAGCGCAGCATGGCCTCAAACTCCGTGCCGAGCATGGCGCTGCGACCGTTATCCACCAGCACCACGTGGTAGGCCTCGGGACCGTCGGGATCCTCGGGGCGGCGGGGCCCGGTGGAGAAGGTGGTGTACACGGAAGCCTCCTGCCCCGTGGCCGAGCGAGCGAGCACGCGCAACAGGGTCGAGGCATCCTCCAGCGTCGGGACCACCTTTTCGATGCCGGTGACCGCGATATGCACCTTGGGCAGGGACTGGGTGAGATCGCCGTTCCCTTCATTGGTGACAATGACCGTAGAGCCCGTTTCCGCGATGGCGAAGTTGGCCCCCGTAATGCCCACCTCGGCGGAGAGAAAGTGGGCTCGGAGCTCTTCCCGGGCTTCGGCCATCAGCGCTTCGGCGGTGCTGCGATCGGCATGCTCCCGGCCGACGTGATGCGCCGCAAAGCTTTCCGCGACGTCTTCCTTTCGTAGGTGAATGGCCGGGGCCACGATATGGCTTGGGCGTTCCCGGCGCAGCTGCACAATGTATTCGCCCAGGTCCGTTTCCACGCAGCGCAGGCCGTGGGCTTCGAGGTGCTCATTCAGCTCGAGCTCCTCCGTCACCATGGACTTGCCCTTCAGTACCTTTTTGGCGCCATAGCGCTGGCACAGCTCCAGGATGATGGCCCGGGCGGACGCCGCATCGGGGGCCCAATGCACTTCCCCGCCCCGGGCCCGCACCTGCGCCTCGAAGGTTTCGAGCTGCTGATCCAAGGTCGCGAGGGTGTAATCCCGGAGCGCCGCTGCTTCTTCCCGCAGGGCATCAAATTCCGGCAGGGCGGCGACGGCCTCCCGGCGGCGCACGCTAAGACCCGTGCGTAGCTTCCCCAGGGCGCTTTGCAGGGGCGCATCGGCCAGGGCGTCCTTCGACCGAGCGATGAAGTCTTGGCTTTGGACCTGAAAGCTCATGGGCGCCCCTCCCCGAGGGCCGGCGCCGGCGTGGGCACCAGCAGCTCCAGCACATGACGGAAGGCGAGGCCCGCCCCGGCCCGTTCCTCCCGGCCCGCCAGGTGAATCAGGCAACCCAGATCCCCGCCGGTGACGAGCGGCGCCCCGGTGGCCCGGGCACTCGCGAGCTTCTCATCGGCCATGGCCACGGAGACGGCAGGGTACTTCACGCAGAAGGTACCGCCGAAGCCGCAGCAGGTTTCCGCCTGGGTCATCTCCGCAAGGGTATAGCCAGCGCGCTCGAGAAGCATCCGGGGGGCGGACTTCACGCCGAGCTCCCGAAGCCCAGCGCAGCTGTCGTGATAGGTCAGGGTTTGCCCCGCGCCCAGGGGCGCCGGGGTGAAGTCACACTGGTTCACGAGGAAATCGGTGATTTCAAAGCACCGCGACGCCAGAGCTTCGGCGTCCGCAAAGCGGGGATGCTCGGGCCCTAGAACTTCCGGCAGCTGGCGCACCATGCCCGCGCAGCTCCCGGAAGGCACCACTACGGCCTCAACGTCTGCGAAGTCCTCGAGCACCTTCTGGGCGAGGGCCTGCGCCGTGGGCCGATCGCCGCTGTTCCAGGCAGGCTGACCACAGCAGGTTTGCTGCCGGGGCACGCGCACGGTGCAGCCGGCTTCCCGCAGCAAGGCAAGGGCTGCCGCCCCAATGCTCGGGCGCAGCCCATCCACCAGGCAACTCACTAACAGGGCAACACGCATGGGCTCTCTCCTCCGTCTGCTAACGCTACCGCAGACGCGCTGCACCGGGCCAGGGCCTGGGGTATGCTCGAGGGATCATTACGCCGAGGGAGGACGGCCATGACCTTAGATCCTGTAGTTGCAGCCATTCTTGCGCAGAACGCCGAAGCCGGGGCACCGCCCATGAGCAGCCTAAGCCCCGCGGACGCCCGCGCCGCCTACGGCGCCATGCAAGCCCCTGCGCCGGAGCTCACCCTGGCCAAGGTCGAAGATCGCACCATCGATGGCCCGGACGGGCCCGTGGGCGTCCGCGTCTATACCCCGGAGGGGCTCGGTCCCTTCCCGCTCCACGTGCACTATCACGGCGGCGGCTGGGTAATCGGGGATTTAGACACCCATGACCGAGACTGCCGCACCCTGGCTCGGGAGGCAGGCTGCATCGTGGTGGCCGTGGACTATCGCCTGGCCCCGGAGCACCCCTTCCCCGCCGCCCCTGAGGATTGCTACGCCGCGACCTGCTGGGCCGCGGATCACGCTGCCTCCCTGGGCGCCCGGCCCGGCCCCATCACCGTGGGCGGCGATAGCGCCGGCGGCAACCTGGCCGCCGTGGTGAGCCTCATGGCGAAGGCCCGGGGCGGCCCGGATATCGCACTTCAGCTGCTGATCTATCCGGTCACGGACCACGATTTCACCCTTCCCTCCTACCAGGAGAACGGCGAGGGCTACCTGCTAACGCTGGAAACCATGAATTGGTTCTGGGACCTCTACTGCCCGAAGGCGCAGCGCGACGACTGGCGGGCCAGCCCGAATAAGGCGGAGA
>JAURCQ010000132.1 GCA_030828335.1 Gammaproteobacteria bacterium
AGGGCGAGGCCAAGATCCTTCAGCATGAGGTCGACCAGGAAACCCCCTTCATAGCCCCGGGAAGCCGGCACGCCTTCCATCACTCCAGGGTAAGGGTTGTAAACGTTAAGCGCCCAGTTCCCCCCGGAGGACTGCTTCATGATGTTCGACAGCACCGCAGGATCCAGCCCCTCCTGGACCCCCAGGGCCAGGGCCTCCGCCGTCCCACTCATGAGCACGGCAAGAAGCATGTTGTTACACATCTTGGCGACCTGACCGGCGCCCGCCGCCCCAGCGTGAAAGATGTTTTTCCCCATGGCTTCCAGCACCGGGCGCGCCCGCTCTAAAGCCGCGTCCTCGCCCCCCACCATGAAGGTCAGCGTGCCGGCCTCCGCGCCGCCAACGCCGCCGGAAACGGGGGCATCGAGCATGGCCAGGCCCCGCTGCGCTGCCGAGGCCGCGAGGCTCCGCGCCGTCTCGGCGGCGATGGTGGAGCAATCAAGGAGCAGGGTCCCGGCAGGGAGCTGATCCAGCAGGCAGGCCTGATCATCGCTGGCCAGATAAACGGCCTCCACGTGGGCGCCGGCGGGAAGCATGGTGATGACCACCTCGGCCCCTTCCACCGCTTCCCGACTGCTGCCCCCTACCCGGGCACCGGCTTCCGCCATTCCTGCCAGGGCGGCCTCGCTCAAGTCAAAAACCGTGACCCCATGCCCCGCCGCGAGCAGGTTGCGCGCCATGGGTCCACCCATGTTTCCAAGACCAATAAAAGCAATCTGTGCCATCGCAAGGGGTCCTAAGCAGAGAGATCAGCGAGGGGGTTTTGCGGCCAGGGGCCTTCGAAGTGCGCCAGCACCACCTCCCGGGGGAGGGCATCGTGGCTCGCCACGGTCCAGGCCGGCTGGCGATCCTTATCGATCAAGAGCGCTCGCACCCCCTCGGGAAAATCGGGGCGCCGCGCGCAGTTGGCGCCAATCGCGAGCTCGAGCTGGAAGCGCTCGGCAAGACTGAGGCTCGGCGCCCGGTGGAGCTGCTCCACCACGATGCCCGCGGTCACGGGACAGCCCGCTTCAAAGGTGGCCACGGCGTCCCTTAGGGCCTCCGTAGCCCCCGCCAAGCTGCGCAGCCCAGCGACGGTGGCGGCGAAGTCGCCCCCCGCCGCGCCAAGGGCCCCATTAATGCGCGCCTGCTCATCGAAGATGGGCGTCGGCGCCTCGGCTTCGGGCAGAGCCGCGAGGGCCCCCTCCAGGGCCTTGGCGGCACGCTCATCCGCGCCTAGGGGAAGGTCCAGCCCCCGAAGGGCCGCCTCGAGGGCCGGGCCGGCGTCGTCAGCTATCAGGTGCGTGCCCAGGCCCAGGGCCCGGGCATCGCCCCCGCGGAAGTGCGTTCCCGTTAGCCCCAAGAAGAGGCCCAGGGTTCCGGGCATGGCCGACAACAGCGTGGTGCCGCCGGCATCGGGGAAGAGCCCGATGGTGATCTCGGGCATGGCCACCCGGCTCTTCGGCGTCACGACGCGAAAGCGGGAGGCCGCCAGAAGGCCCAGGCCCCCGCCCATCACCACGCCGTGGCCAAAGCAGAGCACGGGCTTGGGAAAGGTGTGGAGGTTATAGTCCAAGCGGTATTCGCGCTCGAAAAAATCCTCGGCATAGCTATCGACCCGGCGTCCAGCCTCCTGGTTCGCCTTGCAGCTGCGATAGAGGGCCTGAATATCGCCGCCGGCGCAGAAGGCCCGATCGCCAGCGCCCCGGAGGTAAACCATGGCCACGGCGGGATCGTCGCGCCACTGGGCCAGGGCCACGGCGAGCGCATCAACCATGGCCAGATCGAGGGAATTCAGCGTGGCCGGCACATTCAGCGTGGCCACGGCAATATGCCCGGGCCCAGCGCTGGGCCAAAGCTCAAAATCGATGCCCGGGGCATCAGTCATGGGCGTCTCCTTGCAGAAATTTGGCGTCCGGGACGGCAACCAGGGCCTCTCCCTCATGTAGCTGCGCCTGCACGGGCAGCGCACGCACGTTATGCAGTAGGGCCGCGCGCAGCACGCGCACCGGCGCATCGGGGCGCTCCGCGTAGACGGGGCTTCCGCAGCGGCCGCAGAACACCCGATCCTTCCCCGGCGAGGACTCATAGCGGGCTAGGAGCCCCTCCCCGGCGAGCAGCACAAAGGCCTCCCGGGGCACCGGAGCACTCAAGTTAAAGGCCCCGCCCTGGGCCTGCTGGCAGCTGCGGCAATGGCAAAGGAACACCGCTTCCGGCGGCGTACGCAGGGCATAGCGCACGCCCCCACAGAGGCACCGCCCGGCTTCCGGCAGGGCTTCGCTCATGCGTTACGCCACTGAGGCGAACGCTTCTCCAGGAAGGCGTTAACGCCCTCACGCTGATCTTCCGTGGAGAACAAATCCACGAAGGCTTCCCGTTCATGGGCATAGCTTTCCGCTAGGGGCCCCTTGCGTGCGCGCATGATGAGGCCCTTGCAGGCGGAAACGGCCACGGGGCTTTGCTTCCCGACGTTCCCCGCCCAGGCTTGGGCCGTGCCCAGGGCTTCCCCCTTCTCGACCAAGGCTTCCACCAGCCCGATGCGCTCTGCCGTTTCCGCGTTGACGCGCTCGCCGCAGAGAATCATGCGCTTGGCCCAGCCTTCCCCCACGACCCAGGACAGGTTCTGCGTGCCGCCACCGCAGGGCAAAAGGCCCACGGTGGCCTCGGGCAGGGCCATCTGCGCGTGGCGCTCGGCGATGCGCAAATCACAGGCCAGGGCGCACTCAAGGCCGCCCCCCATGGCATAGCCGTTGATCGCCGCAATGGACACGCCCCGGTAGGACGCCAGGGCCTCGAAGGCACGGCCGAAGTGCTGCGCCATGGACCGCGCCCGGGCCCTATCGCCATCGGCGAAGACGTTCAGATCGGCCCCCGCGGAGAAGAACTTCTCCCCGGCCCCGGTGACGATCAAGGCGTAGATGTCCCGGTTTTCGTTCAGCTGCCCCATGATGGCCTCGAGGCCCGAGAGGCTTTCCTCATCCCACACATTGGCGGCGGGGTTGTCGATGGTGAGGATCGCCGTGGCGCCCTCGACGGTGAGCTTGAGCTTAGACGTTGGGCTCGCGAGCATACTGTTCCCTCCCCAGAGCGTGAATTAGTGCAAGAGCGCCGCAGCGCCTTCCATTTGCATGCGCCGGGCGATGATCACCCGCATGATTTCGTTCGTTCCTTCTAGAATCTGGTGCACCCGCACGTCCCGGAGATGGCGCTCCAGGGGATATTCCCGGATGTAGCCATAGCCGCCGTGAAGCTGAAGGGCCTTATTGCACACCTCAAAGGCGCGATCCGTGGCAAAGCGCTTGGCCATGGCGCAGTAGAGCGTAGCCTCGGGGTGCCCCGCATCAAGCCGGGCCGCCGCCAGGCGCACCATCTGCCGCGCCGCCAGAAGCTCCGTCGCCATATCCGCCAGTTCAAACTGCGTATGCTGAAAGGCGCCGATGGGCTGGCCAAACTGCTGCCGCTCCCCCACGTAGGCGAGGGTGTGCTCCAGCGCCGCCTGGGCCGTCCCCACGGCGGTGGTGGCGATGTTGATGCGCCCTCCGTCCAGGCCCTTCATGGCGATTTTGAAGCCCTCCCCCTCCGCGCCCAGGCGGTGCGTGGCGGGGACGAAGGCCTCCTCGAAGGTGATGGCGCGGGTGGGCTGGCTGTTCCAGCCCATCTTCTCTTCCTTCCGTCCAAAGCTAATACCGGGGGTGTTGGCAGGCACCACGAAGCTCGAGACGCCCTTAGCGCCGGGCCGGGGGCCGTTCTCATCGGCGACCCGGGCCATCACCACCAGCACGTCCGTATCTCCGGCACCGGAGATGAACATCTTTTGGCCGTTCAGCCGATAGCCGTCGCCCTCTCGGGTCGCCGTGGTGCGCAGGGACGCCGCGTCAGACCCGGCCCCGGGCTCGGTGAGGCAGTAGGAGGCGAGGGTTTTCGCTTCTGCCAAATCGGGGCAGAAGGTGGCCCTCGTCTCCTCGTTCCCAAAGCTTGCGATCATCCACAGGGCCATGTTGTGGATGGTCATGAATGCTGCGGTGGAGGTACAGCCCTCGGCCAGGGCCTCGAAGATCAGGGCCGAATCGAGGCGCGAGAGCCCAAGCCCCCCGGCGCTCTCCGGGGTATAGAGGGCCATGAGACCCAAGCTGCCCGCTTCCCTCAGCACGTCCTTGGGGAAATGCCCCGTGGCGTCCCACTCCGCGGCCTTCGGCGCCAGGGCCTTGGTCGCGAACTGGCGAGCCATGGCCACATAGGCGTCCTGCGTTTCATTGAGCTCAAAATCCATGACGCCCCCCCTATTTCAGGGAAATGGACATGTTCGGTCCGCCGGTCACGGGCGTGTCATCGAACCAACGGGCCGTGATGGTTTTGATTTCCGTGTAGAAGCGCGGCGCATCCTTCCCGTAGGCGTGCTGATCGCCGTAGAAGCTGCCGCCCCAGCCGGTAAAGGAGAAGAACGGCAGGGGCACGGGGATGGGGACGTTGATCCCCACCTGGCCGACGTCGATCTCGTGCTGATACTTCCGCGCGGCGCCACCGGAGCTCGTGAAGATGGAGGTGCCGTTACCGTAGGGGTTTTCGTTAATCAAGCGAATGGCGTCGTCCAGCGTGTCCACGGTCATGGCGCAGAGCACGGGGCCAAAGATCTCTTCCTTGTAGATGTCCATCTCCGGCGTGACATCGCTAAAGAGCGTCGGCCCAATCCAGTTGCCGTCGGGGAAGCCGGGCACGGTACAGTCGGAGCCATCGAGAAGCAGCGTTGCCCCCGCATCGACGCCGCGCTGAATGAGTCCGTGGATGCGATCCCGGGCCTGGGGCGTAATCACGGGGCCATAGGCGGCCTCCGGGTCATCCCAAGCGCCGGGCTTGAGGGCCGCCATGGCGTCCCGCACCTCGGGGATCCACTCCGCCGCCGCCCCCACGAACACCGCCACGGAAATGGCCATGCAGCGCTGCCCCGCAGCGCCACAGGAGGCGCCAAGGATGTTCGAAATCACCTGATCCTTCGGCGCATCGGGCATGATGACCATGTGGTTTTTCGCCCCAGCCATGCACTGGACGCGCTTCAAATTTTCAGCAGCCCGGCGATAGACGTGCTGCCCCACGGGCACCGAGCCCACGAAGGACACGCCCTTGATATCGGGGTGATC
>JAURCQ010000133.1 GCA_030828335.1 Gammaproteobacteria bacterium
TCGCTGCGCCGCGCCAGCTGCCAAAGGCCATAGGCCGTCCCAAGGAGCGTCACAAAAGGCAGAAGGCGAAGGATGCGCGCGGGCGTCGTCATAGCCACAAAGAGCAAGGCGCCCAGGGCGTTGTAGGCACCGGCCCCCACGCTTTCGAGCTCCTCCCGGAAGGCAAAGAGGGAGAACAGCACGAGGAGCACGGTGGTCACGAGCCCATAGCCCTTGAGCACCGCAAGGGCGACGTAGCGATCTGCCTTGGTGAGCCCTCTCACGCGAGGCGCCGTCCGAGGAAGGCCACCACCAGCGCCGCCAGCAGGGGAAGCAGGGGCAAGCCATAGAGGCCCGGAAAGGCCGCGAGCGATCCGTTTTCTAGCGCCGTTTGCGCCGCCGCCGCCAAATAAAACACCGCGATATATAGGCCGACCGCCGCGGCCATGCGCCAGCGTCCGGCCAGCGGCAAGAACGCACCCAGGGCCGCCGCCAAAACGGTCATGGCGAAGGCCAACACGGGCATGGTCACGCGCCACTGAAACTCCGCCCGATCCTTGGGCGCCGGGGACGGCTGAAGGGCCGCCGTGGCCTGGGCCCGGCGATGGTCCGGGCGCCCCAGTACCGCGCCATAGCGCCAGCGATAGGTCAGGGATTCAAAGCGCTGGCGCCGATCCCCCTGCTGGACGCCATCGCGCAGCGTGAGCATCTCGCCCCGCCGGAACTCCACCACCTGCACCCCCTCCTCATCCGGGGGTTCCAGGTGGGCCGTTTCGGCGCGAATCAGCTGCAGCGCCTCCCCCTCCTGCTGCCGCGCGAAGACGTCCTGGAGCGTCCGCCCCTCCCCGTCCACGCCGCTGGCAGTCACCACCAACTGGGGGCCCAGGGCGTAAAAGCGCCCCGCCCGCATGGTGCTCACGTCTGGACGGGTGGCCAAATCTTCTAGGAGATAGCTCGTCCGGTAGGCCCAGGGACGGAGCTCCAAGGACAGGAGGGCAACCAGGACCGCAGCGATGGCCCCCGCCAAGGCGAGAGGTAAGATCAAGCGCAGGCCCGCGACCCCACCGGCCATCATGGCCACCAGTTCCCGGTCCCGGCTAAGCCGTTCAAAGACAAAGAGCACAGCGAAAAAGAGCGCTGAAGGCACGATCACCTCGCCGGCAACGAGGAGCTTCAGGGCAATCAGCTTCCAGACCACGGACGGGGCTAGGGACCCAGCCGCGGCATCGGCAAGGACGTTGGATCCGGCAAAGGCTGCGAAGACCACGCATAGCAGCCCGACGCCCAAAACGAAGGGGCCCAGCACCTGCCGTAAAAGATAGTGATCCAGTATCAAGACGCCGTTTCCCGCCCTGCCTTCCGGCGCCCGCGCGCCCAAGTGGTGTAGTGTAACGGCCTTTGGAACCTTCCGGGGGAATGCACGCTTGCCGAGGCCCCTATGCTACTGGACCCTCCTTGGGCAGAAGGCGGGGGACAATCGCCAGATCGAAACCCTTGGGGCGGCGGCCACGGCCCGCTTTGGCTGGGAAGGCACGGCCAAGGCCCTCGCCTTTAACGGCTGGGATCTTTGGCTCCAATTGACTCGACAGGCAAACCTGGCCGCCGTGCAGGCGCCCTTTCGGGCTGCGCTGACGCCGCCCTGGCCGGACCTTCTGCTGACCGCCGGGCGACGCAACGAACCGGTGGCCCGGTGGATTCACCAAGCGAGCGGCGGACGCAGCAAAATTGTGCACCTGGGCCGACCCTGGACCCACCCAAGGCACCTCGACCTCACCCTCACCACGGCCCAATACGCGCTAGATGCGTCGCTGGGCCCCGTGGTCTGCCTACCCACGCCCCTGGGCGGGCCCCCAGCTTCAACCGCGCCCCTCGCCCCCCGGCGCCACGGGCTGCTGCTGTTGGGCGGACCCTCCGGCGCCCAGGCCCTGCCCCCCGCCTTCGCCCTAGCCCTGGTGCAGCGCTTCCTCGCCCTCTGCGCGCGGGAAGGGCTTCGCCCGCGCATCAGCACGAGCCCACGAACGCCAAAGGCCGTGGAAGCCGCGGTGGCGAAAGTTCTGCGCGGCGACACCGGCAACGGCATGGCGGTAGAGGGCTTTTGGTGGCACGAGGCGCGAGGCACGCCGAGCCCCCTGCAGCGCTGGCTCGGGGCAGCGAAGCTGGCAGTGGTCACGGGGGACAGCATGTCCATGATCTTGGAGGCCATGAGCGCCGGCTGCATCACCGCCTACGCGGCGCTCCCGGAACCCTGGTCCCTCCGCTGGGAAAGCGTGACCCACCGCCTGGCCCAGCACCTTGCGCCCCAGCGCTTTCGCCGGAATACCCGAAACCTGCTGAATCATTGGGAGGCCAGCGGAGGCCTTTGGACCCTAGGCGCTCTGGAGCACGGCCCCCTGCCAACGCCCTCCCCCGCGGCAGCCGTCCTCCCCGAGACCAGTCTAGAACGGGCCCTGGGGGCGCTTGCGCGCCTTATGGAGGGGAGGCCCTAGGCGCTCAGGGCGAGGGGCGGCGCCGGGGGCGGCGCGAGATCCGGGGTACGCTCAAGCACCTCGAAGGCGTCATGGCGCAAATGGTTCGCGGCCATCTCTGCACGCAGCTCCGCCTCCGTGATATCGCCCTGGGCCAGGCATTCCTTAAGCAAGCCGAAGAACAGTACTTCCTGATTGGCATCGGGGTGGCGCCGATAGTTCCCCAGGAAGGCGTACTCTCCGAAGAGCTTCCGCCGAGCCCGCATGAGCCACCCCAGGGGCGGAAAGGCCCGGAAACGCTCTGCCGGGCGCCAATCCACGGGAAGCCCGGTTTTCCAAGGTTGGGTCATGCGCCGCGTGGTGTGAAGCAGCTTGGTAGCGGGGGTGAGCCGGTCGAAGTCGTTCCATTCCGGCTCGAGCACCCCGATCGTGTTGGGGTCTTCGAGCTTCAGGCAGACCCACTGGGAGTAATCCCGGGTGCGCGCGAAGAGTTCCCGGAAGCCCTGTTCCCCATCCCAGTGGGGGAGCTTGGCGCAATCGAGCAGCATGACGCTGGAGGCCCAGCACTTATCAATGGCGCCCTTGGGGCCCGAGCGCTTCCGGCACAGAATTGCCTTGCCGCCCATATCGCGCTCCAGCAAGGCCGTGATGTCCCCCAGGGCAAAAATGTCCGGGTCCATCACCACGGCCCGCCCCTCGTAGCCCATGAGCTTCGGGGGCATAAAGCGCAGCGGCGTAAAGGACTGCAAATCCTCGTTCAGCCACACCCGCTCCACGCCGTCGCGGAGGTAGGCCTGGCCCTCGTGTTCGGCGAAGACGGGGAAGTCCCGCGTATCGATGAACGCCACATCAAAGGCGTCGGGGTTCGCGGCCTGGCGCTTAAGCGCCCAGCGCGCCACCTTCGCCCCGAGGATCTGCTTGTGGTTGGTGTGGATAAAGACGCACGGTTTAGCCATAGCCAGGGCCCCTTCAGCCGTTTTCTTGCCCGCGCCCGTAGGCGAAGCGGGGATGGAGATGGGTGTCGATGTACTGGTCGATCTCCGCCAGTTCCTCGGCGGTAAAGTCGTCGCGATAGCCTGCCACCTTCGCCCGCCGGGTCTTGAAGGAGTCCGGATTATTGGGGTCGGCGGCGGTGAGCCGATCCCCCGCCCCGGCCATGCGTTCCCCCGTGGCCTCGCGAGCCTTCATGCGCTCGAAGGAGGCGAAGTCCACCGCCGCCTGCACGGCCTCCGGATCCTTCGGCGCCCCTAGAAAGGCCAGCACGGAAGCCAGCGTTGCCGTCGTGTCAGCGCGCAAATCTTCGTAGCGCACCACCTGATGACGGAGCGTTTTCGGAAAGGCCTCGGCCCAATCATTCATGAACCGCACAATGCGCGGAATTCCGCCACCTTCTCCCATCACAAACTCAAAGAGGGAAAGCGCCTCGCCGTGGGGCGGATATTGGTTGAGGAGCTTCTTGTGGGGCCGCATGCGGTGGGCCCATTGATGGTACTGGGAGACCGCCGTGTCCGCCGGGTGGCGCGCCAGAAAGAGCACGGGGCGCTCGAAATAGTCGGCCTTACTGCGCCCCTGGCCCGTCCAATCCCCGAGGTAGTTATCGTGGGTGAAGAACAGCTTAGGGATCGCCCGATTCAGGCGGTGCAAATTGTCGAACTCAAAAAGGATCGGCTCGTCGATGCCGTAGCGCGCCCGGTAAAAGTGGGACAGCATGACTCGCAGCCAGGTGCGCCCGGCCTTCCCGAAGGACACCACGGCGGCATCGGCTTGACGGAGACGCCGCGCTTCCAAGCCCCCCCGCACCCAGCGCTCCAGGCGTACCCGATGCTGATCGCTCATCAAGAGGGCACCACCGCGCTCGAGGCTGCGCCGAAGGGTTAGCAAAGCATCAGTCATGGATCCCCCAAAACAGTGTGGTGCGCCTTCGGTGCGCGGGCTGTGAGCAGCGCTTCAACCGCGGCGCAGGCCTGCCCAAGCGCCCGCTCGCCGCTGATGCCTTCCGCCGGAATCGAGGGGCCCTGCCCTTCTCCCAGACGATAGGCCGCGCCCGAGGCCACCAGCGCCTCCGCAACGGCATCGAGGTTCCGCGGCGCCGGCAGCCAGCCCCGCGCCACGGCCGAGGCGCGCAGCGCCGCCAAGCGCGGAAAGGCACCGACGATGCGCTCTAGCCGCTCCCGCCAGTCTACCGTTTTTGGCAGGGGATAGATGCCCAGGGGTGCCCCGTCGCCGCTCAATTCCATGAGCATGGACAGGGAATCGCTGGTGGCAATGATCTGGTCGGCCTGGCGCCGCAGGGCGCCATAGGGATTGGCAAGATCCTGCTCTTGCCAGCGGTAGAGCCACGCCCCCGGGGGCAGGCGCTGAGCTAGGGCGTCGAGCACCGCCGGCGCCGTCCGCCGGGAGCCGCAGAAATAGAGCGTGCCGCGGGACAGCTCGGGCTGGCGGGTTAGCGTTTCTAGAAGGTCCGAGAGCACCGCTTCGTCAAACCGGTAGGGGCGCGTTGCGCCGCCGAGCATCACCGCCGTCAGCGGCCGCGGCAGGGCGCGCAGGTCGTCTTCCAGCGCCTGGGCGCTCGGGGCCAGAGCGGGGGTCTTGGCGACAAAGAGCGGCGCCTCGAGGCGCAGCACATCCGGCGCCTCGGGGATCAGCGCCTGGGGCGGCGCCAGAATGAGGGAGAAGCGCTTTC
>JAURCQ010000134.1 GCA_030828335.1 Gammaproteobacteria bacterium
CGCCGGCGCAGAGAGGTCGACTTCCTGAAAGACTTGCCGGTTATCTGCCGTCACCGTGAGATTCGCCGCCCCCACTCCCGGCTGTTCCCGAAACCAGCTAGCGAGGGCCGCGGCCGAGAAATCACCGCGACCGTCGGGCGCAACCGCCCCGGTAAGGGCGCTTCCGTTAATAGCAAGAGCCCCCGCCGCGAGTGCGCTCCTGCTGGCCTCAGAAATGCTTCCCGAGATGTCCACGGGGAAGGGTCGATCTCCCTCCAAGCGAAAGCCTCCGGAAGCGCTTTCCAACGCGAAAGCGCCTCTTTCTAAGGACAGGGAGCGATAGGCCTCGCTGGATTCCTGGACCCGATAACTGGCTCGCGCGGAAAACCCGTTGCCCTCCCGAAGGATCTCCGCCTGCTCAGCGTCGTTCAGGGGCGGCCCGGAAAGCAGCACGCCTTCTCTAGTGAGCACTCGGAATTGCGTATCCGCTTCCCGGGCTCCGATAAGACGAAGCTCCGTCCCCTCGCTCCCTGGGGGAAGCGCAGCAATAGCATTATTGCCGCCGGAGACGGTGAGGCCAGCGCTGGGGTCCGAATTGTTTAGAAAGACGCTGTTCAGCGCCGGGGGGACCGGTATTGGGGGCGACTCGATCTCAAAGCGAATGGCAGCTCGTGCACTCTCGCTATTTAAAGCATCGGCCCGAGCCCGGAGCGGATCGGCAGCCGCCAGATGCTCTGCCCTAGCCAGGGCGAGGGTTACGTCGCCGGCCCCGCCTCTTTGACCACGAACCTTTAGTGCCACGGCCCCACTGGGCGTACCCTCCACGCGGAGGCCGACACCGTCGAGCCGTACCATGCCATCGCTGTCTGCCTCTACCACCCGGCCTGGGGCCTCAAGGGACCCTGGGACCACCGCCGACCAGCGCTGGCTAGCGGGATCGAAACGAAGTTCAAAGCTCTCAACGACTGTCGCGTCCGGGGACTCGAGGGCGGTTTCTAACTTGAACCCACGCTGTGCATCCAAGCCGACGAGCTGATAATCGGGTTTGAGCGCAAAGAGTGCGCGGCCCGTAATGCCGTCTAGGCCCACGCCAGCGCCATGATGCCGGTTAAGCTCATCAACCAGCCCTCGGGCCAAGGTATCAAGCGTTCCACGAGTGGGCTCGAGAACCTGTTCACGGAAGGTGACAAGCCCGCCCAAAGCCCCGCCGGAAACGCCCGAAAGGACTAGCCGCCCTTGCGCCGGATTGGCCGGCTCCAGATAAAAAGCAGCGCGGTCCTCTGCTAGAGGATCGAGTTGAAGGCCAAGAATACGAACTTCAGGACCCGCGACCACGGCCCCAGCGCCGGCGCTGCTGCCAAGGCGGACCGTCACCTCTCCATTCGCGGCCTCGGTGACGTCCAAACGGACCTTTTCAGATAGATCGCGAAGCAGCTGATCCCGCTCATCTAGGAGAGCTGGAGGCTGCTTTACCAGCGCGTCGCGACGACTGAGCTTTTGGTTTATTCCGCCCAGTTCCTTCGTGATGGCATTAATCTCCGCCACCGTGGTTCCCAAATCCGCCTCTGATCCGGCTGCCTGATCATCTAGAAATTGATCGAGCGCCTGGAAGCGATCCCCCAAAAGCGCGGCATCGGAAAGAGCAATTTCCCTCAAAGACAAGGCGCTCGCATCGGCGCTCAGCCCCGTGAGGGAGGCGAAGAACCGGTCAAGGGCGCCGCTCAAGGCACTATCCTTCGCAGCGAAGCGGTCAAGAATTCGCCCGGCGTACTCAACGAGGGGCTTTTGCGCTGCCAGCTCGCTCGTGCTCACTCGGAGCTGCTGCTCTGCAAAAACGTCGAACTCACGCTCAATCGCAGCAAGACGGGCGCCAGTGCCCAGGAAACTGGTCCCCGCTTGCACCGGCTGATTCTGGTTGATCGCCACCGTTTGCCGTGAATAGCCTTCGCTATTCACATTCGCAATGTTGTTAGAGACGGTAGCGAGGGCCTGCTTGTAAACGCTGATGGCGCCGCTGCCGAGGGAGAGTAGGTCGCTCATGGCGCGCTCCGCCCCTTAAGCGGCAGGGGCGCAGCCTCCCGAGGCGGAAGCGCCTTCGGCGCGGGGTCGCGGTGAAGCGCTTTGGGCTGTGTGCCTGGGTGGAGGGAAAGGGCCTCTTCCGTGCTCCGGGGCACGTGGCGCGCGCTGGGATCGAGCTGCTGGGTGAGCACCTGAGAAAGGCCGATCCCCCCTCGCCGCGCCATCACCGTCGCCAGCTCCCGGTCGTACATGGCCTCGTAGGTTTCCATGCTTTGGGAGTTGAAGAGATCGCTCTTCGTCACCGTGGCGCGCATGGATTTCATGACCATTTGCAAAAACATGGCTTCAAACTGCTGCGCCGTCTCCTGGAGCGCGGCTCCCTGATCGCGCTGGGCCTTCGCCCGAAGCGCACCATAGGCCCCAAAGTCCAGCGAGGACCGAGCCACGGAGAGATCGGGAGCGCCGCTCATCAGATCACCACCAGCTCAGCACGAAGGCTGCCGGAGCTCTTCAACGCCTCTAGAATGGCGATTAGGGAAGACGGCTTGGCGCCCACGGTGTTCACCGCATCCACGATGTCCCGGAGCTCAACCCCAGGTTCAAAGAGGAACATGGGAACCGTGGGTTCCTCGACTTCAATATCCGCGTTTTGGATCACCGCCGTGTCCCCGCCGCCAAAGGCATTGGGCTGGCTAACTTGATTCGCCGCGGAGATGCGCACGGAAATGGAACCATGGTTTACCGCGGCGGCGGTCACCCGGACGTTCCGGGAGATCACCACGGTCCCGGTACGAGAGTTCACCACCACGCGCGCCGGCCCCTCGGCCGGAGTGACGGCCAGATCTTCCACCATGCCCATGAAGCTCACGCGCTGATCGAGATCCCGAGGGGCACGTACCGCGATAGAGGCGCCATCGATGGCCCGGGCCGTACCCGCACCGAACTCCCGATTGATGCCGTCTACGATCGCCGCCGCCGTCGCAAAGTCCGGGGAGGCCACGTTCAAGACAATGTTATCGGCATACCCGAAAGGCGTTTCCACGGCGCGCTCCACCAGAGCGCCGCCGGGGATGCGGCCCGCCGTCGGTACGCCAATGGAAATCGAAGAACCTGCGGCTTCGGCGCCAATCCCGGTCACCGTGAGCGGTCCCTGGGCCAGGGCGTAAACTTCACCATCGACCCCGAAGAGACGAGTCATGATGAGATTACCGCCCCGAAGGCTTTCGGCCTTACCAATGGTGGACACATTGACGTCAAGACGCTGGCCTGGCTTCGCGAAAGGGGGAAGCTCAGCCGTCACCAGCACCGCAGCGGCGTTCGCCACATCGAGCTGCCGGGGCTGCTGCTGGCTAATATCGAAATCGGACCGCCGCCCCTCCGTCGCCAGGGAGGCCCCCAAGCGATCCAAAAGGGACTTCATGGTCTGCGCCGTAAAATCGATATCGGCGCCGTCCCCGGTCCCCTGCAGACCTACCACGAGGCCGTAGCCCACCAGCTGGTTGCTGCGCACGCCGGCAACGGACGTCAGATCCTTAATGCGATCGGCCCAGCTGGAGGCGCTCAGGACGGCAAGGAGAAAAAGCACTAGGGTTCTCATCATGCCCTCCTAAAACGGCCAGGCCGCATTGAAAAAGCGCGTGCCCCAACCGGGGCGTGCCGCGCGCGCGAGATCACCCCGGCCTTCGTAGCGAATCTGGGCATTGGCCAAGCGATAGGAAAGAACGGTATTCATCTGGGATACGTCTCGGGGGCGGATGACGCCTCGCACCCGAACCCGCTCGCTCCCTTCGGTAAGGGCAAGAATCTTTTCCCCCTGGACCACCATGTTTCCGTTTGGCAGCACCTCAACCACGGTAGCCGTGAGGGAGCCGGAAAGACTTGCGCTCTGCCCGGAGTTCCCGGACCCCGTGCTCTCGCTCGTGGATCCATCAAACATCCCGGGCACGTTCACGAAATTGCTTCCCGCGGAGAGAATGTCCACCTGCCCCGCGCTCATGAAGTCGTTAGTGCTCTCCCGGCTAGTTGACACGCTCGCGCTGCGCGTAGATTGCGTTGATTCCTGCAACAAAATCGTCACCGTATCCCCAACCCGGCTGGCTCGAGCCTCCCCGAACCATGCCGTGCGGCTGGACATGTAGAGAGAGCCGCTCGGCGCGCTGTCCACGGGCTCCGCAGCGGGCGGCACCGGGCTGAAGTCTGGCTCGAAGTCCTGAGGAGTGCTGGCGCACCCGCCCAGAGCCAGGGCGATCAGTGCAAGGGCGCTAGGAAGTCGCATGGCAAGCCCGCCTTAGAGGTTCTGGTTTAGGAAGCGAAGCATGCCGTCCGCAGAGGAGATCGCCTTCGAGTTCACCTCGTAGGCCCGCTGCGTTTCGATCATGTTCACCATCTCTTCCACGACGTTCACGTTGGATGCCTCGAGGGCCCCCTGAACGAGCTGCCCCGCCCCGTTCTGCCCCGGCGTCAGCACCTGAGGCGGACCGCTGGCGGCGGTCTCCCGGAAGAGGTTCCGGCCGAGCGGCTCGAGGCCGGCGGGATTCAGGAATCGAGTCGTCTGAAAGTTACCCAGCTGCTGGGCGCCACCGCCAAAGAGACTTGCGGAAACCGTACCGTCCGCGCCGATGGTCAGGCTGGAGACGTTCTGGGGCACGGTGAGGGGCGGCTGAAGCCGAGCGCCCGAGGACGTCACTACCTCCCCAATATTCGAGAGTTTGAAGCTCCCGTCTCGGGTGAAGGCAAGCGTTCCATCGGGCTGAAGAATCTGGAAGAAACCCTCGCCCTGAATGGCCAGGTCAAGGGCGTTTTCCGTGTTGATCAGGCTCCCCTGGGAGTGGAGCTTTTCCGTGGCTACGATTCGCGTACCGGTCCCCAGCATCATGCCCG
Organism: Gammaproteobacteria bacterium; assembly: GCA_030828335.1. Classification (GTDB taxonomy): domain Bacteria; phylum Pseudomonadota; class Gammaproteobacteria; order Pseudomonadales; family Azotimanducaceae; genus Salivita. The sequence goes on from JAURCQ010000134.1 coordinate 4,879, forward strand.
TGGGGGCCTGGGTGTCGACGCCGGTCTGGCCTCCGGCCTGACGGATGTTTTGGTAAAGCAGGTCCTCGAAGAGCGCCCGATCCCGCTTAAAGCCGGCGGTGTTCACGTTCGCCAGATTGTTCGAAATGACCGCCATGCGCGTTTGCTGCGCATCAAGACCGGTCTTTGCTACCCACATGGACGCGTCCATAGCTGTCCTCCTCGCCGCTTAGGGCA
>JAURCQ010000135.1 GCA_030828335.1 Gammaproteobacteria bacterium
GCGGTGGAAGCGGTGATGTTGAATGGGGCACAGCCCTAGCCTTTGAGGAAGGCAGAAACGAAAAACGGCGCCCGAAGGCGCCGTTCTTGTATTGGAGCGGGAAACGAGACTCGAACTCGCGACCCCAACCTTGGCAAGGTTGTGCTCTACCAACTGAGCTATTCCCGCGAAACCGCGTTTGAGCGTCTGACGCCCAGCGCCCTGATCAAGCCAAGACGCGAAAATAGTGGCGTCCCCTAGGGGATTCGAACCCCTGTTACCGCCGTGAAAGGGCGGTGTCCTAGGCCTCTAGACGAAGGGGACGCTCCATGTCAACACCGCTAGGACTCGGCTCTCGTTGACAGGCCGCGTAGTCTAGCGATCCCTTCACCGGAGTCAAGCATCTCATCGGATAAAAATCCCTAGGGCCTCTAGCCCCCCTTTTGCCGCGCCGCGAGGGCCCCCTGCCCCACCCAATGGCGCGCAAAATGATGGGCCACCCGGCCGCTGCGCGCCCCCCGGGTAAGGGCCCAGGTCAGGGCAGCGGCCCGGGCCGCGTCGTCAAAAGCGACCCCATGGGGCGCACCATAGTGCGCCACCCAGCGCGCCGCCGCTTCCAGGTAGGCAGGCTGGGCCATGGGGTGAAAGGACACCCATAGACCAAAGCGATCGGCCAGGGAAAGCTTCTCCTCCGTGGTCTCCCCCGGATGAACTTCCCCCGTGTCCGTATGGGTGAATTGCTGATTCTCCGCGGCCCTCTCTGGCATGAGGTGGCGCCGGTTGGAGGTCGCCACCAGCATCACATTCCCGGCGGCCGCAAAGACCGTCCCTTCCAGCGCTGACTTCAGCGCTTTGTAGCCCAGCTCGGCGCCCTCGAAGGACAGGTCATCGCAGAACAGCAAGAAGCGATAGGGCAAAGCGCCGAGGCGTTCGGAAATCTCCGGCAAATCTCCCAGGGCATCGCGCTCCACTTCCACAAGCCGAAGCCCTTCGCCTGCGAAGTGATTTAAAACGCCATGGACCAGGGAGGATTTGCCCGTGCCCCGGGCACCCCAAAGCAGCATGTTGTTGGCCGGCAGGCCCGCCACAAACTGCGCCACGTTAGCGACCACGCGGGCGCGCTGCGCCTCTAAACCCACCAGGTCCTCAAGGCCCACGCCGTCAATGGCACCCCCAGGAACGAGCCGCCCCCCGAGAGGACCCGGCGCCCAGCGCGCCGCCAACACTGGGGAGAAATCGACGCCCTGGGGGTCGGGCACGAAGCGGCGCTCGAGGGCCGCGAAGAGTCGCTGGGCGGCCGCCCAGGGCGAGGACGGAGCGGTCATGGGGTCTCCCGTAAACAGTCTTTAATCGCGCTGATGAAGCTTAAGGGGTCCGTGCTGGGGGCGAAGCGCGCCCGCACCTGGCCCCGGCGGTCCACCAGGAACTTGGTGAAGTTCCATTTGATCGCCTGCGTCCCCCATACCCCCGGGGCCGCGGCCTTCAGATGCGCAAAGAGGGGGTGGGCCTCCGGGCCATTCACCTCGGTTTTGACAAAAAGGGGGAAGGTCGTGTGGAAGCGCGTCTCGCAGAAGCTGGCGATCGCCTCATTATCCCCGGGCTCCTGGCGCCCAAACTGATTGCAGGGAAAGGCCAGCACGCTAAAGCCCTCCCCGCCAAAATGCTGCTGAAGCTGCTCGAGGGCCTCGTACTGGGGCGTAAAGCCGCACTGGCTCGCCGTGTTAACCACAAGCAGCACCTGCCCTGCATAGGCGCCGAGAGCCTCTTCCTGCCCGCTGGCGCGTTGAAGCATGATTTCTGGCAAGCTTGATGACATGGCAGCCTCCAAAGGTTCGGCGGGAAGTGTACGCGCCCGGACCGCGGCCTGCCTGCCCCGCCCGCGGGACCGTCTTAAGCCAGGAAAGCGCCATGACCGCCACCACCGCCGCCTTTGCCCTCTACCTGACTGCGCTCTTCGTGCTGGCCCTCGCCGCCTGGCGAAAGACCCGGAACGAAACGGATTACGCCCTCGGGGGCCGGAGCCTTGGTCCGGCCGTGGCCGCGCTTTCCGCCGGCGCCTCGGACATGAGCGGCTGGCTCCTCCTCGGCCTGCCCGGCGCCATATTCCTCGGGGGGCTTACGGAAAGCTGGATCATGATTGGCTTGATCTTCGGTGCCTATCTGAATTGGCGCTTCGTGGCGGCCCGGCTCCGGGAGGCCACGGGCACGGGGGACGGCCAGGACGGCGCCCTCACCCTGCCAGAGTTCTTTGCCCAGCGGGCCGGGGGCAGTCCCGGGAGCCGTCAGGCCGTGCGCGCCCTGGCCACCCTCCTCATTCTGTTTTTCTTTACCTTTTACGTCTCCGCAGGCCTCGTGGCCGGCGCCCGGCTTTTTGAAAGCACCCTCGGCCTGTCCTACCTCACGGCCCTGCTCTTGGGCGGCGGGGTGATCGTCGCCTACACCATGGCCGGGGGCTTTCTCGCGGTAGCGTGGACAGATTTTTTCCAGGGCCTCCTCATGCTGGGGGCGCTGCTGCTCGTCCCGGCCCTAGCGCTTTTCACGCCGGCGGAGGCAGCGCTCCCCGCCGGCCACCTTGACCTGTTCTCTGGCCTGACCGTGATGGGGTGGCTGTCCCTCGTGGCCTGGGGCCTTGGCTATGTGGGCCAACCCCACATCCTGGCCCGCTTCATGGCCCTTCGCAGCGCCTCGGAGGCGCGGGAGGCCACGCGCATCGGCATGGGCTGGATGATCTTAAGCAGCCTCGGCGCCGTGGCTCTGGGGCTCCTGGGCCCGCGCCTTCTGCCCGATCTCGCCGATCCGGAAACGGTCTTCATCGCCCTCACCCAAAGCCTTCTCGCCCCGGCCCTCGCTGGTGTCATCCTGGCCGCGATCCTGGCCGCAGTCATGAGCACCATCGACTCCCAGCTCCTCGTGGCCTCCACGGCCCTGGCCGAGGATGTCTTTGCGGTGCTAAAGCCTACGGCCTCGGCCCGGGCTCGGCTGAACGTGGGCCGGGGCGCGGTGCTGCTGGTGGCGGCGACGGCGCTCGTGCTCGCCCAGGACCCAGACTCGAAGGTGCTCAGCCTGGTGAGCTACGCCTGGGCGGGGCTCGGGGCCAGCTTCGGTCCGGCCGTGCTCTACGCCCTTTATGGGCGAGGCTTCAGCGCCCCGGGGGCGTTCTGGGGCATGGTCGCCGGCGGCGGCACGGTGGTGCTTTGGGGCCAGCTGGAGGGGGGAATCTTCGATCTTTATGAGATCCTTCCAGGCTTTGCCCTGAGCCTCGCCGTGCTCTACGGATTACGAAACCGGGAGGCCTAAGCGACCCGATCGTACACATGGTTTTTCCGGGTTTTCCCGTGGAGACCGAGCCGATCTGAACCGAAGACCCGGAGCTCGAGCGTTTCTTCAGAAGCCTTTGCCCCGCCCTCGGGAAGCAGCAGGAGGTTTTCTCCCTTAAGGCGCCACTGGCCAGTCACCGTAGTGCCGTCGGGGCGCCGCTCGCGGTAGGGGCCGCCCGCAAGCCCTCCCTCGAGCACAAGCTCATGCCCCCCGTCCCGACGCCAGCGTCCCGGCAGCCCCAGCTGCGCCAGGCGCGCCTGCCGCTGCTCCCCCAGGCTTCGCCTAAGGGCCCAGAACACCGCACCGATGAGGGCCAGCAAAAGTACGAAGCGCATCGAAGTCTCCTAAGGTCAGGGGGCCGGCGTCCCGGGCATGAGCTGGCAGGCCCCGAGCACCGCTTGCCAGCGGGTGGTATGCCGGTCTCGCGCGGCCCTATAGGCCTGCCAGGGCCCCGGCGCCCGAGGATCGAGAAAGCCTTCAAGGATTGGCCGCGCCGCAGGTGGCGCGCCCCCTTGAAGCTGCGCCCAGAGCGCCCCAGTGGCCTCAAGCCAGGGCCGAAGGCCCCGCTCCAGCTCCGCCATGGCCGGCTGCAGCCCCTCACCATAATAGCGAAGAAAGACGGCATTCACGCGCCTTGCCCGGGGCGTGGGACGGCCCTGGGGGCACAGCGGACGCTGCCCTTCTCGCTGCTCGAGGAGCCGGGCGGCGCCCTCTAGGGCGCCGGTAAGGCGTTGCAGCTGATGCAGCGCCACCCCCGGGTAGCGCAAAGGCGCAAGGGCCTCCCAGGGCCCGTGCCACGCCGCGGGATTCTCCGCCCCCGCACGCACCTCAGGACTCACGTCCAGGGCGGAGGGCCCAAGCACATTCACGCGCGCCCGAACAAGGGCGGCCACGCGGGCCTGCAGGGGCTCAAGGGCGGCCAACGCCCCTGCCCCTTCGCTGGCCAACGGGGGCGCCCAGTCCTCGCCGTGGGCTCCATAGATCTGCGCCCAGGCCGCGCTGCCCAGCGTTCCGTTCCACAGCACCGCGGGCCAGCGGTCCTGCTTCCGCGCCAGGAGGGCGTCCAGCCGTTCCCGGTCCTCCCCTTCGAGCACGGAACGGCAGCGTTCAGCGCCGACGCGAAAGCGAAGTTCATAGCGAAGACGTTCGGGGCCATCCATTACCCGCCCCAGGGGCCCGTTTCGCGCACCCAGCACGGCACCCAGGCCACAGCGCTGGAGGGCCAGAAAATCCAGCAAATCCCCCTTTTCCTCGGGCACCGCGGCCTGGCGCTCCCGGGGCCGGGGCCAGGTCGTAGGCGAAGGAAGGCTCGGCGGCCGGAGTTCAAGGGCGTCGGCCAGGCGCAGCACGTAGGCCTCCGGAGGCGCCGGGGCGCAGCCCCCGAGAAAAAGGCCTAGGAGCAGCAGGAACCCTACGCCCATCCCTCTTGTGCTCCGGTGAGCCCTCATAGCACCTCATGCTCCAAACTCACGACCACCGCATCCACGTCGTCCTCCAGGCTCCGCAGCACTGCATCAAGACGCTGCTGGAGGGTCACCCGGTCCGGGGCCACCACGGCGATGGCTAGGGACGCCTCCTTCAGCGCATCCCCCGGCGCCTGGCACAGGGCGAGGTGGCGCTGCCGACCCAGGCGATCGAGCAGGGGCAGAAGCCGGCTTCGCCGCTCCTTCAGGGACCGGCAGCCGGACAGATGGTAGGTCACCTCAACAAAGGCGAGGGCGGCCATGGGCGTCTCCCTAGGGGGTGGTTTCCCTAGCTTTCTGGTAGCTTAGGGGGTGAGGAGAGGGG
>JAURCQ010000136.1 GCA_030828335.1 Gammaproteobacteria bacterium
GGGAGCTAACCGTGACCCAAGGGCCCGCCGAACATGCCGCCGTATTAAATGGGGTGTCCCTTCATTGGTTTGAGTGGGGCGCGCCGGGCCCCGAGCCGTCCATCGTCCTGATCCATGCCACGGGCTTCCATGCCCGGTGCTGGGATCAGGTGGTGAAGGCGCTCCCGGGGCGTCACGTGCTGGCGCTTGATCTTCGGGGCCACGGCCGGTCGGGCAAAACGCCGCCCTTTTCCTGGGATAGCTACGGCAACGACCTGGTGGCCTGGGCGGAGCATCTCGGCCTGGCGGGGGCGATTGCCGCCGGCCACTCCATGGGGGGCTATGCGCTGACCGATGCGGCGGCCACCCGGCCCGAGGCCTTCTCCCGGCTGCTGCTTATCGATCCGGTCATCTTGCCGCCGGAGCTTTATGCCGAGCGGGCCTCCGGTCCCCAGGATCCCTCCGCCCACCCCACGGCCAAGCGACGGAATCACTGGGAAAACTGGGAGGCCATGGAAGCGCGCTTCGCCGACCGTCTGCCCTTTAAGCGCTGGGTGCCGACGGTGCTTCAGGACTACTGCCGCTACGGCGTGTTGCCTGGGCCCGAGGGGGACTTCGTGCTGGCCTGCCCCCCGGAGGTGGAAGCCTCCATTTATTTGGGGAGCGCCGGGCGGGATATCTACCAGCGCATTCCCGAGGTGCGCCTACCCGTTACCGTGCTGCGGGCCCCGCCGCGCACCGGCCCCCGGGACGTCATGGATTTCAGCGCCTCCCCCACCTGGCCCGAGCTGGCCTCGAAGTTTCCCCAGGCCCGGGATGTGGTGCTCCCGGAGCACAGCCACTTCATTCCCATGGAAGCGCCGGCCCTCACCGCGGCCTATATCCTCGGCGAGCGCTAGGCCGTGGAGGTGGTCGCCGCACTCCTCTGCCAGGGCCCCTTCGTGCTGTGCCTGCGCCGGGCCCCGGGGGAGCGTCACGCCGGTGCCTGGGAGTTTCCCGGGGGCAAGGTGGAGCCCGGGGAAACGCGGGAGGCGGCCCTGGCCCGGGAGCTCTGGGAAGAGCTCGAGCTGCGCATTGAGGCGCCGGCCTTTCTCGGCACGGTGCAAGGGCATCGCGATGGCGGGCAGCCCTTCGCGCTTCATGGCTTCGCGGTGACCCTGCCTCTGCTAGCCCCCACGCTCCGCGTTCACGACCGCGCCTTCTGGGTGCAGCGGGCGCGCTTGAATCCCGAGGCGCTCCTGCCCGCGGATCGGGAGCTCTTCGCACGGCTACCGCCCCTACCCTAAGCCCCCGGGGCGCCCCGGCGGGTGTACAATCGCCGGCTTTCAAGCGGATGGTGATGACGACCGTGTCTGAGGGAGAAGCCCCGGCAACGCCGACTCAAGGCCCCTTTTCCTTTGTGGAGGCCGAGCACGAAGTGCTCGCCTTCTGGCAAAAGGAAGGCATCTTCGAGGAAAGCCTCGCGCAAACTCGCGACGGCGCGCCGTACATTTTCTATGACGGCCCGCCCTTTGCGACGGGCTTGCCCCACCACGGGCATCTGGTGGCGTCCACCATCAAGGACATCATTCCCCGCTACTTCACCATGAAGGGCCGCTACGTTTCCCGCCGCTTCGGTTGGGATTGCCACGGCCTCCCCGTGGAACATGAGATCGACAAGCAGCTGGGCCTGAGCGCTCAGGACGCCGTTGAGAAGCTCGGGGTGAAGGGCTACAACGACGCGTGCCGGGGCATCGTGCAGCGCTACACCCAGGAGTGGCGGAGCACCATCACGCGCCTTGGCCGCTGGGTCGATTTCGATCACGACTACAAAACCATGGACCCCTGGTTCATGGAGTCCGTGTGGTGGGTGGTGAAGCAGCTGTTTGATAAGGGCCTGGTGTATCAGGGGCAGAAGATCGTCCCCGTCTCCACGGCGCTGGGCACGGGCCTCTCGAATTTCGAAGCCAATCTGAACTACAAGGAAGTGCAGGATCCGGCCATCACCGTGCTCCTGAAGCTGTGCGACGAAGACGCCCACCTGGCGATCTGGACCACCACGCCCTGGACCGTTCCGTCGAACCTGGCCGTGTGCGTAAACCCTGAACTTTCCTATGCGAAGGTGCGCGATTCGGAACGGAACGTGACCTTCTACCTCGCCGAGGGGCGGGTGGCGGCCTATGGCGAGCGCCATGCTCTGGAGGTGCTCGAGGTGGTGCCGGGCTCCGCCCTCGCGGGGCGGCGCTACGAGCCGGCCTTTACCTACTTTGAAGAACAACGCGCCGCCGGCGCCTTTACCGTGATCACCGGCGATTACGTGACCGCCGACGACGGCACGGGGCTGGTGCACCAGGCGCCGGCCTTCGGCGAGGACGACTACAACGCCTTCCGCGCCGCGGGTCTTGAAGCCTTCGCCATGCCCGTGGGGCTCGATGGGCGCTTCGATGCGCAGGTTCCGGATTTCGCTGGCCAGCACGTGAAGGACGCGGATCGGGAGATCATCCGCCACCTGAAGGAGAGCGGCGCGCTCTACGAGCAGGACGTCATCGTCCACAGCTACCCCTTCTGCTACCGCTCGGAAACGCCCTTGATCTACCGCGCCGTGCCCAGCTGGTACGTGAAGGTGGAGCAGCTCAAGGATCGTCTCCTGGCGGCGAACCGCCAGGTGCGCTGGGTGCCCGACCACATTCAGGAAGGGCGCTTCGGTAAGTGGCTAGACGGGGCCCGGGATTGGGCCATCTCTCGGAATCGGGTTTGGGGTACGCCCCTGCCCCTTTGGGTGAACGATGAAACGGGCACGGTGCACTGCATCGGCTCCCGGGAAGAGCTCGCCGCGCTCACGGGAACGCTCGTGGACGATCTGCACCGGGAGTTCGTCGACGATCTCACCTTCACCAAGGACGGCGAGCCTGGGGTCTATCGCCGGGTGCCGGAGGTGCTCGACTGCTGGTTTGAGTCCGGCTCCATGCCCTACGCCCAACTGCATTATCCCTTCGAGAACGCGGAGCTTTTCGAGCAGGGCTTCCCTGCGGAGTTCATCGCCGAGGGGCTCGATCAAACCCGAGGCTGGTTCTACACCCTGACCGTGCTTGGGGTGGCGCTGTTTGATCAGCCGGCCTTCCGGAACGTGATCGTCAATGGTCTCGTACTGGCGGAAGACGGCACGAAGATGTCGAAGTCCAAGCGCAACTTCACACCGCCGGATGACCTCATGGAGCGCTACGGCGCCGATGCCCTGCGCCTTTACCTCATCAATTCCGGGCTCGTGCGCGCTGAAGAGCAGCGCTTCTCCGATACGGGGGTGCGGGAGCTGACCCGCCGAGCGCTCCTGCCCTGGTACAACGCCTTTAACTTCTTCCACACCTACGCCGAGCTCGACGGCTTCACCCCGGCGCAGCTCGCCGAACCCACGGCCGTGCTCGATCGTTGGATCCTGTCCCGGCTGCAAACCCTGAAGGCGACGGTGGGGGAGGAGATGGAGGGCTATCGCCTCTATAACGTTGTCCCCCGGCTTTTCGAGTTCATCGAGGAGCTCACGAACGTCTACATTCGCTACAACCGGGAGCGCTTCTGGACCGAGGGGCCCAGCGAAGATAAGACCGCGGCCTTCTCCACCCTTTACCGGGCCTTACTGGAGCTGTCCCAAACCATGGCGCCCTTCGCGCCCTTCCTGTCCGAGACGCTCTATCAGCGGCTCCGGGACCTTGGGGATCGCAGCGCCCTGCCGCGCTCCGTGCACCTCTGCGCCTATCCGGAGGCCGAGGCGGCGCGTATGGATCCGCGTCTCGAGGTGGCCGTGGATCGCATGCAGCAGGTGATTCTCCTTGGCCGGCAGAAGCGGGAGGAGGCACGCCTCGGGCTGCGCCAACCCCTAGCGAAGCTCACGGTCATTCATCGTGACGGCACGCTCCTGGACGATATCCGCGCCCTCGAGGTGGAACTGGCCCGGGAGCTGAACGTCAAGGAAATCGCCTATAGCACCGATGAAGGCGCTTTCATTCGTCTCTACGCGAAGGCCAACTTCAAGCAGCTTGGCCGGCGCCTGGGCAAGGAAATGAAGCGCTACGCCACCGCGATTGCCGCCCTGGGTCCGGAGGCTCTCGAGGCCTTTGTGGAAACGGGCACGCTTGAGCTTGAGGGCGAACGCTTCGGGGAAGGGGATCTGGAGGTTTTCCGCGAGCCCCAGCCCGCCACGGAAGCGCTGTCGAACCGCTTCATCACCATCGACCTGTCCACGGAGCTCACCCCGGCCCTTCGCCAGGAAGGCCTGGCCCGGGAAGTGGTGAACCGCATTCAGCGGGCGCGCAAGGATGCGGATTTCCACGTCAGCGATCGTATTACGGTGCGGTATGTTGCGGAGGCGCCTCTCGATGCGGCCATCGAGGCTCATGGGGCCTATATCGGCGGAGAAACGCTGGCCGTAGCGCTGGTGCCTGAGGCGAACCTGGGGGAAGAGGCGACGGCGGTGACCATCGACGGGGCGGCGCTGCGCTTCACCCTCACCCGAGAGGCCCGCTAGCGGGCCCTCGGACCAAGCGCCAAGGCCCTAGGGCCTAGCGTTCTAGGGCAGGGCGGGGCGGAAGTCCCGCCTCTTCGTAGAGCGCGTCAAGCACGGACGCCGTGGCGAGGGCGTCCGCGCCATCGGTGGGGGGGCGCTTCCCGCGGAGCACGGCGTCGGCAAAGGCCTGAAGCTGATAGCAATAGCTAGGGGTCGGGTCCACCGACTCCCGCAGTTCGCCGTCCTTACTCGTCAGCGTTAGCTCATGCCCCAGCTGGGGCGCGACCGGGTTTTGCACCTGAAGGACGCCTTCCGAGCCGCGCAGGCTCAGCCAGGCTGCTAGCGGATCCTCACGATTCATGCTCGCGGTCACCGTGGCCGTCAGCCCCGGATAGGCGGCATGGGTGAGCACCCCGCGGAAGCGCTCGTCTACCTGGTCGATGACCCCCTGGGCCTCCGCGCTCACCACCGTAAGGGGATCGCCGAGCAGGCGGCGGAACATATGCACGCCGTAGATCCCCAGATCCAGAAGGGCCCCGCCGGCGGTGTGAAAGCGTCGGCGGATATCCCCCGGGGGAATGTGGGGCACGGAGAAGTGCATGGCGAGGTCCGTGAGCGTG
>JAURCQ010000137.1 GCA_030828335.1 Gammaproteobacteria bacterium
ATAGCCAATAACAGCGAGCGGTAAGCCCAGGGTGCCATGGCCCCAAACGGTGCGGAGAGGCAGCGCAGTGGCGCTGCCCGAATCATCCTTCGACATAAAGCCCCTCCCCAGGTAGCTCCCTGGAGTCTAGGGCCTTAGGTCCTGGGGGGGAACAGCCGTTTGCCCCGGAGCACGAGCCACAGCACGGCGACGGGATTGCCCAGGCACGCCAGCGCAAGCACCCAGGCGCCGGCCCGCAGGGGCGAGGGCTCGAAATGAAAAATGACCAGGGCGAAGGCGAGCACCCCCAGATAGAAGTCTGCGAGGGTGATCTGGCCCCAGGGGTTGGCGAGGAGCGCGCCGGCCCCCACCGTGCCCTGAGCAAGCAGCGTTTGAGCCAAGAGCGCTAGAAAGGCGAGGGCCCCCAGGATGGCGATACGTTGACCCATGGTCATGGTTTAGGCCTCCTTTTCCTGGGCGTCGGTGAAGCGCTCCGCGAAGCGGTGGCGCCGGCGATAGGGGTAGACGTCCATCACAAAGCCCTGCTGGATTGAGGCTTGAAGCCCGCGCCAGTAGGCCGCGTCGAAAATTTCCCCGTGGAGCTGGGTGAAGAGGCGCTTAATGCGCGGGTTGGCGAAGAGAAAGCGGGGGAACTCTTCCGGGAAGACGTCTAAGGGCCCCACGGAGTACCAGGGCTCGGCGGCCATCTCTTCCTCGGGGGTTCGGGGCTCGGGGATCTCCCGGAAGTTCACCTCCGTGAGATAGCTGATCTCGTCGTAGTCGTAGAACACCACTCGGCCGTGGCGCGTGACGCCAAAATTCTTCAGGAGCATGTCCCCGGGGAAGATATTCGCCGCGGCGAGCTGGCGAATGGAGTTGCCGTATTCATCGAGGGCGCTCTTGATGTCCTCCTCGCTGGCCTCCTCAAGATAGAGGTTTAGGGGCGTCATCTGCCGTTCCGTGTAGCAGTGATGGATCACCACGGCGTCGTCCTCGAGGGTGACGGACTCCGCCGCCACGGCCAGGAGCTCTTCCAGAAGCGCCGGATCGAAGCGGTCCCGGGGAAGGCGAAGGTTGGTGAACTCCTGCGTATCGGCCATGCGGCCGACCCGGTCGTGGAGCTTCACCAGCTCGTAAGAGGCCATGACCTGGCTACGGCTCGTGTGCTTCTGCGGGGGGAAGCGGTCCTTGATGATCTTAAAGACGGTCTGATAGCTGGGCAGCATGAACACCGCCATCACCATGCCCTTAATGCCTGGGGCCAGGATGAAGGGGTCGTCGGACTGATCGAGGTGGGCCAGAAAGTCCCGGTAAAACTCCGTTTTCCCGTGGCGGTAGAAGCCAATGGCGGTATAGAGCTCGTGGAGGGGCTTGCCCGGGAGGAGGGTGCGCAGATACGCCACCAGGACCGCGGGGTTCGGCGTATCCACGAGGAAATAGGAGCGGGTAAAGCTGAAGACCATGGACAGATCGTTTTCCGCGGTGAGCATGGCATCGACCACCAGCGCCCCGGCTTCGTTGTTCATGATCGCAATGGCCACGGGGTGCTTTTCCCCAGCCCCCTGAAGCTCCCCCACAAGGTAGGCGCCCTTGTTGCGGAAGAACACGGAAGCCAGGAGGGTGAGGCTACAGCCGTCGCCTGTGGGTGCTGTCCCCCCAAAGGCGGCATCGATGGCCCGGGCGAGGTAGGCAGCATCCCGCGCCCGGTCCTCCCAGGGCGCGGCGAAGGCGTAGTCCGTGAGCAGCTGATCGCAGATGGCGGCCCAGCACTCCGGCGCCGTGGCTTCGTAGCTCCGGGTGGGGCAATCCGCTGGATCGGCGGCTGCGAGCGGGGCTACGGAGTGCACGAAGAGATTGTCGTCGAGCACCGCCTCGTGGTCCCAGAGGCGGCAGTAGATGGAGTTAAAGAAGGTTTCCGCCAGCTCCCGGTCCCCGCGCCCCTCGCAGAGGGCTGGATAGGCGTCCCGGGCGGCCCGCCATACCGTCAGGCTCGGCTGGCCGGCGAGGCGAAGGTCCGAGACCACGCGTCCTACGGCCTTCGCATAGCTTTCGATGCGGGCCATGGAGGCCGCCTGCCCGTCGGCCCAGGCCGCGGCTTCGAAGCGGGCCTCGGCGCCCCGGGTGATTTCCCGAAAGCGCTTCCGGTAGGCCTCAAAGCCTTGGAGCACGTGTTCGGCGATGGCAACGCCGCGGCGTTGTTCGTCATCCGTGGGGGCAGTCATAGGAGGGCTCCAAGGTGGCTCCAGTGGGGGAGGAGGTGATCGGTGAATTCGGGCCAGCGCTCCGGGCAGTCGGCGGTGAAGTGCACCGTGGCCACCCCCGCGGCGCGGCCGGCAGCAAGGTCTAAGCGATGATCGCCCACCATCACGCAAGCGTCAGCGTCTAAGGACCAGTGCCGCTGGAGCCATTGGAGGGCGTCGGGGCTGGGCTTGGGCTCGGCGCTTTCCCGCCCGAGGACCGCCTGGGGCGGGAACAGATCAGCCAGGCCCAGATGCTCGAGGGTGAGCTGGGCGTTCGCCACGCTGTTTCGCGTCACCACGCCCAGGTGCCAGCCTCGATCTCGGAGCGCGTCTAGGGCTGCACGCACGCCGGGCTGGGGACGGCACTGGGCAATGAGCTCAGCCTCCAGGGCCTCGAGGCGAGCCCCAAGGGCCTTGGCTTCCGCCGCCGGGCGGGAGGCCAGATACTCGAGGATGAGAACCCCCTGGGGGATGCCCAGGGCCTCGCGGAGGCCATCGAAGTCATGGACGGGCAGGGCGAGCGTGCCGTCGAGATCGAAAATCCAGCCTTGCCGTCCCCGGAGGCTCATGGGGCGCTGGGCAAGGCCGCCAGCAGCGCCGCGTTTTCTTCCGCCGTGCCCACGGTGATGCGCAGCCGCTGCCCGAGGGCGCCGGGAAAGTGGCGCACCAAGATGCCCGCCGCCTTGAGCTGCTCTTTGATCGTGGCGGCGTCCAGCGCGGCGGGCACGGTGGGGAAGAGGAAATTGGTTTGGGAGGGAGGCGCTTCATAGCCGCGCGCCGCTAGCGCGGCATGCAGCGCCTCCCGCTCCCGTCGCACCGCCGCCCAGTTCTCCTGGGCCCAGGCTTGATCGTTTAGGGCTGCCGTGGCGAGGGTTTGGGCGATGGCGTCGACGTTATAGGAATCTCGGGTTTTCGTGAGCATGGGCTCGAGGAGGCTTGGCTGCGCGAGGCCGTAGCCAAAGCGGAGCCCAGCGAGGGCATAGCCCTTGGACAGGGTGCGCAGCAGGAGCACCCGATCGTGGCGCTGAATCAGCGCGAGGGCCGCCGCTTTCTGGTCCTCGTCGATGAAATCTACGTAAGCCTGGTCGATGAGCACCACGCCGGAGAATTGGCTGAGGAGCCGCTCGAGGGCGCCCTCATCGAAGAGGCGCCCGGTGGGCGCATGGGGATTCACGAGGCAGAACAGTCCGGCGCCGGCGGCTTCGGCCCGGGCGCCGAGGTCCTCGGGAAGGGCGAAGTCTGCGTCCAGGTCGAAGGTGACCGTGGAGCAGCCCTGCACCGCGGCCAGCACGGGGTAGAGGGAATAGCTTGGCTCCGTGGTGGCCAGGGGCTGGCCCGGCTCGAGGTAGGTGGTGATGAGCAGACGCAGCAGCTCATCGCCGCCATTGGTGGCCATGACCCAGTCCGCCGTGAGCCCGTGGAGTGCACCGGCGGCTTCCCGAAACCCTTGGGCAAAGGGGCTTGGGTAGCGACGCAGGGTGGCGACGTCAAAGTGCGCGAGGGCCTCGGCAACGGCCGGGCCCGGCGCGTAGGGGTTCTCGTTGGTGTTGAGCTTGATAACGGACCCATCCTGGGGCTGCTCGCCGAAGGTATAGCCGGTCATGGCCCGAAGGGCGGGGCGCTCAAAGCGGTTCACGGGTGGGGCTCCGAAAACGGGGAAAGGGCGCAGTGTACGCGCCGCGAGGAGCCTCGGGGAGGGGCAAAAAAAACGGCCGCCCGAGGGCGGCCGTTGGGACCTGCGAGGCTTCGTCTTAGAAGTTGAAGCCGAGGGTTGCGCCGTAGAGGCGCGGCTCGATGAGGAACGCGTTGGTGAACAGGCCCGAGGACGGATCCGTCTGGTAGCTGCCCACGATGTTGTCATCGTTCATGAGGTTCTGGCCGAAGAGGCGCAGGTTCCACCGCTCGTCGGCGCTGGTCAGGGTCACCTGAGCATTCACCACGTCCCAGCTGTCCACCAGGTCCTGGGGACGGTTGAAGGCGGTGGTGTAGAACTCGTCCTGCCAGTAGTAGTCGACACGGCTCGTGAGGCTCATGCCGTTACCGAAGAAGTGCGTGTACTGGCCACCGAGGGTGACGGTGAGTTCCGGTGCGTTCACCAGGCTGTTGCCGTTGAGGTTCACGCCCTGGCCCGAAGGCAGGTACTCGTAGCCCGGGAAGGCCCCGGAGGCAAGCACCGCTTCGATGGCTGCGCAGCTGCCGAAGGCGGAATCCGAGACCCCCGGGGTAGCGGGCAGGGCAGCGCCGGCAAGCGCGCCGCCGGAGAAGGGCCCAAGATCCGTGCCCGTGGGCAGATAGAACCCACCGGCCCCGGCCACGGTGCTGACGAAGGGAATGTTCGCGGAGAGGGGGCCATTGCCACCCCAGCCCACGGCGCAGTTGTTGGTGCCGGTCGGATCCTTGAAGAGGGTCAGGTCCTGACGGCCCTGCACGGGATCCCGGGGGTCCACGGTCTCCGTGTCACCGAGTTCGGTCTTGAGCGACGAGATAGCGGCGTTGAATACCCACTTCTCGTTCGGCGCGAAGATGAACTCCCCTTCCACCCCGTAGATTTCGGCGTCCGTGTTCTCGTTCAGCGAGGTCCGGTTTACGATCTTGCCAATCTGCAGGCCGCCGTAGTCATAGAAGAAGGCGTTGAGGTTCGCCTGGAGCCGGCCGTCCAAGAGGGTGTTCTTGGTACCGATTTCGAAGGCGTCGATCTCTTCGTTGTCGAAGGTGCCCGGGGTGCTCCCGAAGAGCGCCGCATCCACCGGGGGGTTCAGGCCGCCGGCCTTAAAGCCCAGGGAGTAGGAGGCGTACACCAGGGTGTCCTCGGT
>JAURCQ010000138.1 GCA_030828335.1 Gammaproteobacteria bacterium
ATCGTTCCGCGCCCCAGCATTGTCCGCCGGGCAGCCCGCCCTTTTGGAATGCGGTGGTGCGCTTTGCCGTGCCCGATGCTCTCGCACCGGAGGCGCTGCTCGATGCCCTGCTGGCCCTAGAACAGGCGCACGGTCGCGCGCGCTCGGTCCCTAACGCACCGCGCACCCTCGATCTCGACCTGGTGCTTTTTGGTGATGAGGGTATCGCGAGCCCTCGGCTCACCGTGCCCCATCCCCGGGCCCTGGATCGGGATTTCGTTCTGGGGCCCCTCGCCGCGCTTGACCCGGAGCGCCGCTGGCCCAGCACCGAGGAACGGGTGGCGGACCTTTGGGCGGCCTTTTCTGGCCCCCGCACCCTTGAGTGGGTGGCAGACCGGTGGTGCTAGCCCTGCCGCCCCTGGCCGTGGGTTGGCTGCTGCTCCTGACGCTTCTAGCCTTTCTTGCCGCGAGCTATGGGCCCTTGTCTCCCGCGCCGGCGGCGCTGCTTGCCTGGGTGGCGGGGTTGCTCGTCCTGCCGCGGGTCGACCGGGGTACGCGCCGGGTGGCTGGGATGCTGTTGCTGCTGGGCGTGGGCTGCGCGGCCCTGGCCTGGCTCCAGGGCTTCGGGCCCAAGACGCTTGCCGGCCTGGGCCGGGCCTTCACCATCAACTTGCCGATCCTCGCGCTGTTTCTCGGCGTGGCCTTCCTGGGGCTGCTGCCCGCGGAAGCGAGTCGCGCGGAGGCCCGGGGCACGGGGCTCCTGGGCCTCTTGCTGTCCGTCCATCTCGTGGGCGCGGTGATCAATCTGGCCGCGGCCGCCCTCGTAGGGGACAGCTTCGCCCGGGACCGGCGGGAGGGGCCGCGCCTCAATCGAGCCGAGGCCCTAGCCATTACCCGCCCCTACTGCGCTGCCGCCTTTTGGTCGCCTTTTTTTGTCGCCACCGCCGTGGCCCAGACCTACGCGCCGGCGGCGAAGGCCAGCGTGACCTTGCCCCTGGGCTTTCTCGCTGCGGCGGGGGCGCTTCTGATCACCTACCTTACCCTGCGGCGAGAGGGGGCGGGCGCGCACCTAGGGGCCTTCCAACTGGGGCGCCGGGCCCTCTGGCTCACTGCTGTGCTCCTGCTGGCGGTGCTAGGGGGAAAGGCGCTTTATCCCGAGGTATCCGTGGTGGTGATGGTGGCGACCCTGGCGCCGCCTCTCGCTTTTCTTGCGCTGCCCCGGGGCCAGTGGGCCTCGGCGGGGCAGGTCCTCCTGGCTGAGAAGCTGCCCGCCACGGCCGCCCAGCACGTGCTGTTTCTGGCCGCGGGGGTCTTTGCCTTCGGGGTGTCTACGCTGCTGGACGGGTGGTTAGCGGGGCAGGGGGGCGAGGCGTTTGTGCTTGGGCTCTGGGCCTATCCCGTGACCACCGCGGCCATTGTGGCCACCGCCTATCTCGGCGTGCATCCGGTGATTTCCATCGCCGCGGCGGCCAGCATCCTGACGCCCCTCGGTGGGGACCCCTCCCGCATGGCCTTCGCCTTTGTGGCGGGGTGGGGCATTGGGACCGCGGTGGCGCCCCTCTCCGGCATGAATCTGTTTATGACTGGCCGCTACGGCATCCGGCCCCGGGAGATTCTTCGCTGGGGGCCGGGCTATGCCCTCATGATGGTGCTGTGGGTGACGGTGCTGATGCTGGCCATGCCGGAAGGGGGGTTGGGGTCTGAGGGGCCAGGGCCGTGATCAGCAGCCCTGACCCCAGTAGGCTTGCGCCGAGGATCAAGAGGGCCCAGCGGAGGCGCTGAGCCCTTTCCGTTTCAGGCGTTTTCCCGGTCACCGACTTTGACGAGCAGCTTGCCGGCATTGGCGCCGGTAAAGAGCATGAGGAAGGCGTCCGGCGCGTTCTCGAGGCCTTCCACCACGGTCTCCCGGTACTTCAGCGTCCCCGCCCGGATCATGGCGCCGAGGGCCTTCGTCGCTTCCCCAAACTCCCCCGCCCACTCGTGGACCAGGAAGAAGCGCGTTTCCAGCTCGGGGTTTACGGTGCGCTTGAGCCAGGCGTCGGGGGCCTCCAGCACGGCGTCGCTCGGGCTGTTATAGGCGGAGATATAGCCGCAGACGGGGATGCGGGAGGTGGGCTTCAGGAGCGGCGCGACGGCTTCGAGGACCGCGCCGCCGACGTTCTCGAAATACACATCCACGCCGTCGGGGCAGGCCGCCGCCAGCTGCGCCGGGAAGGCCGGATCGCGGTAGTCGACGCAGGCGTCGAAGCCTGCCTCGTCTACGCACCAGGCACATTTCTCCGGGCCCCCGGCCACGCCGATAACGCGGCACCCATGGGCCTTGGCCAGCTGGCCCACGGTGGCACCCACGGCGCCGGAGGCCGCCGACACCACCACGGTCTCGCCGGGCTGGGGCTTGCCGACGCGAAACAGGCCGAAGTAGGCCGTCTGCCCGGGCATGCCCGTGACGCCCACGGCGGTGCTGATGGGGGCATTGTCGGGATCGACCATGGGCAGCGGGGTATTCTCTGGGTTCGCCAGGGCGTAGCCCTGCCACCCCGAGTGATGGGTCACCAGCGTGCCCACGGGGTAGGCCGCGTTCTCCGAAGCAACGACCTCCGCCACCACGCCTCCGGTAATCACCTCTCCGATTTCCAGGGGCGCGGCGTAGGATTTCCGGTCGCTCATGCGGCCCCGCATGTAGGGGTCGAGGGAGAGGTAAAGGGTTTTCAGCAGCACTTCCCCAGGCCCCGGCGCCGGCGCGGGAACGGTCTCGACCGTGAAGTCCGAGGCCACGGGCATCCCTTCGGGACGCTTGGCCAGGGTAATGCGGGTGTTTTGTCGATCAGGTGCGCTCATGGGCGTCAGTCCTCTTCAGGTTCGGGAAAGGTCGGTAGGGCCGTCAGCAGATCCTTCAGCCGGTCGCGCTCGGCTTCCGCGCGCCAGCTATCGAGAAAGCCTTCAAAGGCCGCCAGGAGGGCCAGGGGGTTCTCGAACATCATGTGATGGTGCATGTCCGGCAGGGTAAGGATGGGCAGGAGCCCCTCCGTCGCCGCGCTGAGGAAGGGGCCGCTACGGGCGCCATCGTCCGCCGAATGCTCCCCGAGGATCACCGCGCTCGGGCAGGCCAGGTGGGCAAAGCGGTCCACCTGGTCCATGCCCATCTCGAGATGATCGAAAAGGGCGGGATCGAATTTCCAGGTCCAGCCGCCGTCCACGGCCTTGAGCCCGGCCTCCGCGAGGAATCGGTGGATCTCTGCGTCAAGCGGTGGCTGCTCCGGCACGAGGCGGAAGCGCCCCACCGCCGTGTCGAGGTCGTCATAGGTGCGCAGGGTGCGGGGTTCCGTGCGCCCCTCCCGCTGGGCCCGAAGGCCCCACTCCACGTAGCTGCTCCGAGGCCGCACGGTGAAATCGTTGAAGATCACCCCGCGCAGCTGGTCCCCAAAATAGTGGGCCGTTTGCAGGGCCACATAGCCGCCAAAGCTATGGCCGATCACAAAGGGCTTGGGAGGCAGGGCGGCCTCGCAGACGGCGAAGACCTCCCGGGCAAAGATTTCGCCGCTGTAGCGATCGCGATGGTCCGAGTCCCCGTGGCCTGAAAGGTCTAGGGCCGCCACGGTGTATTTCCGGGCCAGATAGGGGGCGAGGAAGCGCCACCAGTGGCGATGGGCGTTGCTGCCGTGAATCAGCACCACGCCGGGGGCCCCTTCCGGGCCGGCCCAGCGTTCATAGGTAATGGTGGCGCCGTCGACGGTAACGGCGCCGGCCTCGCCGGGATGGGCGAGGCCGAAGGCAAACCAGGGTGGGGCGGTCATGACTCTCCTTAGGGGGCTTACCAGGTATCGACGCAGGGCCGCTTCGGCGGGATCGTGCGCCAGTGGGGAAGGGGGTTGGCTTCGAGGCCCGCGCTGATCCAGCGCCGGCTTTCCGCCGGGTCAATCACATCGTCAATCTCGAAGTGGGAGGCCATGTTCGTGCCCTTGCCTCGCTGATACATGCGGTCAACCATCTGCTGATAGGTCTTTTCCCGCTCCTCTGGATCTTCGATGGCCTCAAGTTCCTTGCGATAGCCGAGCTTCACCGCGCCTTCGAGGCCCATGCCGCCGAATTCGCTCGTGGGCCAGCCCACGATGAAGTAGGGCGCCCGGAAGCTGCCGCCGGTCATGGCCTGGGCCCCGAGGCCGTAGCCTTTCCGCAGCACAATCGTCATCAGGGGCACGGTGAGGCTTCCCGCCACCACGAAGAGCCGGCCCGCGTGGCGCACCATGGCGTTCTCCTCCTCCGCGGGTCCCACCATGAAGCCGGGGGTGTCGCAGAGGGAGACGATGGGCAGGTTGAAGGCGTCGCACAGCTGCATGAAACGGGCGGACTTGTCGCAGCCCACGGCGTCGATGGCCCCGGAGAGGTGGGTGGGGTCGTTGGCGATCAGGCCCACGGGCTTGCCCTCAATGCGCGCTAGGCAGGTGATCATGCCCACCCCAAACTCCCGGCGCAGCTCGAGTACGGAGCCTTCGTCAGCGAGGGCGTGGATCACCCTGCGCACGTCGTAAACCCGCAGCCGGTTTTCCGGAATCAGGTGACGGAGGGTGCGCTGATCGGCGCAGGACCAGTCCTTGACGGGCCCCTGGAAATAGCTGAGGTACTGCTTGGCCAAGGCCACGGCTTCCGCTTCGTCCTTTGCGACGAGGTCCACCACGCCGTTTTTCCGCTGCACGGACAGGGGGCCCACGGCCTCCGGGGGGAAGGCGCCAAGGCCGCCCCCCTCAATCATGGCCGGTCCGCCCATGCCGATGTTGCTGTTTTCCGTGGCGATGACCACATCGCAGGTGCCCAGTAGGGCCGCGTTCCCGGCGAAGCATCGGCCCGAGGTAAGCCCCACGAGGGGTACCTGCCCCGAGAGCTGGCCGAAGGTCCAGAAGGCCAGGCAGTCGAGCCCCGCCACCCCGATGCCGTCCGTGTCCCCAGGGCGGCCACCGCCCCCTTCCGTGAAGAACA
>JAURCQ010000139.1 GCA_030828335.1 Gammaproteobacteria bacterium
CTCATAGTTCATCATGGTAAACATGGCCGCGAGCCCACGCCCCTCTTCCCCGACCAGCCAACCCCGAGCCCCGTCGAAGTTCATGACACAGGTGGCGCTGCCCTTGATGCCCATCTTGTGTTCGATGCTCCCCACGGCCACGGCGTTGCGATCGCCCAGCGCCCCCTCGGCGGTGAGCAAAAACTTCGGCACGAGGAACAGGGAAAGGCCTCGGTTGCCCGGGGGCGCATCGGGGGTGCGCGCCAGCACGAAGTGCACGATGTTTTCCGTGAGGTCGTGCTCACCCCCGGTGATGAAGATTTTGCTGCCGCTGACGGAGAAGGATCCGTCCCCCTGGGGCTCGGCCCGGGTGCGCAGTAGGGAAAGATCAGAGCCAGCGTGGGACTCGGTGAGGCACATGGTGCCGCTGAAGCGCCCTTGGTAGAGGGGCGGCAGCCACTCGGCTTTTTGCGCCTCCGAGCCATGGGCCGCCAGCAGGACGCAGGCACCGGCGGAGAGGGCCGGGTACAGGTAGAGGCTGGCGTTAGCGGCGAAAAACATCTCCTCCAGGGCGACGCAGAGCTGCTTTGGCATGCCCTGCCCCCCGAAGGCCGGATCCCCGGCGAGGCCCATCCAGCCGCCCTGGGCGTAGGCGTCGTAGGCGGCCTTAAACCCGGCCGGGGTGCGCACCTGACCGGCTTCAAGGTGGCAGCCTTCCGCGTCCCCAGATTGCATCAGCGGGGAGAACACCTCGCTGGCGAGCCGTCCCCCTTCGCTCAAAATCGCCTGCGCAAGGTCCGCATCTAGGTGCGCCGTTCCCTCAGAGGAAGCCCAGCGCTCCGGCGCCTGAAAAAGGTCAAAAAGCAGAAAAGCCAGGTCCGCTTCCGGCGCGGTATAAGACAGCATGCCAATCCCCCAAGTCCGCGTGCCCGCGTGGGGGCTCATGGTACCGAAGGTGTCCGCGGAAGGGGACGATGACCGTAGGAATTTCCCCACCCCCACCCAAAACAGGGCGATTCCCGGCACCCTTAAAGGGGTGCTTGGGCCGGGGGACCGATGACTCACCTTTGGAAGCCCTTCGATGCCTGGGCGCGCTGGCTCCTGCCACCCCAGTGCCAGCTCTGCGGCCTTCCCTGCCCGGGGCCAGAAGACCTCTGCCCCGCTTGCCGCCTCACCCTGCGCCCCCTCCCCGGCGGCCTTGAGCCCCCCCGGGGCACGGCCCGCAGGCCCTTTGCCCCCTTTTGCTACGGCAGCAGCACTCAGGTGCTGACGCAGCAGCTGAAATTCCATCGCCGCCCCGAGGCGGCCCGGCTCATGGCCACCCTGATGGCCGAGGCCCTGCCCCGGCCCTTCCCGGAAAACGCCGTGGTGCTCATTCCCCTGCCCCTGCACTGGCGCCGGCGGCTCCGGCGAGGCTTCGATCAGGCCCAGCTCCTTAGCCTCTGGCTTCATCGCCTCACCGGCCTACCCCAGCTGCCGGCCCTGCGCCGCCACCGCGCCACCGCCCCCCCAAGCCGCCTGCCCCGGGAGGCGCGGCCAGGCAATCTCGCTCGCGCCTTTCACGCCGCCCCCCCACCCCGGCCCGGGCTGATCCCCGTCCTGGTGGATGACGTAGCCACCACCGGCGCCACCCTCAGCGCCGGGCGCGACGCCCTTCTTGCAGCGGGCTGGGCGCCCCCCCTCCATTGGGTCTTCGCCTGGACCCTGCCCCCAAGCCCGCCTTGATTCTCTCGCTCGGGCGGGCTGTACTGCCGCCTTTCCGCCTCAGGACCCAAGGCCATGGATACGCCCTACGAAGCGCTCTCGCCGGACCGGGTCCTAACGATCCTAGAGGGGGAAGGCTACACGCTGGATGCCCAGCTCATGGCGCTCAACTCCTATGAGAACCGGGTGTATCAGATCGGCCAGTGTGACGGTCCGCCGCTCATTGCCAAGTTTTATCGCCCGGGGCGCTGGAGCGATGAAGCCCTGCAAGAGGAGCACGACTTCACCGCAGAGCTCGCGGAGCGGGACATCCCGGCCGTGGTGCCCCTCGCGAACGGCGCCGGGCAAACGCTGCGCATCAGCGAAGAGGGGCTACGCTTTGCGCTTTACCCGCGTATTGCGGGCCGAGCCCCGGACCTGGAGGACGACGAAGCCCTCGCCGTGCTCGGGCGCCTCCTGGGACGGATCCACGCCGTCGGGGCCCTAAAACCCTTCGAGCATCGGCCTGCCCTCGCGGTCGCAAGCTTCGGCCACGACAGCCGGGCCTTTCTACTGGAAACGGGACAGCTGCCTTACAGCTTGGAAAATGCCTACGAGACCCTCAGCAGTGATCTCCTCGCGATCATCGAGGAACGCTTCGCCGCTTGCGCGCCAGAGACCCTTCGGCTGCATGGGGACTGCCACCTGGGCAATCTCCTGTGGCAGAACGGGGTCGCCCACTTCGTAGACTTTGACGACGCTCGGCAGGGGCCGGCGGTGCAAGACCTTTGGCTGTTTACCTCTGGGGATATCAGCGAACAGGGGCCTCAGCTGGGCAAGCTCTTGGCCGGCTACGAGCGCTTCCACGCCTTTGACCGGCGCACCCTGACCCTTCTGGAGCCGCTACGCACGCTGCGCATTCTTCATCATGCGGCCTGGATCGGACGGCGCTGGGAAGATCCGGCCTTTCCCCGGGCCTTTCCGGACTACGGCACGGATCGCTACTGGAGCCAGCACATTCTGACGCTTCGGGAACAGCTAGCGGCGCTCCAAGGCCCCCTGCCCGAAGTGCCCTAAACCGGCGGCACCTCCCCCAGGGCCAGCGCCACGGGCGCGGCGTACTGACGCAGCACCCCGCGGTCGATGGCCTCGCTGTCTCCGAAGCGCGCCTCGAAGGCTGTGCGCACCGCGGGCTTCAGCGTCCCCTGCACATCGTGCAGGGGCGGCGCATCCTTTCCCGTCAGGCGCCGGTAGGCCTCGCCATGGGTGGGCCAGAGGTGAAAGCCCTCGTGGATCGCCGTATCTATCGCCGAGGCCACGGCCTCCGGCGTGTCCCCGGGCTGATCCAGGGGGGCGCCAAAATGGAGATGGACCCGTCCCTTTGGCCCCGTGATACCGGCAATGATGTCCTGAAGATCTTGCCCCGGCGCCTTCGGCGCCTCCGGATCGGCCGCGAGGCTCCGGGCCTTCGCCACATCGCAGGGGTCGAGCTCGTAGGACACGGCCACGGGCACGATGGACAGATCGCGGATCACCTCGGCGAAGGAACGCGTGCCCTTACGCTGGCTGACGAAAAACATCTTGATGATGGCCGGGTCCGTTCGATCTTCGCCGTCCTTCGCCCGTCCCTCCCGCTGTGCTATCCACACCGACGCGCCCTCTTGGATGGAGTGATGGATGTAGGCGGAAGTGAGGGTAAAGGCCGCGAGCTGCTCCCGGAGGCCCGTCACGGAGCGCCGGACGATGAAGCTCTTATTCAGGCGCATGAGGTCGGCGGCCGCCTCCGTGGCGAGGAGGTTATCGCCAATGGCCACCCGGGCCGTGGGAAAGCCCACCTGATGAAGCGCGTAATTTAGAAGAATGGAGTCGAGGGCAATATCCCGGTGATTGGCAACGAACAGGTACGCCCGGGTGGGGTCGAGGGCCTCCAGCCCGGACCAGCTGAAGCCGTCCGTGCTGCTTCGAAGCATGTGGGCCACGATCCCTTCAAGGCTCGCCTGGAAGTCATCGATGGTCTTAAAGTGACGCGTGCGCCGGGCCAGCATTCGGCTAAGCGCGGGGCGAAGCACGGGTAGCAGCCACCCCGGCGCCCAGGGTGCCCGAAAACGCAGCATGGCATTGAGGAGCCGAGGGTCGCTCCGAAGGCGGGCCAGAACCCCCGGGAGCTCTTCGTCGCTGTAGGGGCGGATGGCTTCAAAGGGCGCGTTAGAGCTCAAGGGCGTGTCTTCGCGGCGAAAGACGCCAGTGTACGAAACCCCAGGGCGAAGCCCTAGGGAAAATCACCGAGGAGGGGGATCAGAATGAAAACCACGGGGCTTGGCGTACGACCCTATGAGCAGGGCTTAAGTGACTTGGGCGGCGGAAGCTGGGCCTACCTTCAGCCCGATGGGAGCTGGGGCTGGTCCAACGCGGGGCTGATTACCGACGGGGAGGCGGCGCTCCTCGTCGATACGCTCTATGACCGGCCCCTAACGGAGCGCATGCTCACCACCATGCGCGCCTCCGTTCCCGCCGCCGCGCACATTGGGCAGCTGGTCAACACCCACGCCAACGGCGACCACTGCAACGGCAACTGCTGCCTGCCGGAGGCCACCATCATTGCCTCGAAGGCCTGCGCCGAGGAAATGGCCCACGAAGATCCGGCCTCCATGGCCGCCATGGCCAAGGCCGCCCGCGCGGGGCAGCTGGGGGATCTCGGAGACTTCTTCCTCCACTGCTTTGGGGCCTTCGACTTTGAAAGCGTGGAGCAGCGCTTACCCACGGAAACCTTTGAGGGGGAACGCACCCTCACCGTGGGGAACAAGGCGGTCCAGCTGAAGCAGGTGGGGCCAGCTCATACCCAGGGGGACGTGATCGTTCACGTGCCCGCGGATCGCACGGTCTTCACCGGCGACATCCTCTTTATCGAGGGCCACCCCATTCTCTGGGCGGGGCCCGTGGGGAACTGGCTGGCGGCCTGTGAACATATCCTGGCCTGCAACCCAGAGGTCGTGGTGCCGGGCCACGGACCCCTGACGGACGCCGACGGCGTGAAAGCCGTCATGGCCTACCTTCGCTACATTCGGGACGAGGGCCGGCGACGTTTCGATGCGGGCCTTAGCTTCGAAGAGGCGGCGCGGGAAATCAGCTTCTCCGATTACAGCAGCTGGGGGGACCCGGAGCGC
>JAURCQ010000013.1 GCA_030828335.1 Gammaproteobacteria bacterium
GAGGGAGAAGGGGCCCTCAGGACGGCGCCCACGCCCTTGCAGCAATCGTTCATCGCCCGCTACGAGGGGCTCGCGGATTGGGAACAATCCATGATCCTTGCATCGCTCCAGCGCGTAGCGGATATGATGGACGCCGGCGATCTCGACGTCTCCCCGATGCTCCACGTCGGCACCATCGACCCCGCCATCGCTCCGGCCTAGGGCAGGCATTTTCCCCGCTGAGCGCTAGTGGCATGCTCTCCCCCTTAAGGAGAGCCCCCATGCACCAGCCCGTCCTCGCAAGCCAAGCCCAGCCCAGTGACCCCTGGCCCTTTCTTCCTGGCCGCTTCTCCCTGCGCGTGGTCCGCGCGCAGGGGAGCACGCTATGGACCGACCAGGGGGAAGCCATCCTCGATGCCGCCGGCGGCGCCATTGTCAACAACATTGGCCATGGCCGCCGGCGAGTCGCCGAGGCCCTTGCCGCGGCGACGGAAACCCTGACCTATGCCGTACCTCCCTGGTCCACCCCAAGCCGGGAAGGGCTGGCCACGCGCCTGCGGGAGGACTGGCTACCGCCGAGCCTGGATCGCGTTTACTTCTCCGCGGGGGGCTCGGAAGCCACGGAGGTGGCCATGAAGCTGGCCATCCAACACTTCCAGGCCAAGGGCGAGGGGCAGCGAACCAAAATTCTCGGGCGGCGCCTGTCCTACCATGGCACCACCATTGCCACCACAGCGGTGGGCGGGCACGACGCGCGGAAGGCGGGCCTCGGCCCCCTGCTCGCCCCCTTCCCCCAGCTGGAAACCCCCTACCCCCTGCGCTGCCCCGCGGGGCCGGAGCCAGAGGCCCAGCTTGCCTATTACCTTGCGGACTTCGATCGGGTCCTCGAAGCCGAGGGGCCGAAAACCATAGCCGGGCTCATCGCCGAGCCCATCGTGGGCTCCTCCGGCGGCGCTCTGCGCCCCCCGGAGGGCTACTGGCCAGCCATCGCCGAGCGATGCAAGCGCCACGGCATCCTCCTCATCTTCGATGAAGTGATGACGGGCTTCGGACGCACGGGCACGGCCTTTGCTGGAGATCACTGGGACGTCACCCCGGACATCCTCGTTGGGGGTAAGGGCCTCGCCGGGGGCTATGCGCCCCTGGGGGGCGTCTTCAGCCATCGCGGCGTGCTGGACCCCATTGCCGAGGCAGGGCTGGAGGTCATGTTCCATACCTTCGGTGCCCACCCCGGGGCCTGCGCCGCAGCGGAGACGGTGCTCGCGATCATGAAGGAAGAGGCGCTCGTGGCCGCCGCAGCGAAGAAAGGCGCGTTCCTCAAAGCCTGTCTTGAGGACGCCCTCAGGGACCACCCGCAGGTGGCCGAGGTCCGGGGCGCGGGCCTCCTTCTGGCGGTGGAGCTGGTGCAGAACCGGGAGACCGGCGAGCCCTTCCCCCGGGAGCGCAAGCTCACCCTTAGCGTCCTTGAGGAAGGGCTTAAGCGCGGCGTCTACTACTACCCCGGGGGTACGGGGACGGTGCGCGATATCCTGTGCCTGGGGCCCGCCATGACCACCACGCAAGGGGAGCTCGAGCAGATGGCGACGACCCTTCGCGCCGCCATCGATGGCGCCCTCGCCCATCATGCTTAGGGATCTTCCGCTGGCCGCGCAAGCGCTCCTCCGGGGGGCCGGGCTTTTGTTTCACCCTGAGCTTCGGGGGCTGATCCTTGCGCCCCTGGGCCTCATGCTCGCGGTCTACGGCGTTCTGGTGGCCACGGCGCTGGAACTGCTGGGCCCTACCGTGGCGGGCCTTGGCAGCGCGCTTCCGGAGGCTCTCGCAGGCCTCGCAGGCTTTCTGGAAGGGCTGGCCTGGCTCCTGCTGTTTGCCCTCCTCGGCATCCTGGCCCTGCTCCTGAGCCAGACGCTAGCGGCGCCCTTCTACAGCGCGCTGGCGCGGCGGACGGAACGGCTCCTCACGGGGGGCAATCGGGAAAGTCATCGAAGCCTGTGGAGCGAACTGGGCGCGACCTTCACGAGAGAACTGGAGAAGCTGCGCTGGAGCTTGCCGCGCCTGGCCGTGCTCTTCGGCGTGAGCCTCATTCCCGGCCTGGGCCTTTTGGCCGCGCCCCTGACGCTCTTGCTGGGCGCCTGGATGCTTGCAGGGCAGTTTCTCGACTTTACGCAGGAAAACCGGGGGCAGCGCTTTTCGGAGACGCTGGCGCTCATGAGGCGTCATCGCCTCGGGGTGCTGGCTTTTGGGGTGCCCTTGGCCCTGGGGGTGACCCTACCGGTGCTGGGCGCCCTCGTGGGCGCCCTCGCGGTGATCTCCGGCTCGGTGCTCGTGCTCACCCTACGCGGTGAGCACGGCATCGTCGCCGCAGGGGATCCTTAGACCGGATCCCAACTGAAGACGCTGTTGGTCGCGCCGAGGTCGTGGAAGGACCCGGCCATGGCCGGCAAGCCCTGCTCCACCAGCGTTTCCGGCGTCCAGCCCTCCAACTGCGCGATGCTGCGCACGGGCCGGGGCTGGCTCATGAGGAACACCTCATTACCGCGAACGGAGAAGATCTGCCCGGAGACCTCCTTCGCCGCTGCCAGGGCAACGGCCATGGTGGCCACCTGATCGGCGCGCATCTTTTTCTGGAACATCTCCACCCGCTTCTGGCTCGCCTCATCCTTCACCGGGATGGTGGCGATCATGCGGGTCCAGGCGAAGGGCGCGATCACGTTCGAGCGAACATTCTTGGCGGCTCCTTCCATAGCGATGATGCGAGACAGGCCCGCAATGCCCATCTTCGCCGCCGCGTAGTTCGCCTGACCAATGTTGCCGATGAGCCCGGAGGTCGACGTAAACATCACAAAGGACCCATCTTCCTGATCGCGGAAGTGGTTTATGGCGGCCCGGGCAATGTTGTAGTGGCCATTGAGGTGCACATCGATGACCGCGTCCCAGTCGTCGTCGGTCATCTTATGGAACATCTTGTCCCGGAGAATACCTGCGGGGTTGATGACGGCGTGCAGCCCCTTGAAGGTGTCCAGGGCACACTCAACCATGGCCTTGGCCCCGGCGCGATCGGATACGCTGTGCGAATCCGCAACGGCTTCGCCCCCGGCCGCCTTGATCTCGTCCACGACCTCCTGAGCCGGACCCCCATCACCCAGGGGATCATCCCCCTTCACCGATCCGCCAAGATCGTTCACCACCACCTTGGCGCCTTCCCGGGCTGCCAGCAGGGCGCATTCCCGCCCGATACCCCGGGCCGCCCCGGTGACCAGTACTACCTTGCCGTCAAGCTGTCCCATGTGCTCCTCCAACCATGAATTGAATCGCCAGTTTAGTGTCCAGGCCCCTACCCCGCCAGCGCAGCGGGCATCCCCTCCTCTGGCGCCGCATCTATGGCGAGGTGCCCCGCAAGGAGACGAGCCCCCGCGGTCGCAAAGCTGGCCCGAAGGCGGTCGCCTCGCAGCACCCAGGGCAGCCAGCCCCGGTCGTCGGCCCACATGCGCCCATAGGGCATGGCGTGGCGAGACACCCAGAGGGGTTTGCCCTCGACGCTCTCCCTGGGCAGGCCCTGAAAGGCCTCGCAGCGATAGGCAAAGCCGTGAATGCGCGACCCGTCCCGATCCTCGAAGCGAAGCTCGGCGCAGAGCCGCGGCGCTTCCCCCCGAATCCCCAGCTCCTCCTCCGCCTCTCGCAGGGCGCAGGCCCGGAGCGACTCCCCCGGCTCCAGCTTTCCCCCGGGGCCATTGATAAGCCCGGCGCCGTGGCCTCGTTTCTTCTCCATCAGCAGCACCTCGTCGCCCCGGCAAACAAAGAGCAGGGTCGCGAGCTGTGCGCCGGGAAAGGGCCCCTGAAGGGACGGAGGCTTGAGCGGGGGACGAGGGTCACAGGCCAGCATTAGCCGTGCGGCCTGCAGGGGCTTACCCGCCCGAGGCAGGAAGCCGCGGCGACCGAGCGCTTTGAGCAACGCCGGGGACGGCGCGTCCAGCAGAAGCGTTAGGGGCACGCCCTCGGCGAGGAAGCGATCCGCCCAAGCCAATAGGGCGTCTCCCGGCGCGGAAGGCTTGGGGGCTAGCATCGCGCCGCCGCGGCGGCGCAGGCCGAAGCCCCCGGAAAGGGGCGCAAACCCCGACGCGGAAAGGACGCCGGGACACAGCTTTCCCCGGTGCGGGAGTGAACCGGGCCCCGGCGTAAACCACGCCGAGAGCGCCCCCTGCTGCGCCGGATCCATAGCACCCTTCCCTAGCGGAAAGGCGGAAGTGTACTAGCCCCCGACGGAGGACGCCCTCGCCGCCGGGACGGGAACCAGGTCGGCGAGGAAGCGCTCGGCGATTTGATCCCAGCCCTGGGATTCCGCATAGCGCCGGCACGCCCCGCGATCGCAGGCGAGCGCCCGGGTCACGGCCTCAGCCAGATCAGCATGAAGCCCTCCCGTGACCCCATCCTCCACGATGTCGATGGGGCCCGTAACGGGATAGGCGGCCACGGGTGTTCCCGTGGCCAGGGCCTCCAGCATCACCAGCCCGAAGGTGTCCGTTTTCGAAGGGAAGACAAACACGTCCGCGTCCCCGTAGATCGCTGCAAGCTCGGCGCCGTAGCGGTAGCCGAGAAAGCGCACCTCGGGGTAGCGCGCTTCAAGCTGGGCCCGGGCGGGGCCGTCTCCGACCACCACCTTTTCCCCGGGCACCTTGAGCTCGAGAAAAGCCGGTAGATTCTTTTCCACGGCCACCCGCCCCACGTAAAGCAGGCGCGGGCGTTGTCGCGGCGTTTCCCGGGGCGCGAAGGGGTAGGCCTCAAGGTCCACGCCCCGGCCCCAGATGCTGAGGTTCCGAAGCCCCCAGTCCCCGAGCTCTCGCTTCTGGGAGGCTGTGGTCACGAGCGTGCTGGCCGCCGCGCTGTGGAACCAGCGCAAAAATCCGTAGCCCAGGGCCAGGGGCAGGCGGGTCCGTTCATAGAGGTACTCGGGAAACTTCGTATGCAGGGAGGTGGTAAAGGGCACGCCTCGGCGTAGGGCCCAGCGCCGGGCGGCGAGGCCCAGGGGCCCCTCCGTCGCGACGTGAAGGGCATCGAACCCATAGGCGTCCAGCGCCCTTCCGAGCCCGTAGGGCAGGGGCGCCACCTTGACCTCCCGATAGGCGGGCAGGGGCAGGGTAAAGAACTGACCGGGCTCGAACACGCGCACCGCGTGGCCCCGGGCTTCCGCCCCGGCGATCACCTGCTTCAAAGTTGTCACCACCCCATTGGTTTGGGGGGTCCAGGCATCGGTGACCAACGCAATCTTCATGCCGCACGATCCGTAAGCAGCGCATCCTTTGCCAGCGCCAGTTCCGCCGCCAAGGGCGTACCCAAGGGCATGGACGCTGGCGCTGCCGCCTCCCGGAACGCAGCCACTTCCTCGCGCCAGTAAAGAAGATGCATTTGCCCCTGATCGTCCTCCGCCAGGGCCGTGCAGGACTCCACCCAATCGCCGCAATTGAGGTATTCGATGGCGCCGATGCGGCGCATTTCCGCGTGGTGAATGTGGCCGCAAATCACGCCCTGGAATCCCTCCCGCTCGCAGGCATGGGCAACGGCGCCTTCAAAATCGCTGATGAAATTCACGGCGCGCTTCACCCGATGCTTCACCCAAGCCGACAGGGACCAGCGGCCAAAGCCCAGGCGCTCCCGCACCCAGTTGTTCACCCGATTTACGGACAGCAGGAAGTTGTAGCCCACATCCCCGAGGAAGGCGATCCAGCGGTGGTAGCGGGTGATGACGTCGTACTCATCCCCATGGATCACGAGGAAGCGGCGTCCGTCGGCGGTGCGGTGCTCCGCCCGATCCACCAGCTTCAGATTCCCGAAGCTGTGGTCGGAATAGCGACGCAGAAACTCGTCATGGTTACCGGTAACGAAGATGATCTCCGTTCCCCGCTTGGTCAGGGTCAGGAGCCGCCGAAGCACGTTGCTGTGGCTCTGGGGCCAATAGAGGCTGCGCTTTAAGCGCCAGCCGTCGATGATATCGCCCACCAGATAAAGGCGATCACACTCGTGAGCCTTGAGAAAGGCCGTGAGTGCGTCGGCTTGGCAGCCCCGGCTACCCAGGTGCAGATCGGAGAGGAACAGCGTGCGGTAGCGAACTTTCTGACCTTCGGCCAGATCGGTAGGCGTTGACGTGTTCATAGCAGACCCTCGAGCGAGTTTTTCTCACCCTAGGGCCTGCCGATGACACAGCGGTGATTATTTGATCACAAAATCATGACGCTGCCGGGGCCTCGTGGCGCACAGCGTAGCGCGCCTCTAGGGCCGCATAGAGCGCCTCCCGGTAGCCGGGCGCGTCCACGGGCAGGATCGCCTCGAGCTCCACAAGGTGCACGTTGTCTTCCCGCCCCTGCCAAAGCTTGTCGTAGGTGCCCGCCTTGTAGCCGTGATCCTGGCGGAAGGCGTTTAGCACGTTCTTCCCCACGTAGGCGCGATAGAGCCCCGGGAGATCCATTTCCACGGCCCGAAGGCAGGCCAGGAAGGCCGGCACGTCGAAGCGCTTTTCCCCCACCGCCGCCGCGGCCAGGGTCTCCACCGCCTCCCGGAAGCGCTCCGGTTCGCCGGAGCCCGCGAGGCCCGAGCGCACCGTTTCCGCGAGGGCCTCATCCACCCGGTCCTCGAGGAGCAGCATACTCAGGCCGAAGTGCCAGATGTCCACGAGCTCTAGGCGCACCTGGGGAAGATCGCACTCCTGGTGCTTCCACCACTTCCAGCCGTAGTGATCCAGAAGCTCCGCGCATTCCACCCAAATTGCCCGGTAGTAAGCCAGGCCCGCGGTGCGCCAGGCGGGATCCACCGCTTCGTTATGGGTCGCCTGGAGCGTCGCCATCTCGCTCAGAAGCTTCAGGGCCAGCGCTCGGTCCATGGGTTCGCTCACGCCGCTTCTTCGAGGAACTCGACCCAATTGCCGTCGGGGTCGGCGACCATGGCAATACGAATGCCCGGGCGAATTTCCGTGGTGGGGATGATCACGGAAACCTCCGCCGCCTTCAGGCTCTCGACCAAGGCCTCGAGATTCGTCACGGTCATGGTCCAATAACGATAGCCCGTGCTGCCACCAATGCCCCCGGGAGCCGCATCGCTTTTCGGCGTCGCCTCGACGATTTTGATCAGGCTCGTGCCGCAGCGCAGCCGGGTCATGGTGCCTAGGTTGGGCATGGGCATCTGCCCTTCGTCCGTGAAGCCCAGAAGATCCCGATAAAACGCCACCATGGGCCCCGCATCCCGGGTCACGATGCCTAAATCAATGCTGTCTTTTTTCAGTTCCACGGCCATGGGCCTTCCCTCCCTCGTTTCAATGAAAAGCTAAATCACCCCGTCCTGGCGCAGCGCTTCCCGCGCCTCGGCGTCGTAGCCGTGGGCTTCGAGCACGGCCTCCGTGTGGGCCCCGAGGGCCGGTCCGGGCCAACGAATCTGCCCTGGAGTCTCGGAGAGCCGGGGAAACACGTTCTGCATTTTGAGCCCAGGATAGGTGGGGTCAGCCACGGGAACAATGGATTCCCGAGCCTGGTACTGGGGATCGGCAAGCATGTCGGGCACCCGGTAGATGCGTCCCGCGGGCACGCCGTGGTCCTCGCAGAGCGCCAGGAGCGCCTCCGCCGAAAAGCCGCTGGTCCATTCGGCGATGCGCAGATCCAATTCCTCCTGATGCTCGCCCCGGGCCGTGTGACTGGCGTAGCGCGCATCCGTAGCCAGCGCCGGCGTGCCCATGGCTTCCGCCAGGCGGGCAAACACCGAGTCCTGGTTGGCGCCAATAAGCACCATCTCGCCGCTGGCCGTGGGATAGACGTTCGAGGGCGCGATCTTCGGCAAGATGGCGCCGGTGCGCTCTCGGATAACCCCCGCTTCCGTGTATTCCGGCACCGTGCTTTCCATCATGGCCAGCACGGCCTCGTAGATCGCCGAATCCACGACCTGCCCCTGCCCCGTTTGATTCCGATGCTCAAGGGCCGTGAGCGCCCCCAGGCAAGCAAAGGTGGCCGCC
The DNA here is from genome assembly GCA_030828335.1 of Gammaproteobacteria bacterium. Lineage (GTDB taxonomy): Bacteria > Pseudomonadota > Gammaproteobacteria > Pseudomonadales > Azotimanducaceae > Salivita. The sequence continues at coordinate 7,967 of JAURCQ010000013.1, forward strand.
AGCGCATCGCCAATGGATAGACCCACCCGGCTCGGGGGCCGGTCCGGGTCCCCGGCCAAATAGCGCATGCCCCCCATGGCTTCCCCGATGGAGCCGTAGCCCGCGCGCTGGGCGTAGGGGCCGGTCTGCCCAAAGCCGCTGACGCGCACGATGATGAGGCGCGGGTTCAGGGCCCGCAGGGCCTCCGGGGACAGTTCCCACTTCTCCAGCGTTCCCGGGCGAAAGTTCTCAATCAGGATATCGGCGTCCGCGGCGAGGGTTTTGAGCACCTCGCGACCCGCGGGCTTGCGAAGATCCAGGGTCACGGAGCGCTTATTGCGCCCAATCACGGACCACCACACGGGCTTGCCCTGCCCCCAGCTGCGCATGGGATCGCCCACCCCTGGGGCTTCGATCTTGATGACGTCCGCGCCCATGTCCCCGAGGAGCTGACCGCAGAAGGGCCCGGCAATGAGCTGGCCCAGCTCGAGCACCTTGAGGTGCGAGAGCGCGCCGGGGGCCGAACTCACTTGCCCCCCCAGGTGTCGCGCAGGGTGATGGTGCGGTTAAAGCGCCGCGCCGTATCCGTGCTGTCCTCGTCCGGGCAGAAGTACCCTAGGCGCTCAAACTGCACCACTTCCCCCGGAGCCAGGGCCCCAAGGGCGGGCTCAAGCTTCGCGGTGCAGCCCGCTAGGGAGTCGGGATTCAGCACATCCCGGAAGCCCCCTTCCGATTTGATTCCGGAAGGATCCGGGTCCGTGAAGAGGCGATCGTAAAGGCGGACTTCGGCGTCTAGGGCGTGGGCCGCACTCACCCAGTGGATCACCCCCTTCACCTTTTTCTCAGCGTTGGCGCCGCCGGCTCGGCTTTCCAAATCCACGGTGCAGTAAAGCTTCGTGGGCCGCCCCGCCTCATCGGCGTCGAAACGTTCGCAACGAATCACGTAGCCGTGGCGGAGGCGCACCTCGGCTCCCGGAGACAGGCGCTTGTACTTTTTCGGGGGAACTTCCTCGAAGTCGTCGCTCTCGATAAACAAATGGCGTCCGAAGGGAATGCGCCGGGACGCGCCCTCCGGATCCTTCGGGTGTAGGGGCGCCTCGAACCACTCTTCCCCGTCTTCCGGATAGTTCAGAAGCTCCACGGGCAGAGGCTTCAGCACGGCAAGGGCCCGGGGCGCGCTTTCCAGCGCTTCCCGAATGCAGCGCTCGAGCAGGGCCATTTCCACCGTGCCGTCGCTCTTCGTAATCCCAATGCGCTCGCAGAAGTCCTTCAGCGCCGCCGGAGGCACGCCGCGGCGCCGAAGGCCCGCGAGGGTCGGCATGCGCGGATCATCCCAGCCCTCCACGTGCCCTTCCGTCACCAGCGCGTTCAAGTGGCGCTTCGACAGCACCGTGTATTCGAGCTCGAGGCGGGAAAACTCAATCTGCTCCGGGCGTACCTCCCAGGAGAATTGGTCGAGCACCCAATCGTAGAGCGGCCGGTGATCCTCGAACTCGAGGGTGCACAGGGAATGGGTGATCCCCTCGAAGGCGTCGGAAAGGCAGTGGGTGTAGTCGTACATGGGGTAGATGCACCAGCCATCCCCGGTCCGCTGGTGCGCCATGCGCCGGATCCGGTAAAGCACGGGGTCCCGGAGGTTTAGGTTCGGGGACCCCATATCGATCTTGGCCCGGAGCACGTGGGCCCCGTCCTCAAAGTCGCCGGCGCGCATGGCGCGAAAGAGCGCCAGATTTTCCTCGACGCCACGTCCCCGAAAGGGGCTCTCCGTTCCGGGCTCCGTGAGCGTGCCGCGCTGAGCGCGAATGGCCTCCTGATCCTGGCTATCCACATAGGCCAGGCCCTTTTCAATCAGCGCTTCGGCGCATTCATAGATGCGCTCAAAGTAGTCCGAGGCGTGGAGCGGCCCGGCACCAAAGGAAAAGCCCAGCCAAGTGACGTCGCGCTCGATAGCCTCGGCGTAGTGGGACGACTCCTTCGCGGGGTTCGTATCATCGAGGCGAAGGTTGCAGCGCCCCCCGAAGACCTCGGCCATGCCGAAGTTCAAACAGATGGATTTGGCGTGCCCAAGATGCAGGTAGCCATTGGGTTCCGGGGGAAAGCGAGTGACCACGGCGCCCCCGTGCTTACCCTGAGCCTGGTCCTTCCGGATGCGCTGGGCAATGAAGTGGTCGGGGCCGGCGCTTTCGGGACGTTCGTCCATGGGGGTTGCCTTCGTCTTCCTGGGAAAGCGCGCTAGTCTAATCCTTCCCCCCGGTTGGAAGAAGACAAGCCATGGGAAAGGTCCCTCGCCGAGCCTTCGGCGTCTGCCTTGGGCTCCTGCTATTGGCGGGCTGCGCTGAGTCCTCGGCCCCGGAGCGACTCCTCGCCCGGGGTGCGGAAACCCACTACGCGCTGCACCTCGGGGGCACCTTGGCGGGGCAGCTCACGGTGCGCCGAGAAGTCCGGGGGGACAGCCTCTCCATTGCCATCGTGAGCATTCTCGACCCCCCCGGGGGCGGTCGGCTGCGAACCGAACGTGACTATCGCTATCGCCGGGCGCCGCCCCACGAACTCCTCCACGGTCAGCAGCGGGTCCAGCTACCCCAGGGCGCCCTCTTCCGCCAGCCCCTGCGCACGCCGGCAACCCTCGAGGCCTGGCTGGACGGAGCAGCGGCCGCGGGGGCGGAGGGGGCCGTGCTGGACGACCAGGGCATGCTCGAAACCCTGAAGCGAGGGGAAAGCTTTCTCCTTCAGCGCGTGGCCGAGGCGCCGGTGCTTCCCAAGGCGCCCGAGCCCCTCGCGCCGCTCCTGCTCCCCGTGACAGCGCACTCAGGCTCGCCCCCCCAGCCCCTTCGCCTCTCCGGCCCCGCGGCCCGGCTCTGGCCCCCCTCGGCGGCCCTGCCCCAGGCGCCGCAGCCAGGCGATGCGGTGCTCCTGCTGCCCCAACCGGCCCCTGCGGTGCCCGAAGCCCTAGGGCTCCGCCTCGCCCGGGCCATGGAAGGGGTCCGAGCTCAGCTGCGCTACGTACCCGGCGCTTACCTTCCTGACCTCAAGAACTTGCCACCGAACGCCGCCGGGGACTGCTACGAATTCGCTGCCCTGCTCCAGCTGGCCCTCGATGAGGCGGGCTTCGAAAACAGCACACGGCTGGGTCTTGCGCTCAATGCGGAGGGCACGGGCTTCGGGCTTCACGCCTGGAACGTGGTGTTTTTCGAGGGGCAAAGCTACGCCCTGGATGCCACCTTAAACCGCCTTCCGGCGCCGGCGACGCACCTGCCCTTCCCGGACGATCCGGCCCAGCAGCTGGATCTCCAGCTGGCTTTGGCGAAAAGCCAACTGGCCTGGTTGAACGGTTTCTAACGGGGGCGCTGGGCCAGAAATTCCACCACGGAGGCCGGTCCGGTGTGCAGGGGGCCCTCATCGAGGACCACGTCTCGCTCCTGGGCCCGTAGCACCTCAAGGCCCCGGCAATCCCGGGCGAGGGTCCCGGGGGAGGCCAGGCGCGCCGTGCTGTTCGGCCCCATGGAAGGGTTAGCCGCCTGCTTCGGTGCAAAGCTTTGGATCAAGAGCGCACCGCCGGGAGCAAGACGGGCAGCTAAGGCCTGGTGGGCCGCCCGCCGAACCGTGGCAGGAAGGTGGACGAAGATCACCGCAATGAAATCGAAGGGCTCGGCGAAGGGGGCCGCCTCGGGCAGCTCCGGCAGAGCCCCCAGCTCATAGATCAGGGTCTTCCCCAGGGCCTCGGCCCGAGCGTGGGCCCGGTCCCGCGCGGTGGAAGAAAGATCAAAAGCGCAGACCTCCCAGCCGAGGCGCAGGGCCGCCAGCGCATTGCGCCCCTCCCCCTCCCCGGGCAGGAGGAGCCGGCCGGGGGGGCGGGCCTGAAGCGCTTCTAGGAAGAAGGCGTTCGGCTTCGCCCCAAAGAGGTCTTCCCCACTTTGGTAGCGATGCTCCCACAGACCGGCCTCACCGGGCACATCGTTCACAACCTACTCCTGGTCCCGGCGCACGCGAATGAGACTTTCCTGGGCCGTCGACGCCACGAGCTGCCCACTTTGATCGAAGAAGCTGCCGCGATTAAACCCGCGGCCGCCGCGAGCCGCGGGGCTGTCCCGATCGTGGAGCAGCCAATCGTCCACCCGAAAGGGACGATGGAACCACATGGCGTGATCGAGGCTGGCGCCGATGATATGGGCCCGGGGGGTGGTGGCCATGTGGGGGACGAGGGACGTGGACATGAGCCCCATGTCGGAAACGTAGGCCAAAAGGCAGGCATGGATGATTGGCGCCTGGTCGAGTTCGCTTCGCAGCCGATACCAGGCGGGCTTCACCGGCGCCTCCGGGGGCGGCGCGCCAAAGCCGTAGACGGAACGAGACTCAAAGGCCCGCTCCCGCACGGCCCAGGGCATGACGTTCGGGTCCTTTCCCTCGAGGCGACGGGCCACCTGCACGTCATCCTCCAGGGCGTCAGGCATGGGCCAGGCAGGCATGTCGGCATGGTGCTCGAGCCCGTCCTCCTGAACCTGGAAGGAGGCGGACATGCTAAAGATGGCCTCCCCCCGCTGAATCACCCGCACCCGGCGCGTACAGAAGCTTTTGCCGTCGCGAATGGGCTCCACTTCGAGCAGCAGGGGATGCTTAGAATCCCCGGGGCGCAGGAAGTAGGCATGGAGCGAGTGGGGCTCGAGCCCCTCCACGGTGAGGGCGGCGGCACGGAGCGCCTGGGCCAGCACCTGTCCTCCGAAGATCCGGGGGCCCGCCGCCCGCTCGTTTTGCGCGCGAAACAGATAGCGTTCCACGGGCTCAAGCTCTAGGAGCGTAAGTAGCTCTTCCACCGCAGCGTGCATAGGGCCTCCGACCGTCCCGTGTGTCCGGGCGCGGATTATAGAGCCCTCGCCGGCAATGGCTAGCCGGCGGCGTGGGCCTTGAAGTGGGCGATGGCCCGCTCCCGGCTGGCTTTGAGATCCACCACGGGCTTGGGATAGGCCTTCGGCCCGCCGGCATAGCGCCAGGGTTCGTGAATCGACCGCGCATCAAGGCCCGCGAGCTCCGGCACCCAGCGCCGGAGGTAATGGCCCTCGGGGTCGAAGCGCTGGCTTTGGGTCACGGGATTAAACACGCGAAAGTAGGGCGCCGCGTCCGTCCCCGTGGCGGCGCTCCACTGCCATCCGCCATTGTTCGCGGCGAAGTCCCCGTCCACGAGCTGATCCATGAAATGGGCTTCCCCGAGGTGCCAATCGATCAGCAGGTTCTTCGTCAGGAACATGGCCACCACCATGCGCACCCGATTATGCATCCACCCCGTGGCCGCGAGCTCCCGCATGCCCGCATCCACGAGGGGCAAGCCCGTGCAGCCTGCTTTCCAGGCCGCAAGCCCCTCCCGATCCTGGCGCCAGGGCAAATCGGCGAAGGCGGGGCGGAAGGCCTCGCCCTTGGAAACGTGATCGAAAGCGGCCACCACGTGGCGATAGAACTCCCGCCAAATGAGCTCCGAGAGCCAGATGCTGGGGCCCCCCGACCCCTCGAGGGCATCGGGGAAGGCGGCGAGGAGCGCACCCAGCACCTGCCGAGGGGATAGCACCCCCAGGGACAGGTAGGGCGAGAGGGTGCTCGTGCCCGTGACCGCCGGGAAATCCCGCTGGCTGTCATAGCGCAGGGCCGCCTCCGCAAGGAACTGCGCAAGGCGCCGGTGCGCTTCGCCCTCCCCTCCGGGCCAAAGCTCGGCGGGCACGGCAGCGGCCTTGGCGCCGGCGAGGGTCATGGCGTCCGCGAGGGCGCGGCCGGGCGGGCAAGCCGGCCCCTGGGGCGGGGGCGGGGCGAGGGGCACCGCCGAAGGCAGATCGAGCGTTGCCAGCCAGCGGCGCTTAAAGGGGGTGAACACCGTGTAGGGCGCCCCCTGCCCCGTTTTCACGGTGCCCGGCGGCGCGATGACGCTATCGGTATAGCGATGCACCGCCAGCCCCGCCTCAGCAAAGGCCCGGGCCACCGCATCGTCCCGCCGCCGCTCGTTTAGGGGGTACTCATCGTTAAAATGGAGCGCCACCGCCCCCTGGGCCTGGGCCCAGGGCAGGAGCGTCCCGGGGGCGTCCCGGAACCGCGACGCCTCTAGAACGGTGAGGGGAATGCCCAGGGCGCCTAGGGCCTCGGCTAAGGCCCGCAGGTTGCGCTCAAGAAAGGCGAGGCGGTTGGCACCCACGCCGTGGTCGCGCCATTGCGCCTCGGCCTTTAGAAATACGGCCTGCACGGGCCCGGCAGCCGCCGCCGCGGCCAGGGCCCGGTGATCCGCGACCCGAAGGTCGTTGCGAAACCAAACCAGCTGGGGGGCAGGCATGGGCTCTCCTAAGCGGTGACGGTAGACAAAGCTGTGGGCTAGGCGGAGCCGGTGAGCTCCGGCCAGAGCGCCTCGGCGCCGGCGGCACAAAGCGCCCGACCGAGTACGGCCTGCCAATAGGCTTCATGACCATGCTGGTCGCGCCAGCACCAGAGGCGCCGGGTGCGGTGGTGAAGCTGGTGCTCGTGGGTAAAGCCCATGGCCCCGTGCACCTGATGCGCAATCTCCGCGCCCTTGCCTGCGGCTTCCCCGGCCCGGGCCTTGGCCACGGCCCAGGCCGTCGCCTCCCGAGGCGACCCCAGGGCCTCAAGCCCTGCATCGGCGGCCCGGAGAGCAGCAGCGACCTCCCCCGTGAGCACCGCCAGCTGCTGCTGTACCGCCTGAAACTTGGCAATTTCCCGGCCGAACTGCTTGCGTTCAAGGGCGTAGGCAACGCTTAAATCGAGGGCACTTTCCAGGGCCCCGGCCATCATGACTGCGCGGCTCAGCGCCAGCAGCCCCTGGAGCTTCGCCAAGCTCGACGCCAAAGGGGAAGAGAAGCTCGGGCCCTGCCCGGCGCCGCCGAGCAGGAGGGCCTCCGGCTCCCCCGCGAGGCCCTTGCGCGGCTCGCTAAAGGTCAGCTGTTCCTGAGGCAGGCACTGGAAGCTCACGGCGCCGTCCGGCCCCGCCTGGGCCACCAGCACCCAGCGGGCCCAGGGGGCAAAGGGCACGGGGGCATAGCCGTCACCCTGCACCGCGGGCACGGCCAGGGTCATCATCCCCTCAAGGGCCTCCGGCATCCCCGCCTCTGCCACCAGGGCGCGACCCAGCAGCGTTTCCGCAAAGGGCGCGGGGACCGCATAGCGCCCCGCGAGGCGCAACAGGGTTAGCCCTTCCGCCAGCGGAAGGCCAACGCCGCCCTGCGCTTCCGGTACGCAGGCGTTGAGAAGCCCGAGGGCTTCCAGCTCGGTCCAGAGCACGTCCGGGCGCTGCCCTGCCTCCGCCTGATCTACCACGGCCTTGGGGCAGGCATCCCGAAGGAGGCGCTCCGCCGATTCCAGCATCAACTGCGTTGTTTCGTTCATCGTAGCCCCAAGCCTCGCGCAATCATGCCCCGGAGAATCTCCCGCGTGCCGCCGCGGATGGTGAAGGACGGCGCATGCAGGATGGTGTCTTCGAGGGTTTGCCTAAACAGCGCCGAGCCCCCGCCGGGGGCCACGAGGCGCGCAATCTCCGGGACTTCCCGTTCAAAATTGTTCCCCAGCTCCTTCACAAGCGCCGCTTCCACCACGGGATTCCGGTTGCTCTCCAGCATGCCCGCTACGGAGATGGACATATTGCGCAGCGTCATCATGTGCGCAGCCATGCGGCCAAGCACGGCCGCCTGATGGTCCGTGGGCTTCGGCCCCACTTCCCGGAGCAGCTCCACAAAGACCCGGAAGGCAGAAAGGAAACGCTCGGGACCGCTGCGCTCGTAGCCGAGCTCGCTGGTGACCTGTTCCCAGCCGTTCCCCGGCTCCCCCACCAGGCGGTCGGCGGGGACAAAGCAGTCCTCGAAGACCACCTCGTTGAATTCCGCATCCCCTGCCAGGTTGGTGATGGGACGAACGGTCAGGCCCGAGGAATTGCGCAGATCCACGATGAGCTGGGAGAGGCCCGCGTGGCGGCTCTCGGATTCCGTGGGGGTGCGCACGAGGGTAATCATGTAGTGATTGCGATGGGCGCCGCTGCTCCAGAGCTTCGTGCCATTGACCAGCCAGCCCCCCTCCACGGGGGTGGCGGTGGTGCGCACGGAGGCCAAATCGGAGCCCGAATCGGGCTCGCTCATGCCGATGGAGAAGAAGCATTCCCCGGCGATGATTTTAGGTAGAAAGAACTCGCGCTGCGCCTCCGTGCCGTAGCGGAGCAGCAGGGGCCCGCTTTGCCGATCGGCAATCCAGTGCGCCCCCACGGGGGCACCGGCGGCCAGGAGCTCCTCCGTCATGACGTAGCGCTCAAAGAAGCTGCGCCCGCCCCCGCCGTACTTCGTCGGCCAGGTCATGCCAATCCATCCCCGCTGCCCCAGGGCACGGCTGAACTCCGGGTCGTGGCTCGCGCCAAAGTCCGAGTTGCGACGATGCTCATTGCCGAGGGTTTCGGCGACAAACTGCCGAACCTCGCTGCGGAGGGCCTCCGCCGCCGGCGGAAGGGTGACGGGATCAAAGGTCAACGCGGTTGCCATGGCAATCTCCCAGAGCGCCCCTAGAGATGAGACGCCCCCTCAAGTTTTTTGCCCGTTGAAACGTGCGCAGGACGATAGCGACGGCCCCGCGCCATTGCAAACGCCGGGGCGAGCTCCGTTTACCGCCGCCTTTTCCTCAACCCTGCGGGCCCGTATGCTCCTCGATGCTAAGGGAGAGCCCGATGACCCAAGACCAGACGCAACGCCAACGCTTCCAGGCGCTCTACGCCCCCGTGCTAGAGGAGATGAAGACCCACAGCACCGTCGCGGAAACCTTCATCGATACGGAGCGCTACCGCATCTACCTCACGACCCTCTGGGCCAACGCGGTGGCGCGCCCCGGGGCCTTCGGCCTCGCTGAAGATGAGCTCGAAGCCTTCTACGGCTACCTCAATGAGCAGGCGCAGGAGTACGTGACGGATCCGGACCCGATCCTCGATAGCTTCCGCTTTCTGCGCACGGAAACCGGGGAGCGGGCCCTGGCCCGGGGCCGGGTCCCGAAGCACGTGCGGGATTTCCTCGACCACCTGGGAACGCTCATGCTCGATCCTGACGGGCTGCGGGCTCAGCTCTCCGTGCTCCGCCCGGACCTCTAGGCGCCCTAGAATTCGTCGAGCAGCGCGTCCAGCGCCTCCGGCGGCGGCGCGCCGTTGTAGCGCAGCTGGCGACGGCGCTGGAGGTAGCTATCCCGGGCAAAGGCGTAGGGGTCTAGCGCCTCCCCCTCAAGGAGGTTCGTCGCCCCCAGAAGGCTGGCACGATAGGACACCGTATCCACCACCCGGAGCGGCGCCAACCAATAGTCGCCAAGGAGCTGCGGGGGCAACCACCACACCAGCACCCGGTCGGGGAGCGTGGTCAGAGTCCCGGGCCCCCAGAAGGGCAGCACCAGGTAGGGAGTCCGATCCAAGCCCCAGCTGTCCAAGGCCTGGCCGATATCCTCATCCACGTCGACAAAGCCAAGGTCCGTCGCTGGATCGAACAAACCCCCAAGGCCCAGGGTGGAATTCACTAAAAAGCGCCCGGAGGCGGTGAGCGTGCGTTCCACATCCCCCTGCAGGAGCGCGCCCGTCATGCTCACGGGCTCAGCCAGATTATCGAAGAAGCGATAGACGGCATGGCCCAGGGGGGCGGGCACCATGCGGTCGTAGACCACGGCGGCGGGACGGATGAAATGGCGATCTAAAGCGTTGTTCAGCGCGAAGGCACGGCGATTAAAGGTTTCGAAGGGATCCCGAACGCTGTCGTCGGCGCGGGCGCCCAGGGCCAAGAGGGCCAGCGCGATGAGGCCGGCGGACCGCAGCATTCGAATCATAACGCCCTCCCCCTGCGGTCCTACCCGATCGTTTAAAGCGTAAACGTGCTGAGGGCGGGAATATAGGTGATTAGGAGCAGGGCGAACAGCAGGGCCCCCAGATAAGGCAGGCTCGCTCGATAAAGCACCCCCAGGGGCTGCTTGAAACGGACGCTCGCGATGAAGAGGTTCATGCCCACCGGGGGCGTCAGGGTCCCCAGCTGAAGGTTTGCCAAAAAGATCATGCCAAAGTGGATCGGGTGGATGTCGTAGGCCACGGCCACGGGCAACAGCAGGGGCACAAGCAACACGATAGCCGCGTAGCTATCGATGATCATGCCCAGGAGTAGGAGGCCCAGATTGAGGGCCAGCAAAAAACTGGTTTTCGAGGTGAGCTGGGTGCTTAAGGCCTCGAAGATGCGCTCAGGAAGCTGGGCATCGACGAACACGTTCGCCAGCGCAAGCGCCGCCGCGAGGATCATGAGCACGCCCCCCACGAGGGTCATGCTGCGCCAGGCCAGGCTCGGGAGGGCGCGAAGGGACACATCGCGGTAGAGGAGGCACTGAGCCAGCACCACATAAAGGGCCGTCACCGCCGCGACCTCGGACAGGGCAAAGACGCCCCCGTAGATGCCTCCGAGTACGAGCACGGGCAGGGGCGCTTCAAAGCGCGCGGCCCAGAGCGCTTCCCCAAACTTCGGCCGGGGCGCCGGCGCTTCTGCGCTCGCCGTCGGCCCGGCGGGCCCCTCCGCCGCCCTCCGACCCCGACGAAGCTGGACCAGCGCCACGGCGCCCAGCGCCAGCATCATCACCAAAAGGGGCACCACCCCTGCCAGAAATAGCTGGCGTAGGGAGAAGCTCGGACCCACCCCGAGCTGCTGCGCTAGCACGCCATAGAGAATGAGCGGCACGCTGGGCACGAGAAGCAGGCCAAGGCTTCCGGAGGTGGTCACCAGGCCCAGGGCCGAACGGTCGCTAAAGCCATCGGCGCGGAGGGCGGGATAGAGCAAGGCCCCAAGGGCCACCAAGGTAACCCCGGAGGCCCCTGTGAAGGCCGTAAACAGGGCGCAGCAGAGCACGGTCACCCAAGCCACCCCCCCGCGAAGACCGCCGAGGGCCGCCTGCGTAAGGGCGACGAGGCGATCGGCGCTGCGCCCCTCGGCCAGCACGTAGCCCGAAAAGGCGAAGAGGGGCAAGGAGACGAGCAAGGGCGTATCCGTGAGCCGGGTGAGCTCCACGGCCACGATGGTCAGGGGGATCTCGGCCCAGGCGAAGCCCGTGAAGGCCGCGGCAAGCAAAATGGCAAAGAGCGGGGCCCCGGAAAGCAGCAGCAGGACCGTCAGGGCTAGGAAGAGCTCGGTCATGGCGCCGGGCGCCAGGCGAGGCGGAGAAAGCGCAGGGCCATGGCCCCGAAGGCGCCGGGGATAATCAAAAGCGTGACCCACACCGGGAGCCCCCAAAAGGCCAGGCGCCCCTCCTCCTGCTCGAGCAGGCACAGCAGGGAACCGTGGTACCCCGCAAAGGCGCAGAGCCCCGCCGTGGCCAGGGCGGACAGGCGATGGAGGCGCTGCCCCCAGGGGCCGGGAAGGACCTGGGCCAGGAGATCAATGCGGATGTGGTTCCCCTCCCGGGTGGCGCCCAGGGCGCCAAGCATGGCCAGCCATAGCACGAGCGTCTGGAGCAGCTCCTGGGCTCCGGGAAGGCTTGTGGAGAAGCCATTGCGAAGCAGAATCTGCAGCAGGGCAATCAGCAGGAGAAGCCCGAAGGCGGCGGCCAGCGCCGCCTTCTCAAGGCGCAGCATGGCTAGGGCGCCCGATAGGCGCGAAGGGCTGCCTGCAGCGCCGCATAGCGTTCCGCGCTCACGGCGCCGCTGTCGATCATTTCCTGCCGCGCCGTCGCCGCCGCTGCCACCCATTCAGCTCGCGCCTCCGGGGTTGGCGACAGGAACTGCAAGCCCTGCGCCTTCAGGGCTGCCATCGCCTGCTCATGGTCAGCACGGTTTTGCGCGCCAATGGCCGCGAAGGTCTCCGACAGCACCGAGCGGAGCACGGCCTGGTCTTCGGCGCTTAAGCGCTCAAAGGCCTTTCGCTGCAGGGCCAGGGTGCCGTAGACATACATAAAAGGCAGATCGAGCACGGCGCGCAGCTGGGTAAACCACTGCAGCGCAACGGCGCCCACGGGGGGCGCGGCAATGGCGTCGATCAGCTGGGTCTGGAGACCGGGGAGCACATCGGCGATCCCTAACGGCACGGGGGTCAGCCCGAAGCCCCGGAGCGCGGCTTCCGCCCCTTCATCGTCCGAAGGGGACCACACCTTCAGCGCCCGGGCCTCGGGAAGGGTCGTCACCTCCGCTTTGCTCATGGCGTAAGCAAAACCCGCTTCCGCAAAGCCGAAGGCGACCCACCCAGCCTCCTCTAGGCCCGCCAGGAGCTCCGGGTCAAACTGGGCCCGGAGCGCATCCACTTCGTCGAAGTCCTTGAACAGCATGGGCAGGTTGTAGAGCTGCACGTCCGTGAAGTCGTTCTGTAGCGCGCCGGTGGTCAGGGCGGCGCCCTGGAGCTGCCCGAAGCGAATCTTACGCAGCACCGCCGTGTCGTCCCCCATTACGCCACCGGGGTAGAAGCGCAGGGTGACGCGCCCCTCCGTTTCCGCGGCGATGCGCGCCCCGGCAGCCTCCATGGCCTGCATCCAGGCGGACCCCGGAGGCGATAGGGTCGCGATTTTCAGCGTGGCCGCCTGAAGGCCGGCGCTCAGGCAGAGCAACATGGCGATGAGCGCCCAGCGCCCCTTCCCTGCGAAAACCATGGGGACTCCTTAGCTTAGAAGTAGTGGTCAGCGTCGGCGAGCAGGACCCGAGCCTGGGCCTGCGCGATGGTATTGGCCAGGGTCAGCCCCGGCGCTTCCGGGTCGGCCTCAAGCACCTCCTGCAGCACCTGATCGTGAAGCTCCCGGTCAAAGAGCATGCGCGCGTAGCGCTCCGCGAGCAGCACCTTGGCCGTCAGATGGCGCTCCTCGCTTAAGGCCCAGGCCCGCTCAAAATGGCTGCGCCCCGCCTCCGGTCGGCCGCCGAGGGCCGGAGGCGCAAGGGTGTCGAGCACGCCGAGGTAGAGATGGGCGCCGCCGTGCTCGTGAGCCTCATCCAATACCAGCACGCGCTGGAGGAGCGCTCGGACCCGGGCCAGCTCCGCCACGGCCCGCCAGTCGTCGCTATGGGCCTGCACGTAGCCCGCCCAGCTCGTCGCCAGCGTATAGAGCAAGGCCGGATCCTCCTGCTTGCCGACCCAGGCTTCGAAACGGGGGTAGGACTCGGTGCGCAGGGCGCAGCCCGCCGCCGCGAGGCACGCCGCCTCACCGGCAAGGCTAAGGGCCCGGGCATGAAGGCGCTTCGAGCGGCTAGGCTCCTGAACAAAGTTTCCTGCAAAAGCGCTGTGAAGGGTGGCCGAAGCCAAAAGCAGACCTGGGTCCTCGGGAGCGCTCTGGAGTAGGCTATCGAGGAGTAGAAGGTAGGTCGGGACGGCCGCCGCGACGGTCTCGGGGTCGTTATGATTCAGGATTGCCTGAGTGAGGTTCTCCGCGAGGGGATCGGTGGCGCGGGAGATCACCGCGGCGCAGCCCGACAAACAAACGAGCAGCGTAGCCAGCGCCAATGCCGAAAGGCTCGCGCGCGGCCGAAGTCGCTTACCGTGGATCATGACAGGCCGTCCGCCGCCAGCAAGGAGCGCACATTGAGCCAGGGGCCCTGGGGCAAATCAAGGGAGCACATTGCCGGCCTGGCTTTCACGCCGGTCCAACTGCGCGGTGCCTTCCGGGGCCCCTTCGCCGCGCTGGTGAACAGCAGCCTCGCGCTGCTTGAGGACGAAGGGCGCCCTGCTCGCGAAGCGGGCGCCATCGCCGCCCAGCGTCAGCGGCTTTTTCGAAGGCTCCAGCAGGGGGAGCACGCCGTGCTCCTCGGCACCGGTCCGTCCTTCGCGGGCCATGCCCAGTGGGTCAAGGAAGGCCCCGCTCTGCGGCTTCGGGAGCTTCGCATCGCCCCGGCCCGACGTCGGGAAGGGCTGGGCGCAGCCCTATTGAGCTGGCTCCTGCAGACCTATCCGAACATGCCCGTACACGTGCAGGTGCTCGCGCCCAATCGGGCCGGCCACGCCTTCTGGGAGGCCCAGCGCCACCTCCATCCCCAACTCTGCCTTGAGGTGGTCGAATCCGCACCGCCCCTGGGCTAGCCTTGGGCTTCGCTCACCGGGGAGGGACCCGACTATGCTACGTCTTCGCCAACTTGCCCTAGCTGCTGCCCAGCGCGATCCCGTCATTGACGAACTGCGCGCCTTTCTCGCCGTACCCCTCGGCTACATCGATCCTGGGGTCGGCGCCTTTGGCTTGGAAAACCGCCTGCTGGTCGTCGGCGACGACCATCTCGAAGTGGTCAGCCCCGTAAAGGAGAACACCACCGCCGGCCGCTGGATCGAACGCCAGGGCGGCAATGCGGGCTACATGGTGATTTTCCAGTGCGACAACCTCGCCGCACGGCGGGCGCACTTTGCCGAGCTGGGGGTCCGGACGGTCTGGACCTCGGACCGCCCGGAAGCCCTCGCCAGCCACCTGCACCCAAAGGATGTAGGGGGCGCCATCGTCTCCATCGATCAAATGCCCAGCTGGGACGGCTGGCACTGGGCGGGCCCGAGCTGGGCCGAACAGCGCGAGGCGGGCTGGGCCGCAGGCTTCGCCGCCGCCCGCCTGGCTAGCCCGGACCCGGAAGCCCTGGCGGCCCGCTGGAGCGCGGTGTTGGAAACGACGCTTTCGGAATACGAGGGCCTGCCCTGCCTCGCCCTCGACGGCAATCGGATCCTCTTCGAATCGGGTCCGATGGAAGCGCTTGTGGGCATTGATCTCAAGGTTCGCGATGCCCAGGACGCCCCGGAACCGACCACCATCGCCGGGGTTCGCTTTCAGGGCGTCACCGACGCTTAAGGCTAAGCTTCAAGGCGATAGGCCCAGGCAATACAGCCCAGGGCCACGGTGGACCCCAGAGCCATGGCCCCGAGCATGGGCCAGGGGGTGCCGTTCTGCGCCACCCCCACGGCTTGGGTGGCGAGGCCCGCCACAAACATCTGCAGGAAACTGGTCAGCCCTGAAGCCGTCCCCGCGCGTTCGGGGAAGACATTAATCGCCCCCGCCTGGGCATTCGGGGCCGCGAGGCCGCTGCCAATCATGGACAGGGCGATGGGGAGAAAGAGCCCTGCCGGGGTTAAGGGCCCCCAAAGCGCGAGGAGCGCCGCCAGCGCAATGCCCAGCACCGCAAGGGTGGAGCCGGCCAGCATCAGCGCCAGCACGGGGTAGCGCCCGGACAGGCGCACCGCGAGCAGATTCCCCCCCATATAGCCGAGGGAAATGATGATGAACCACATCCCATAGGCCGTCGCCCCCTGGCCCAGCGTATTCACCATGAGATAGGGCGCGGCGCTGATAAAGGCGAAGAAAATCATAGAGGACGCCGCCGCATGGCCCATGTACG